>NZ_JADPRX010000008.1:0-108319 GCF_017347125.1 Sporosarcina sp. E16_3
CCTAGGTCTTATTGCTCCGGCGCCTGCAGGATGCGGGTGTGCAGCCTTTGCCGCAGGACGCGGCGATATTGGGCTGCCTTTCATTAGTGTCGCTCCTTCGCTAGATTTGTTCGTTATACTAGTGAGGTATACCACCTAGTTAATTCTAAATAAATAGTGCCGAATATAAAGACGACTTTCGCACATGCGGAAGTCGTCTTTACTTTTTGTACACAAGTCGCAAACAAGGTAACCACATACAGATTGTGGTACTATACTTTAGTGACACGAAACAGTTTGGAAAGTTGGGATACTTATGGCAGTCAAATCTAATAATTTTGCCTTATACGTTTTAATGTTCAATATGTTCATCGCCATGGCTGGCATCGGTCTTATCATTCCAATTATGCCAGAATACCTGGGCACGTTTGGCGTTGCCGGTCAGGCTCTTGGCTTTCTGATTGCCATGTTCTCATTTGCACAATTTATCTTTTCTCCGATTGCCGGCGATTTATCCGATAAACATGGTCGTAAAAAGTTAATTATTATAGGATTAATCATTTTTGGTCTATCACAACTTGCATTCGGACTATCCACCGAATTATGGATGCTGTATGCCTCACGATTCTTTTCTGGTCTTGGCTCTGCATTTATCGTACCGCCTATGATGGCATTCGTTGCCGATATTACAACCTATGAAAACCGAGGAAGAGGAATGGGCCTTCTTGGCGCTTCCATGTCGCTAGGATTTATGATTGGGCCAGCAATCGGTGGATTTCTTTCAAAGGTTAGCTTACAATTCCCTTTTTACATTGCAACAGCAGCAGCCCTTACGGCAGCGCTCATTTCCATTTTTGCATTACCCAACCCTGTGCCACGTAGCGCAGTCGAACCCGGGAGTAAGAACAAGAGGGAAAATCTATTCAAGCAGATGAAACGCTCAGCGACAACTCCTTACTTTGTCATGCTAATTGTCATGTTCGTCTTTTCATTCGGTTTGGCTAATTTCCAGTCCACAATCTCACTTTACGTAGACCATAAATATGGCTATACGCCAGCTCAAATCGCTGTCATTATTACAGTTGGAGGATTTGTTGGAGTTATTGCTCAGACATTTGTCATCAATAAGCTGTTCAATCGATTTGGAGAAATGCGCGTCATCCAGGTAAATCTTATCATCGCAGCTTTTGCAATGATTGGTATTGTGTTCGTCAATTCATTCTTTATGATTCTTTTCGTGGCAACGATTTTCTTCACTGCCACATCTCTTCTGCGACCAGCCGTCAACACGCTCGTTTCAAAACTTGCCGGTGAAGAACAAGGTTTTGCAGCAGGCATGATGACTGCCTACATGAGTCTTGGAAATATGATTGGACCGGCCCTTGCTGGCATCTTGTTCGATATCAATATCATCTATCCATATATTATTGGTACTGTTATCCTACTCATCTGTTTCACCATTGCATCTTATTGGGCAAAACGGAACGGGGATTTGCTATCAAGTTTATGATGATAATAAAAGCGCTATCACACGGGAAAACTTCCAGTGTGATAGCGCTTTTTCGGATGAAATCTATTAAATCATCGCCTCTTCTTAGCCTTCAATAATTCAGTAATACTTTCCCCCGCTGTCGATGTCTCCTTGACAACTTGTTCACGTACCAGACGTTTCTTCGTAAGCCCTTTAAACATACCAAAACGGCGCAATGTGATATCGATAAAGAACAAAATCATCGATACTAAAATTAGCCATTCTGCAATCCGTATCTTTTCGCCACTTTTAAAAGGATGATCGCGGAATGCTTCTGTCGGTGCTTCCAACACTTTTCCACCTGTTCGTTCGGCAATTTTAGTCATCAGTGCTTGGTTCGGAGCTGTCGGTTTATATTCATCGCTATACGGCACTGACAGACCGGCTTCGAACAATCCGCCTTTATCATCCGATACACCGAAAAATACAAGACCCGGTTTGGCATCAACAGTTACACGTACTTTGCCGGGAGCAAGTGGCTCTGAGGTAAATGGCACTTCTTTCCCCGCTTCATCGACGACGGCTATGTCGAGAAATGCTGCCTTACGAGAACTGTCTGTCACCGTATAGGTGCCGCCTCTTTCGTGCGTGATAATATAAGGGACTTCCTCATAAGACGGCAGTAATCGTGCCACCGCGGTATTCCAAAACGCTGGGTAGCCGGCCCATCTTGCTAAGTCACCCGTCCATTTACCTGTTGAATCAGATGTGAATGCAACTGTCCTGCCAAGCCCATACATCCATTCAGCAATGACAGGGTCATCTTTATGGCTAAGCCCCGCAATCGTAGCCGTGGCCTTCGCTGTCGTCGCTATATAGGCATTCATTTGCGGGACCCCTTCGCTAAACAAAGACGTCCATTCAGGAATACCACCCAGCGTCATATAAAACGGATTATCTTCGATATATGTCCGCGTCATCATCGACGTTTCTCTAGCCAGTATTGCAGGTACTGTCGACTCATCGACTACGTCGTAAAACCTTCCGCCACCATTTTCCGCAAGATCTTCTAATAACGACCAGTCCGCATCTGAACCGATAGCAACCGTCGACATCGTAATATTATTTTTTCGACCTTCCGCAATCACATCTTCATAATCCGAAGGCATCGGTGATTGGCCATCTGTCATCAAAATAATATGCTTCCTTTGCAGTTTCAAATCCGCAAGATCATCATATGCTTTTTGCATGCCTGGAAAAATATCCGTCCCCCCGCCAGCTGGTACAGAGAGGATTTGTTCGACTGCTTCCTTCTTATCTCCAAGCTTACCGATTGGAATGACTTCCCATACTTGATCGTCAAATGCAGTGAAACCAAATGTGTCATCATCACGTAGAAGCTCAACCGAACGGGCAGCCGCTTCTCTTGCCAAGATGATTTTCGAACCAGACATACTTCCCGATCTGTCCATAACAATCATTAGACCGAGCGAAGGAAGCGATTCTTTTCCTTTCACTTCCATCTCAACTGGAAGAAGCCGTTCGATCGGAGACTTGAAATAACCGCCAAGCCCGAAACTTTCTTCTCCTCCGACCATCATGAAGCCTGTACCAAAGTTTTTCACTGCCTGTTCAATGACCGTCATCTTATCTTCACCAACCACATGCCCTGGCACATTATCAAAAATGATTGCGCCGTAACCTAGATAACCCGACAGTGTTTCCGGCAATTGTTCCGCATCGACAACATCTACAGTCATCGCATTTTTATCCAGCAGTGCTGGGATGATTGATGGATTTCGGCTCGTCTGTACAATGAGAACACGTGGGGAACGCTCCATCATCGTAACGGACAGCATTCGGTTGTTTTCTAAAAAGCTATCATCCGATACAAGGAGTTTGGCTTCGTATTTCAGCAGTCCACTTCCGGTTGCCGATGTCCGAAATGAAAAAGTATTTTTACCATGCTCAAGCGTCACCGGTTCTTTGATGATTTCCTTATCATTTTGATAAATGAGCAGTTCACCAGTAGTTCGAGTAGATGATTCCACTTCAACTTGTAGCAGCTGCTTCTCGCCTTCATAAGCAGTTAGTGGCGTATCAAAAATCGAAATCGAGGCGTCTGCACTGCCTGGTCGTTCAAGTAAAACAGTGTCAATGATCACACGGCCTTCATTATATTTAGGCAATAATTCTTCGACCTTACCCACCGTTTCCAAACCATCAGACAGTAACACAATCCGTGTCGCACTATCATTTTTAGCCACTGCAGCAGCAAGGTCAATCGCTTTCGCAATGTCGGTTGCATCTTTTGGTTCCATCTGTCCTATTACCGGAAGCGCTACGTCTGCATCCGTCAGCTGTAAATCTGTTCGGAACGTCTCTGCGAATGAATACAGTCCAACTGACTGATTCTCTTGACGGCCTTTCAAACTTTCTGTAATCCATTTATCCGCCATGTTCCCGGCACTTTCAATAGATACAGAGCGGTCCACGACAAACAATATTTGTTCTTTATCTGCACGAAGCGTCAAAAAAGGAGTTGCCAGTGCAAAAATGAGAGCAGCAATTGCAGTACATCTCAAGATAAAGAGAATGGTCCCTTTTCCAACAAGCCGCATGCCCGATGATTTCCATGTATACGCCATATAGAGAGCGATTGGGATGAATAATAATAGCCATAATGGCTGATCAATTCGGATATCCACGTCTTCTTTGCACCTCCCATTCAATTAGTAGAAGAAGCAAAAGTGGCACAAGGAATAACCAGCCAATCCTATTTTTCCCCTCTTCATTCCCTTTCCCATTTTCCGTGCGTCCGATTTTATAGGATGAACCCTGATCTAGCTCTTTTTCTGACCGCTCAAGCTGAACAGCAAACATCTTTTCGACTCCTCCGTCCAGCGCTTTGTAAATACCCGGACGTGCTGGCGCGATGAAACTCGAACCATTCGCAATTGTCGTTACATATTCATCATCTATCGTATAGATTTCCAATCCATTCTCTGTTCCACCTGAAAGAATTGCTTTGCGTTCATTAGGCACAAATAACCCTAATGAATCTGTTTCAGAACGCAATAATTCAGCGGAACTCCAAACAAATAACGGGAAAGACGGATGAAGAGGCCAGTCGGTCAGTTCAATATCAGCAAGTATGACAATGTCGCCACGCTTGGATTTTTGAATGAACGGTTTATCGCCCACAGTCGCGATTGTCGTATACGATTTAAACGGCGGATACAAGGCACTTACGTAGACGTCACTAATATCTGCAATCGTAAATAGTGGATCTGAGGTATTTCTTACAGCGCCTGCAACTGGTTCAGTGGATTTATCGTCCCTTCCAATAATCACCACCGGCTTCGTTCCCTTTTTAAGGAATGACACATCGTTTGTCACAATAATGGATCCGTCCTGTGCGGCTAGCATTTCATTCGTGGAACCAGTTGTAACGGTTAATCCCACAGCTTCAAATGCTCTCTTTACCAACTCATGCAATTGCCCGTCGACAACGGCCTCCCCAGTCTCATTACCTAATAAAACGTAGGCCGTATTATCGGCTTCATAATCGTCCTCAACAACGATTTCGGCACGTAATAATTTACTTTCAGGTAACTCCTTGAACGATAAAAGTACTTCTTCCTTGCCTTCAATAGAAAAAGTTTCGACTTTCAATAAGTTACCGGTTTGTAGATCCTTAATATGTACGGCCCCGATTTTAGCATCTGTGGAATCATTGGTAATCCTGATAATGGCTTCCGTTCCTTCAGGCGTTTTGACAGCACCGAATTGATCGATGGATACATTGACTTTAGGAAATTCATCACCATGAATCGTCCATGAGATGGCGCTTTCTCCTTCTGAAAAAGTTGCTCGGTCTAGTGAATCCGTATAAATATGAATAGCAGCACCACCTGTTGCAGTGATCGACTTTGCGAACTCAATCGCCCGTTCCATATATTCATGTTCATATGTAACGGCTAATTTGTCGATAGCGGCCGTGATTGCATCACCGTCTGTTTCTTCCCGTATAACTATAATGGGCTCTTTCCCAGTTGTCATAATTGTGATTGGTTCTCCCAGGCGACTCGCGACAAGTTCCTTCATCGCTTCCTGATTGCGCGCAAATAATGTAGTTCCTTCATTGCTAGCAAGCATAGTCGCAGACGTGTCCACTATAAGAATAGTATGACCACCGACCGCCTCTTCTTTAGTAAGATAAGGCCCTACTAAAATAAATACTAACAGCAGAAGTGCCGCCATTTGCAGATAAAACAGGGCATTCCGCTGCAAGTTTTTCAAGTAAGGAGACACCCGTGTTTCCCGCATCGATTGTTCCCAAAATAATGTTGATGATATTGTTGTCGTTTCGTAGCGTTTTCGGAAAAAGTAATAGAAAAGGACGGCCATAGGAAAAACCACCGTCCATCCATTCACTAACTTATCAAATCCCACTTAGCCGCCTCCATCTATCGCACCCATCCTGCGTGCCGCATTTTTTTTGTTACGGTTTCCATGACACCTTCAGCAACTTCTGCACGAATGAGTTGAATACCAAATTTGCGGGCTAGCGCTGTCATTTGTGCTTCATGTATTGATTTCTTTTCCAGGTAATCTTGGACCGCACGCCTCGTCATAGTCACTTCAATTCCGTCACCGCTTTCGATGTCGACAAATCGGATATCTCCCTCGTAATTAGGTGCTTCCTCCGCTTTTGAGTGAATCGTTACAACACGTACGTCACCGCAAATCCCAGGCAGACGGCGAAATAGATGTTCCCACTTTCCGACCTCTTCAAGTCCATCTGTCAGGATGAACAACACCGTTACAGCTTTTGGAATAGACGCAAGTGCTCGGTCAGTGAAATTTTCTGTTGACCCCGGAGCGTCAATCGCCGTGATGAATTTCGTCACAGAAGCACGATGCGCGGTGCCTTTCTTTCTAAAAAAGTAATCCTGCCCATCAGTCCAAGTGGAAAACGACAGGGTATCTCCGCTCTTAAGTGCTAATTGCCCAAGCGCTATTGCCAGTTGACGGGCATAATTCCATTTTCCATCTGCCCCCATGGACTTCGTCGGGTCCAGTAAAATATGAATGCGCATCTCTTGTTCATCTAGGAACTGCTTAATATAAGGTTTATCTGTTCGGGCATAAACATTCCAATCGATATGGCGCAAATCATCACCCGGATGGTATTCTCTGAAATCGGAGAAATCAAGGGAGGAACCCGTCTTTCTTGAACGATGTGTCCCTTTGTGATGTCCGAGGCGACCTGACCGAGATTGAATCGATAATGAACCAAGCCTTTTCGCTAACCCGTTAGGAAATAGTTCACCGTTCATTGCACCGATGCCCCTTGCCGTACTTCTTCAAGCAACTTAACAATTAAACCATCAACGTCAACGCCCTCTGCTTCCCCTTCATAGTTGATGAGAATGCGATGACGCAGTGCAGGTTTAGCAACTGTCTTAATATCTGCAATCGATACATGGTAGCGCCCGGCCACAAGCGCACGCGCTTTAGCGAGTCTGATAATAGACTGAAGTCCGCGTGGTCCGCTTCCGTACTGGACATATTTTGCCCAGTCATCCGAAGATCCGCTATTATTGTGAGTTGCTGAAACAAGATCGACCGCGTAATTAATCATTTCATCCGCAATAACAACTTCTTTGACCATCTCTTGCGCCATGACGATTTCTTCTGCATCCATTACTTTTTGAATATCAATATGTTGCGGTCCCGTTGTACGCAGAATTATTTCCTTCAGTTCTAATTTCGATGGATACGGCAAAATTATTTTACAAAGAAAACGGTCCATCTGCGCTTCCGGCAATGGATAAGTTCCTTCCATCTCAATCGGGTTCTGCGTTGCAAGAACGAAAAACGGACGTGCCATTTGTCGTGTCTCCCCTAGTACTGTTACTGTTTTCTCACCCATCGCTTCAAGCAAGGCACTTTGCGTTTTCGGCGTAGCACGGTTAATTTCATCCGCTAATACCATCTGGCTAAAAATCGGTCCTTCTTTAAAAGCGAAGCGCTGCATCCCTTCTTCATTGCGTTCCAAGATGCTTGTCCCCGTTATGTCAGCCGGCATTAAGTCAGGCGTAAATTGAATCCTGGAAAATGACAAATCGAGCACTTCTGAAATCGTTCGAATGAGCATTGTCTTTCCAAGACCGGGCAGCCCCTCCAACAGTGCATGCCCATCTGCCAATATCGAATAGAGTGAAAACTCGACCGCTTCCTGTTGGCCAACGATAAATTTCCCGATTTCCTCCTTAACTAACCCTAGTTTTCCGCTCATTTCTTCAAACTGCTCTGGTGTAAATGGCATATATACACTCCCATTCTGTCTTCATTCGATTGAGGAAAAGTAATCAGAGAGGATGTGCTGCAAATCTGGCGGCAACTTCATCTTATCCGTACTTTTCAAGTAAGAATCTTTATAATCTCCAACAACTTCTTTGTAAGGACGGATGGTCCCTTTGTCAACGGGACCATTTGTTTCACGTTCCTCGATGAAATCTCCTTCACCAAGTTCCCCTCCAACAACGGACGAATCGCCTTTTTCACCTACACGGTCATTCGGAATTGATAGAAGACTCCTTCCTCCCGAACCTTTACCCGCACCGGATCCTCCTTGCCCTTGACCTTGGCCTTGTCCTTGCCCTTGTCCTTGCCCTTGTCCTTGGCCTTGGCCTTGTCCTTGTCCTTGGCCTTGGCCTTGACCTTGACCTTGACCTTGACCTTGACCTTGACCTTGACCTTGACCTTGACCTTCGCCTTGACCTTCGCCTTGGCCTTCACCTTGACCTTCGCCTTGGCCTTCACTTTCGCCTTGGCCTTCACCTAGACCTTCGCCTTGGCCTTCACCTTCACCATTTCCTTCTGATGCACCTGGTTTAGTGTCACTCGCTGTTGCAGAAGAATTGCTTCCTGAACTTGCAAGCGCAGGTAATGCTGGCGCTTTACCAATTTCATTCAACGCGCTATGTGCTTCTCCTGCATTTTGTGCAAGTTTATCCGTAAGTTCCTTAAGCTCGCTAAGTTCCTTTTCTTCCTCATCACTTAACGAATCCGCAGGATCACCAGATGTCTTAGCTATCTCTTTTTTGTCTACTAGACGTTGTTCTTTCAATCGTAATTCCTTCTGTTTCTTAACAAGTTCCTTCAATGCCTCTTCCGACGTTTCCGCTTTCAAAAGCTTTTCAGCGAGTTCCAACAATTCCTTTTTCACTTCAGGAAGTTGTTCCTTTTTAATCAAATCTTGCACTTCTTTTTTCATCTCTTCAATAATCTCTTTTTCCTTTTCAATCGCTCCCGCTTCCAACTGTGCTTCAGATGGAAACGTGACTAATAGAGCCAGACAAGCAGAGACAATAATAAATCCACCTAGCATTTTTGAATTTACATACCGTTTCTCCCTTTTTTTAAACAGCTCAAATGCATTCGCCACTTTTGACTCGGCTGCAACAATGATTGAAGGAGCAAGATGTGTTTCATTAACCTTGACATCCATCGCTGTAATAAGAAGATTATCTAGCATAAATTCGTCAAGCTGCCTTACCGCATCGTCGTTCTTGTATCTTTTGTAGACAATGAAAACGATTGTCGCAATGAGTAGCAATACTGCACCAACAAGCGCGATACGTCCATAATAAGGAAGGACAAATAGTCGAGAAGCGACAACAATAAGGACCGCGAAAAGGGCGGCAGCAAACATTCCAGTCTGCATCGTATAGATTGCTTTTTCAAAACGTAGCCGGTACAAAGTAGCCAGTATATATTTTTTCAACAATGATTTCCTTTCCATTCGCCCAACTCCCTATTATTTTGAACGTTTCATATTTACACGCAGTTTCTTTACTGAAATAAATAGTGAAATAACCGTAAGTGACAAATAGAAAATAAGATAGCCAATCCAAATCGGGAATTTCACTTGCGTCATTTCCGAAATACTATCCCCCATTCCCTGCGAAAGGAATGAAGCGAAGAGGATCGCCGGATTTATGGACGCAAGAATATGCCCAAGTATTGAAGGTGACGGCGTACCTGTTCCCATGTGATTGAACGCAGTCATTTGCAGTACAATCAAGAAGATAAACCCGGTGACAACCGATAGGAACAGCATTGTTCCATACGTTGCTATCATCGAAACAATCGTCCGGCGAATGAGTGTAGAGAACATAACACCCACACTGCCTATTGCAAGAAGCGTAACAAATAAGAAGAAGAACACTTTAACAAAGTCCAGGGGAGAAATACCGCCGAATAAAAATACTAGACTATAGATCGGTAGTCCCGCCACAATAAGCAGCAACAGGAATGCAATTGATGACGACAACTTTCCTGTAATGATTTGAAATGAACTTTGTGATGTCGTCAATAAAATTGACAGCGTTTGTTTTTCTCTTTCCGAGCTAATTGCTCCAGCCGTCAAACCCGGTGTAATGAATAACACAAGTCCTAATTGGATAAATGCTAACAGCCCAAACAAGATGAAACTTTCACTAGGTCTGAAATAAGACGTCCCTGACATCGTCATTGTCGCAAAGATAAAACCAAAAACAAAAATACACATCGCTATCAAGTAGAATAGGATACCTATGAAACTTTTTGGTGAGCGGAACCTTAATTTCAATTCTTTAAAGAGGACCGGATTATTGAAATTCATCTTCATATTAATCGGCTCCTTTCGTAATTTCCATGAACACATCCTCCAGATTGGTCACATGTTCCATGAATGAAAGGATTGGAATACTATTCATGATAGCTCGCTTCAACAAAATGATTTGGTCTTCTTCTGTTCCTTTATATGAAAATCTGATGCCATTATTAGCATCCAACTTTTCGATATTTGACACGTACGGATCTTCTTCGAAAAATGCGATTGCGCTGTCAAGCTGCCCACCCAAACGGACCGTAATGACTCTTTCTCCTCGCAGTTTATCCTGAATTTCAGCAACGGAGCCATGCGCGATGAGACGACCATTATCTATTACCCCGATTTCATCACACATTTCCGCTAGTTCAGGCAAAATATGCGACGAAATTAAAATTGTCTTGCCCATGTTTTTTAACGTTTTTAGGATGTCCCTCATTTCAACACGTGCACGAGGATCAAGTCCAGATGCAGGTTCGTCAAGAATAAGTACTTTAGGATCATGGATAAGACTTCGCGCCAAGCAAAGTCGCTGCTTCATTCCCCGCGATAAAAGGTCTACGTACGCATGACGCTTATGTGACAGATTCACGAGTTCCAGCAATTGCGGAATAAGCTTTTGCCGCTCCGCTTCTGGAATGCCATAGCTCGCACCGTAAAAGTCTAGATACTCATCCGCCTTCAGCTGATCATAGACACCAAAAAAGTCTGGCATATAACCAATCATTTTTCGCACGGCTTCCGGATTCTTCCGGATATTCACTCCGTCGATAAAGACATCCCCCGCCGTCGGTTGCAATAAGGTCGCAAGAATGAGGAATGTCGTCGATTTCCCAGCTCCGTTCGCACCAACAAATCCGAAAACTGTTCCTTCACTTAACGTCAAATTCAAATTATCAAGCGCTTTGAATTGGCCATACTTTTTTGTAAGTCCTTTTATCTCTATCATTGCGACACCTCCCCATTCAGCTTGAGCATTGGTACACGGCCTTGATTGCCATTCTTTTCATCATGAAATGTGATTCGGACAACAACTTTTCCATCAGGTGTTATATAGTCGTTTATATTTTCCGTCTTAACCAATTTCCCTGACTCTGACTGCTCGAATTCGCCAGTCCGCACATTTAATAGGCTGACATCATAAAGCTGTTTTTGTATTTTCGAAAGTTCTAGCGAAGTCCATTTCATGTTCTTCCCTTTTAATCCCTCTGGTAATTGCCAAGTTTGATTGTACATGGGCTCATTAAAGTAATATTCGTCTGTCCCATAGCCCTGGGAATCTGGCTGAAACTGTCCGTCCTCTGACAGCATCGACATCTCCATCATCTCAGGTTCAACTGTAAACGCATCGGTCAACGTTACATCTACCACTGCCGGTTGGACGAGTATCGTTAATGCTGACACAGAAGGTTTTACCTTAAGTAGATCAATAGGAACAATCTGTGTATCCGTATAACCGATTATGGCCGGACTCGAAGTCTTGTTCATATATTCACCGGAAAACGACAGAATGCTATCTTTCCTCATCTTCGTCAGGTCATCCATATTGACTGGTGCAGGATTCATATAGGAATTGAACATCGCTTTTCTTGGTAACAATGTAGAAGTTTTCAACGTTTCATCCACTTGAGCAGTTTCCCCCGGCCCAAGATCACCGATTGGAATCAGTTTTGTTCCTGACCAAATCGCTACATCCGTCAATGCAAACGGAAATTCATTCGTCACTGAACCCGTTAATCTTTTATCCGTGACATTCAACTGGATAGCATAATTCCCTTGCTTTTCAAGCCTTGTTTCTCCAAACACTGTCCCTACATTCCAATAACCGATATTACGAAGATGCATTGTCGTACCTGCTGCATCCTTTTCAACAATCGCCTTTTTATGGATGATACCTTGAGTAGATGTGAATGGATCATTATTTGGCAACGAAGCACCAAGCGTCGTTTCGGTAGGTGCGGAAAATGTAAAGTCCCCAGATTTATTGGTTAGAATTGACTCCGCATAAAACCCCGTCAAACTACCATCCTGTTCAACATTTAATATTGCAGAATGTTGAATTTGTGCTCTTCCAATTCGATCTTTCGCTCCGTATGCAAATATGGCAATAGACGCCAGTATGGCAATGGAAGGAATAATCCACCAGGCATATTCTCGTTTGTCTTTCCGTTTAAGGATTAAGTAAAGCGCTGGTATAATAAGAATAATATAGAAAATAATTATTCCAAAAATTAATGGCGCAGACACCTTAAATGAGGGAAACAATTCGTTGGTACTACCTACCGAATGGACAATCGCATTACTCGGACTGTCATGAGGATTGTGCCCCCATTGATTTGAACGTCCCGTCGAATCGAATAATGTACCCCAGAATGCCGGCATTCCAACCATTTTAGCTATTGGGTCATCGCCAAACGAGAAAGCCGTCTGGACAATCTTTCCCTGGCCCAAATTGGAATAGGCAACGAGGACATTTCCTTCATCTTCAAGTAGGGACAATGCACCCGGATTTAATTCTGATAAATAGGAAGGGATAGTACCTTCAAATCCTTTTGTTCCCGCCCACTTATTGAAAACCTCAGGATTCGCTTCGGTACTTCCCTTCAACGCCAGAGGCAACTGATCGGAAAATACGCCCGTCTCCGCTTTCACGTTGTCAGAACCCCCGATTACTAAGATGCCTCCTGAACGAACCCACCCTAACAGCGCATTCTGTTTCCTTTCAGATAAATCGGCAAGCGGATATTCATCGATGATGATAAAATCTGCCGCTCCCCAACCTGCCGCTTCTTCAGGAAAATTTGGTTCACCCATTTTCGATGCGCTAATGATTTGGCTAGTCGAAGCATTCAAAACCCGGCTATTTTTCAAAGCGCCTAGACGATCCGGATTATCCGTAAACGTTACGATGAATTTCGAATCATCATAATACATCGTCGTTGTTAACTTTTGTGCACCTTTATGTACAATTTCCTTCCCTTTTTCCCATCCACCTTCGTATAGGAATATCGTTTTCGTGTTCGCCATTCCCCCATACATATTATTCATATCAGTCATATTCGGGATAACAAGCGAAATCGTTTTGGTCTCCCCAGCACCGACATCAAGAGGGATTGCTTCCCCAATTCCTGTCGTGAAATAACTCGGTACATCAATTACTAGATCCCCGCTAAATGCAGTTCCACTGTTTTCGATGACAATTATTATGGGTGCACCTTTTCCTTCCTTCGCTTTACCGTCGATGCCTGCCGAAACACTTACTTTTAAATCTGGAGCTGCAAGAGCATTAACTTCTGGAATGAAGACAATCAATCCAATTAGCAAAACCAAAAACAGCGCAAACTTTCTCCACATACCATTCTCCTCCTGTCATGTAGACTTATAGTTTTCATCTTATTAGTACGAACGAGACAGCCTAAAGTTCCTTTATTTCTCAATAATTGTAATCTTTTTGTAATCTTTCGGCATGACTTTGGACAATTTGTGCGAATGCATCCACTTGTTTTAGTGCAAACGAAGATTCATAGCCGATTAACCATGTATCTCGCGTCAATTCAAATTCCTCTTCATTGTTTAACAGCGGCATTTTATTGACATCTTCATCACCGGTCAATGTAATTGACGGTAATATCGCATAACCAATCCCATTTAACGCCAATTGCTTACAAGTCTCAATCTGATCGACTGTAATTTGACGGCCCGGATTTTGGTCAAAATGACGCTGCCACCAACGTTGAATTTCCATATGGTAATTCGAGTCACTCTTGAATTGAATAAATGGCCGTGTCGTATCTTTCAATTCTTCGATAGACGTAATTTCACGATCTACTAAATAGAGGTGGTCTCGGAATAGATACGTTTTTTTACTCTTCCAATCTACCTGGCCACGCACAATTCCAACATGAGCTTCTCCTTCATATAATGCTTTTACAATTTCTGAACTCCATCCCGTTATCAGCGAGATTTTGGCATCTGGATACACTTCAACGTACTCTTTCAATACTTGTGGCAACCACGTCTGCCCTACGATGGACGCACATGCAATTTTCAATGTGCCGTGCACTTTATCCGCCATTGATGCAATCATTTCAAACGTTTCTTCACGTTTCACAATCGCTTCACGTGCATAAGCGATGACTAGTTCTCCCGCCGGCGTCGGCTCAAGCCCTTTCTGCGAGCGGATGAACAATAACGTTCCCCACTCCTTTTCAATTGATTGTAATCGCTGGGAAAGTGCTGGTTGCGATAAAAAAAGGCGTTCTGCAGCTTTGCGCATATTCCCTTCTTCCGCTAACGCTTTAATGATTTCAAGTTCTGTCGTTGTCATTCATATACCCCTTTCCACGTGGAATTTTTAATATAAGGAGCAAGCTGATAACAGCAAAAATAGCTACAGTAATATACACCCATTGCAACGAGCCATCGAGCGCATTTTGTAACAGCTGTACTTTTGTTACAGGTATAGTTTGTCTCATTTCATCCGTCAGCAGTAAATTGACATCATCTAAACTATAATTCAAATCTTCCTGCCTAAAACGAGTTATTAACATGCCATTTAAAATCGCCCCGAATAATGCCGCCCCTACCGTGTTTCCAAAATTCCGCATGAACATATTGGCAGCCGTCGCGGATCCCCGCGTCTCTCTTGGAACCGCCCCTTGAATTGTGACGGTGAACGAGGTACTTGTAAGCCCCATCCCGATGCCCACAAAAAAGCTTGCCATCGCAGCCCACCACGGATCTGATCCTGCATCCATCATGACAAATAAAGAGGTTCCAAAAACGAGTGATACCCCACCCGCAAAGGATACAAGAAACGTTCCATAGCGGATTAACAAATGTCCTGCAACAGATGAAGCAATCGGCCAACCAATTGACATTGCAGTCAGTGTGAATCCCGCGGTAATCGCTGGCTGTTCCATCACGCCTGTTACGAATGTAGGTAAATAAGAGGACACGCCAATCAAGATGACACCAGTCGTTAACGATACGAGGTTGGCATACAAAATGACAGGGTTTTTCCACAGGGCAAACGGCATCACTGGATCTATTGCACGCCGCTCAACCCTTACAAACAATGCCAAAGATACAAGCCCTATTGTTATAAGAGTAACACCGTAAAATGATATACGACCGAATGCCTGACCACCTTCAACGAGCCAAAATAAAATAGTGGATAACGATAGCGTAAGTAAGAAGGCACCTTTATAATCAATCGAAACTTTTTTCTCCCGCTTTGGTTCATGAAGAAACAGACAGATACCGACCATCGCAAGTATTCCAAGCGGCACATTCACCCAGAAAATAAATTTCCAATTCATATAGTGGACAATCAGCCCACCAATAACTGGACCAGATACAGCCGAAATTCCCCAAACACTGGATAAGTACCCTTGAACTTTCGCCCGTTCTTCCCTTGTATAGATATCACCTATAATTGTCGTAGCAATCGGCATTACGGCACCGGCACCTAGGCCTTGAAGTAACCTGAATACGATTAACTGCTCCATTGAAACGGCAAAACCACATAATATAGATCCAATAAGAAATATCGTCAACCCAATAAATAAAATTGGTTTGCGGCCAAATAAGTCCGCCAATTTACCATAAATGAGTACAGTGACCGTACTCATTAGTAAATACGAAGAAAAAATCCAACTATATCTTGAAAAACCACCAAGGTCCGAAGCAATCGAAGGCATTGCTGTCGTCACAATCGTCGCTTCAACCGCACCGACAAACATTGCCAGCATGACAGAAATGAGCACAAGCGGGCGATTCGTTATTTTATTATTTTTCACTCTCTTCATCTCCTTTTAAACAGAAAAGGGCCCCATCTAGGAGCCCGCAATCAAACCATAATAATTATTCAACCGAATAAATATATCTTTTAAATTGTTTCAGTATTACTCTTCGCGTTAATATGCCTGCAAATGTGCCGTCTTCTTCCGTCACACAAAGAAATGTATGGTCAATTAATAAATCAAGCCCTTTTTGGAATCGATCCGTCGTTTTTATGGATGGCAAATCAGTTTGCATAATTTCATCAACCTTTAGATTGGCTAGACGTTCATATTCAATACGTTCAAGGCCCAAAATAGAATCAGTAATCATCCCCATACTGAGCAACCCTTTTAAACGGTATTTCGCATCAAGGACAGGTATAGCTGAATAACCAGTTTTCGTTAGAACAAGGAGGGCGTGCTCTGCATTATTTCCAACCTGAACATGCGCAACTTTTTCAGACGAAATAATAAAATCCGCTATTGGTGTGAAAAGAAAATCCCTATTGTTTATAGAAATCATGTAATTCTACTCCTTCTGTAGCTATGCTGTTCACCTTAAAACTACATATCTATCATATCATAAGAAGGACTTTCTATCCGTGATAACAAAAAAGAAAACCCCTTCTGTTAAGAAGAGGCTGCGTAATAGAAAATAACAATTCCAATGAATAAGACGGCAACGAGGACGATCCAAATAATTGGATTCAAGGTAAATGGATGCTCTTCAATTGGACCAGAAATCTGATCATTTTGTCCATCAACAGCAACAACAGGCGCCTTGTTCCATTTCTTCACAGAGATAAAACCGATTATACAAATGATCAACACTACGGTAATTAATGGAACTGTCCATACATCCAAACATATCCCTCCTTTTGAAGGTAGGATGTGCAATACAGCTCTATATTATCCTTAAAACGGAGATTTGTTCAACCATTGCCCACCGTCTAATGTCACAATTTCTCCATTCATGTAGGATGCCTTATCTGACATAATAAATGCCGCTAGTTCTGCAATCTCTTCCGGCTTTCCAAGACGGCCCAAAGGTATGGATTCAAGTGTGCGCTTAGCCACTTCATCTGACTGCCATAACTTCTCTGCACCGCCTGTACGTTCAATCGGGCCCGGCGCAATACCATTCACACGGATTCCATATTGACTTCCCCACTCAACTGCCAATGTCCGAGTTAACGACATAACACCCGCTTTGGCTGCCGCGGAATGAATGACGCCCGCGCCCGCATCCCATGCATACGTTGCAAGCATATTCAAAATCGATCCTTTTTGTTCTTTTTCAATCCAGTACTTTCCAACAGCACTTGAACAATAAAATGTGCCATTTAGTACAATATCTATAACAGACTTCCAGCCGTTTGGTGATAAATCTTCTGCTTTGACGATGAAGTTTCCTGCCGCATTATTTACTAATCCATCGATTCGGCCAAACTTTTCATCCGTGAAAGCGATAAGCGCTGCAACTGATTCAACACTCCGCACATCCATCTGGAATGTATGTGCGCGATCCCCAATTTCTTCTTGAGCCGCTTTCAATCTATCTATATCTCTACCTGTAATAACGACTTGTGTACCTTCATCAGCAAATTTCTTCGCCATGTATTTCCCCATCCCATTCGATCCACCTGTTACAATTATGACTTTTCCATCAAACACAGTAATTCCCCCTTGTATTATGAATGAATATTCACTCATAATTGTAACATGTTATCCAGTACATGACGAGAACAAAAGCGCAAGCGCCTGTTTAGGGGCGACAGGCATAAGACGGGCTGGCGAAGCGGCGTTCTTTGCCGCACAGTCGGACCGACAAGTTAAGGAACACAGCCAAAGTACGCCGCGTCCTGCGGCAATGTCTGCGTGACCCACATCTTGTGGGCCTCCGAGCCACTAGGCGCTAGAGTCTAGACGTAAAATCTCTATTTTGCGGCTTATCCACAGTACGAGATTTCATAATTTCCTTAAGAACAAAAAACGGACAACGAATTTTCTCCATTGTCCGTTTACATAATTACGCATTGACTCCTAAATACTTTTCTACAATTTCCTCTACGGGAACTGCCTTACTGTACAAAAAGCCTTGCGCCTTCTGACAATTGGCTTCAAGTAGAATCATTGCTTGTAAATCCTTTTCCACGCCTTCTGCGATAACTTCCATCCCAAGACTATGAGCCAGATTAATTATTGTCTTCGCTATTGCTTTATTTTTCACATCAATTTCAATATCTTTTATAAATGAGCGGTCAATTTTAATGATATCAATTGGATATTGCTTCAAATAACTTAGTGATGAGTAACCCGTTCCAAAATCATCTACAGAGATGAATATACCGATTTCCTTTAGTTCATTTAACGTTGTTAACGTCTCATCTATTATCGTCAATGCCCCTTCTGTGATCTCCACTTCAAGGGAAGACGGTACGATGCCATAGTAGGTAATTTTGCCTTTCAATTTTTCAACAAAGTTCTCCATTCTAAATTGTCTTGGCGATATATTTACAGCTATCCTGACGGCTTTGAACTGTTTATCCTGCCACTCTTTCAACTGTTTACATACTTGGTCTAATACCCAATCACCAATTCCATGTATAAGACCCGACTCCTCAGCAATGGGGATGAATTGCACCGGTGATACAAACCCAAATTTGCCGTTGTTCCATCTAAGAAGCGCTTCGAAACTGCTAATATGCCCCGTTTTCAAATCGACTTGCGGTTGATAATGGATCGTCAATTCATTTAACTCAATCGCCCTGCGTAAATGAGATTCCATCAGTGCTTCATCTGGGAAAGTAGAATTCATCGCTTCTTGATAGAATCGATAATGCGAGCGGCCACGATCTTTTACAAAGGCCAGTGCTTGCTCGGACTTCCGTAGTAAGTCCTCAAGTGTTTTGCCATCTTCAGGATAAACGGCAATTCCGATGGATGCGGAAATGAAATACTCCTGATGATTATGATAAAATGGTTTTCCAAAATCATTCAGTAACTGTTGTGCAAACTTCTCTATTTTCAGCACAGAATGATTTTGCAATGAGACAATAAATTCATCGCTGCCATTACGATATAATCTGGCGGATGCAGGACAAATTACTTTTAATCGTTCCGCAACCATTTTTAATATTTCGTCCGCGCCATTATGTCCAAGTGATTCATTTATTAATTTGAATCGATCAAGTCCTAAGTGGACGAAAGATAGTCTTTTTTCGCTTTTTAAGGCAAAAAGAGAATCCTCTGCAAAGTGCTCTAGCATAGCCTGACGATTCCACAGACCTGTCAAATGATCATGATAGCTCAGGTAAAAAAGTTTTTCATTATTTTTCTGATGAATTGATGTATCCCGTACAATCAATTGAACTTCTTTCACATCTCCATCAACAAAGACGGGAATTGCCTTCAAGTATGCGGGCAATAAGTGTCCCCGTTTATGGAAAAAAGTCGAATCTTCCATATTAATTGATTCCCCTGCAAGGGCGCGGGTTAGGAAGAGCTTGAACTCTTTCATTTTACCTTCCCTTGTAAGATTCAAGATTGAACGGCCGGATAGTTCTTTGAATCGATAGCCGAATCCTAAATGAACTGCGCGATTCGAGTAGATCATTTTAAAGTTTTGATCGATGGTTATGATCGGATCAAGATTATGTTCGATGACAGAATTATATTTATGTTGTAACTCCGTATGAGACTTCCTTTCAGTTTTGGTATCTAGCCTTTCACGCATTTCAATGATGATAATTTCTCGTTCATGCTCTTCTATATGACGTTGAAAATCCAGTTCGAATAATACGTTTGTCGCACCCCGCATCGATTGAATTTCAGTCGTAAAGTTAGATTGATTTTGTAATTTTCGCATCCTGCGTTTGATTGGAATCCACAAATCACAAAAAAAACTAGCTGCTGATTGATCAATATCAGCTGAAAAGTATTGCTTTGCCAATGAGTTGGCGTACAGCACATCAAATTTACCTTGGTTATTTTCCCCGACAAATATGGTCATTTTAAACGAGTGGTTAAATATATACGATTCTATAACTTTTTCTAAACGTTCTTCAATCTTAACGTTTTCCATGTGTGCCTCCGTTTGTTGTGCATTTATCTAAACTTTCATCGAGTAATCCAGGCCAATTTTTACTAGTCGCCCGAGCACTTATAGTCGATAATAAATAGATTGCACTGATATCGAAAAAGTATGTATTAACTAATTAGATGCGTAATTCTTCATAGTAGCAAAATGCGCCTTCAGAAAAATCAATGTTTTCACCAACATTTAAGTCTGAAGTTGTACAATTCTTTCATTCTTGGTATTATATGAAACATATATAATCATTCAATCTTCCAACGAAGGAGGCCTATTTTGAAAAACAAGCATTCTATCCGTCAACTGGCAATTGCCATCTATACTGTAAATCGACATGCAAAAACAGCACCTGACAATAGACAACTTTACGCTTTAAAAAAGATGGCAATAGACAAACTTCTTAGTTCGGGTACTGCCGAAAAAATCGGATTGCATTTTGTCGACAATCCCAAATTTAGCAAGCAGCATTCCACAGTTCTCGTCCGATGTGACGAATTCCTCTTTCATACAATCCCGGAAAAAGAAGACTTCAATACACTTCCACACCTCGGACAACAAGATCCAACTTCTCGCAACCCACAAGAACGAATGAGCTTGAAAACTGCGCGTGAGCTTCTCTCCAAATATGTGGGACCCATCCATCAGGTCGTACCCGTGAAGAAACAAACGGTACCAAAAAAGTCTATCCATAGCATTCAGGGTACACAAAACTTTCGTTCATCTTATTTGGATGGTAAATAAGAAAAGCGCAGGCGCCTTGGTAGACCCGACTAGCGCTGGAAGGCCATAAGATAAAGGCGCTCTTTGCCTTTAACTTATGGACTGAAGCGACTCGAGGGGCTAGGCGCTGGAGTCTAGACAATAAGAAAAGCGCAAGCGCCTTGGTAGACCCGACTAGCGCTGGCCGACTAAATTCGCCACGTCCTGTGGCAACGTCGGCACTAGTACGTCCTGTACGTCGGATGACCTAAAGATAAAGGCGCTCTTTGCCTTTAACTTTAGGACTGAAGCGACTGAGGAAGGCAGCCTAAGATCGCGACATCCTGTCACAACAGCTGCATGACCCACGTCGTGTGGGCCCAGGGGCTAGGCGCCGTAGCTAGACAATATTCCATGTTGAAAAACGTATACTTTATTATCTTTTTAAAAAGGGGTTATTCCTGCTGGCTACCAGCGAGAATAGCCCCTTTTCTCTTCTATTATTTGATTTGCTCCGCGATTACTTTTTCAAAGTCAACGAGAAGAATCATTCCATTATCGCGCTTGATAACTCCCGAAACAGGTACTTTATTACCCATATACATATCAGAAGCAGGTTCAATATCTGAAAAATTGATACGCTGGATTTGGGTGACAGCCGTCACATTTAAGACAACTGTTGTCCCGTCAAATTCCGCAACGATATATTTTGATTCATCACTTTCATTGATATCGGTATTTCCTGTTACTTTCTTCAAGTCAACGACAGGAAGTACTTCTCCCCGTAATTGAATAATCCCTTCGATATACGGGTGCGCATGTGGCAATACAGTAACTACAACGGGTTGAATAATTTCACGGACATGCTGAATGCCAAGTCCAAAATTGCTTTTGCCTACTTGAAATTCTACAAATTCAAAGACTTCATATGTTACTGCATCTGATTTAATTGTATTCACCCACTCAGCTCCCACGTTTAATAATAGTATTATATAAGTATCCATTCGAATCCGCTTCAGCGCTAGGGGATGTCTCCCACCATATGCCAAACGGCCTCGCCGCCAATATTAGGGCTTCGGCTCCACTTAAAAGGCGCCCTCGTTTAGTTTATTTAGGTATTCATCTGGTCAACTTATTTAGTGCTTACTTAAATTAATTGAACACTTATTTCTATTTTCGGCATATTTCTATAACTATTTAGGTTTATTAATAACTTTTATATAGAACTTGTGTACCTTTTTCGCCAAATCCTTTTTCAACAAGTTTTTCATACATTTCATGCGCAAGACTTAAGCCTGGAAGTGACAGCTGCATCGCTTCAGCTTCTGTCAGCGCAATGTTTATATCTTTCAAAAAATGCTTAACATAAAATCCTGGTTCAAAATCCCCTTCTAACATCCGTGGTGCCAAATTGGACAATGACCATGAGCCCGCTGCTCCTGTTGATATAGACTTCAGCACAGTTTCAGGATCCAGTCCCGCTTTTTCAGCGTACACTAGCGCTTCGCAAACACCGATCATATTGGTTGCGATGGCAATTTGATTGCACATTTTCGCGTGCTGTCCTGAGCCTGCCAGTCCCTGATAAACAATTTGTTTTCCAAATACCGACAAAACCGGAGTTATGGCATTGAATACTTCTTCTTCGCCGCCACACATAATTGACAACGTCCCATTCTTCGCGCCAATGTCTCCCCCGGAAACGGGTGCATCGATTGCTGCCATCTGCAACGTAGCACCTGCCTTCGCAATCCGTATAGCCAGGGCCGGGCTGGAAGTCGTCATATCAATTAGAATCTGACCTGCCTTACCAGTTGAAAAAATACCACCATCTCCAAAGTAAATTTCTTCGACATCTACCGGATACCCAACCATTGTGAAGATTAATTCTGCATCCTTCACCGCCTCAGCAACTGTGTCCTCCCAAGCAGCTCCTGCTTCAATTAGAGGCCTCGCCCTTTCTTTTGTACGTGTATATATAGCCACTTCATAATTACTGTCTAAGAGGTGCTTAACAACGCTAGCGCCCATAACACCTGTCCCAATAAATGCGATCTTTTTGATTTCCATTTTAATTCCCCCTATATCAAATGAGCGGACCTACAGGATGTAGGTTGCCTTCCTTTCTTCATTCTGCAGGGGTGACTCCACTGCTGAATGAAGTTAATAGTCGTATTATCTTTTATCCTACCAAAGAATTTGTATTTTTCCATCATTCATTTCTACTTTCATAAAAAAGGAGGACGGAACCCTGTAATAGGGATCCGTCCTCAAAAGGGGGAAATGAGAATGTTGCTGTGTTCTATCTTAATTTCCCCGCTTTTCTTGTTTATTAAACATTGTTTACAAAATATTTTTCTAATTTTATCGAGCTCATCTGTAAAGCGGCTTACTTCTTCATTGACAGGCATAGCCCATTACTCCGTTACCAGTCTTTTCAGCTCTTCGTATTGATCCATAAGATTATCAAGCTTTTTACTGAACTTTATCGTATCAGCAGCAGTCAGTCCTTTTTTTATCGCTGCGTCCATCATCTTTTCGCGTAATAATTCAATTTCTTCTTCTAAATTCCACTCCAAGATAATCCCTCCATGGAATAACACATAGCTATTTTATATTATACAGGAATACTCTCATAATAAGGGAGTTAATTAGCGACATATTCCGACAACTAAAAACAGCCAGCATTAGAAAATGCTTTACGTTATACTACTTTTAAGGCACACTATTAAAGATTCTAAAAAACTAATGTACTATTGATGAAACATTACGGCGTCTCAGACGTCAAATTTAACCAAGGAGGGGTTTACGATGAAAAGCAGATGGAGTTTTATATTCGCAGCAATCGCGACCACTTTATTACTTACCGGTTGTGGTACAAGTCCCGCTAAGGACCAAGAAAGTACAAATGGATCTACTGGTGTTGTTGAAAACGTAGACAAAGGTACAGTAACTGAAGGCAAGGTACCGGATACAGAAGTTGATGACAGTCAAGGAGACATCATGAAAGATGCAAAACTGATAGAAAGCGATGAACAAAATTATGCTATTTCTGTTCTTCCTGACTATTCATTAATAAGCGAAGAACCTGGTAAGGACAGCTTAACTTCAGCAAACAATGAAGCTGTGTTTATGCGCATTGAAACGGTTGCTAAGGAAGACAGCACTTATGATTATTTAGCTGAAAATATGGTTGCTGTACTTGAAGCATCAGGAGACGGTAGCGCTCCAATTGAAGTGCTAGATGAGAAGTCAATTCCTACAGCTGAAGGCATTGAAAACGCAAAAGTTCTGGCCCTAAAAGCTGAAACTGTATCTATTACGGGAATTATTTTTGAACGCGACAATATGGTCGTTAGACTTACAATCTATGATTCTCCAGAGGAAGAATATTTTGAGCAATTCCTTCGTATGGCTGAAACGATTGTTACTAAATAATGGACGACTAAAAAGAGTCAAATGGATAACCATCCATTTGACTCTTTTAACTGTTACAAATACACGTCTGATGATTAACCATTTACTTGCATAAAACACTAGTGAGAAGGCCTTGTGTTTTATAATTTCCAATACAATAAAAAAACGCAGCACCCGTTAGACGAGTTGCTGTGTTTTACGATAAGCTTTTGACCGAGAGTCCTAATTTCCGTACTAATTCAATTGCCAGGTCTTGTTCTTCAACAGAGAGAGAGGACATTATGGATTCGATATTGTTCGCATGCTCTGGGAAGATAGATGTCATTAAATTGACACCTTCCTTGGTTATCGACATATATGTCACCCTCTTGTCTTCTTCGCAAAAGACGCGTTCCAATAATCCACGCTTTTCAAGCTTATCGACAACGTAAGTCATCGAACCACTTCGAAGTAAAATTTTCTGCCCAATCTTCTGGATTGGCTGTCTCCCCCTGTGATGAAGTAATTCAAGGACAGCGAATTCAGTCGGATTAAGCCCATGCTTTTCACTCGGTTTATGCGCTTCTTCTAAAATCACTTTGCTTGCCCTTGAAAGAACGATAAATAATTTCAGTGCCCGTTCAGTATCTTTTGTCATCATTCAGTGCCCCTTCTATACTCCGCTCATTAGTTGCCCCCATTATAACGACAAACACGTCTTCATGTCAAAGGACCAAGAAGACGTTTCGAACTATTAATTACTGCGAAAGTACTCTTTTTTTAGTTGTATCCGCTACCGGGGCATGTCCAATTGCCGCCGGAAATGTTACGATAAAGGTTGTGCCTATGTCAACTTCACTCTCAACTACAACCGTTCCACCATGATCTTCAATATTTTTCAAAACAAACGGCAGTCCAAGTCCAGATCCATCAGACTTAGTGGTGAAGAATGGCATGAAGACTTGCTTTACTTGATATTTATCCATTCCTTTTCCAGTATCTGAAACTCCTAAAATGACTTTTCCGGGAGTATCCAGATTCACAAATATTGAGAGATTCCCTCCTGGGGTCATCGCTTCAATACCATTTTTGAACAAATTTAAAAGAACTTGTTTAATTTTATCTGAATCACCAACAATCAATGAATCTTTAAGAATATTATCTTTTTGTGTAATTGTAATACCATCCATCAAAGCTTTCGGATAGACAACCTGAATCATGTCTGCCACCAGTACACCCAAAGAGAATGTCGTTTTTTCGTTCAGTCCAGGTTTGGATAGGATTAACATTTCATTTAATATAGACTCCATCCTATCTATTTCTTCATCGATAACGGAAAGATATTTCATAGTATCCACTGTAGCAGAAATCTTAAGTAATTGAACAAAACCTTTCAATGTCGTCATTGGATTTCTGATTTCATGCGCTATACTTGCCGCAAGTTCACCAATCGTTGATAATGAATTTGAATGGGCCAAACGCTTCTCCATGGCCATTTCTTCTGTTCGATTGTTCATTCTTATCAAATAGGTTCGTGTCTCGCTATCGTATAATGTGGATATTTGATAATAACTTACCTCATCCATATTTCTTACATACCTGGTTGTTATCTCAGCAAACCCATATAGGTTCACGTCCTCAAAATAATTGGTGAGTAATTCAGAATCCTCTGGAAACAATTTAACGATTGCTTCCACTGATTTACCTACAAAATAGTCTTTCGGCAGGTTAAAAAAAGATGTATGCAAATCGTTGACATCATAAATTAACCCATCTCGATCAATAACAACCATGAAGCTATCCGAATTACGAAAAGCTTGTCTATAGGTTTTACCCACGTTGTCCACACTATTTTGTGGAGCATCGAATATCGCAATTACCTGTTGGACATCGTCAAAATACTCAAGTTGCATTTTCACGACACCTACCCTATCCTGGTTCAATCGAATGTTCACATCGAATGTTTGTTTCTCGATTTTTTTTATTGAACCCGTAACATCATACCAAATGTCGGTAGTTGAACTTATGAAAAACTCGTTGATGTTTTCTTTTCCTTCATAAACGAATTCTTTGCGAAACGAGTCGTTCACATATAAAAGCGTACCATCAAGTTCAAAAACAGCACATGGTTTGATTTGATTGTCCAATAGAAAAGTGATATGTTTCAGTACCTTAACATTTTTATATTTCAAGTGTATTCCTCCACATCCCATTTTTAAACAATATGAAAAATAACACTGATTCATGCAGAAAGGTCAAGTTTATACAAAACTGCTCTTATTCAGATTATTCCATATTTCAGACATAATGGAAATAAGTCCTATTACCTATATCACAAACAGAACAACCTATAAAAACAGCTTCAAAGAAAAGGAGTTAGGTTATGAACATTGTACTTACAACATTAAATGCGAAATACATCCATACAAATTTAGCCATACGCTGTTTGAAAACATATGCAATGCCCGAGTATAGCCCAATCATCACCGAGTATACAATCAAGGATCCGACTATGAATATTGTATCAGATTTATATCAAAAAACGCCAAATGTTGTCGGCTTTAGTTTATACATTTGGAACATTGAAGAATCCATAAAAGTGATACGTATGTTAAAGAAGGTTAAGCCCGACGTCAAAATTATCGCCGGCGGACCAGAAGTAACGTACGATTATGATTATTGGCTAGAACGTGTTCCTGAAATTGATGTCATCGTAATTGGTGAAGGGGAAAGAACATTTAAACATCTCTTGGATGTGTATGCTGGGAAAGATGAACTAACAGCTGTCCAAGGAATTGCTTACCGGAATAATGATCAACTAAAAATTACAGCTCCAGGACCCAAATTGGATTTACGAGAACTTCCCTCCCCATTCCAGTTTTCAGAAGATGTCCCGGAACTCGGAAAAAGGGTTACATATATTGAAACAAGCAGAGGTTGTCCTTTTTCATGTCAATTCTGTCTGTCATCCATCGAAGTAGGCGTCCGCTACTTCAACCGAGAGGCTATAAAAGACGACATTAGGTATTTAATGGCGAATGGTGCAAAAACAATCAAGTTTGTGGATCGCACATTCAATATTAGCAGGAGCTATGCAATGGAAATGTTCCAATTTTTGATTGATGAACATATACCAGGCACCGTTTTCCAGTTTGAAATAACGGGAGACATTATGCGACCCGAAGTCATCCAATTTCTTAATGACAATGCCCCGGCAGGACTATTCAGATTTGAAATTGGCGTTCAATCCACAAACGATTTAACAAATGAATTAGTACAGCGCCGCCAGAACTTCGAAAAACTTTCCCGTACCGTATTGATGGTGAAAGAAGGCGGGAAGATTGACCAGCATTTGGATTTGATTGCAGGGCTACCTGAAGAGGATTATAATTCTTTCCGAAAAACATTCAATGAGGTTTTCGCAATGAGGCCTGAGGAGATGCAGCTAGGATTCCTTAAGTTACTGCGTGGAACTGGCTTGCGTATACAAGCCGAACAATATGGTTATCAGTTTATCGATGAAGCACCTTATGAAATATTTTCAAATAACGTATTAACGTTTGATGATATCCTGCGCATTAAACAGACCGAGGATGTTCTTGAAAAATATTGGAACGACAACCGCTTACCGCGAACGGTGGAATATCTTGTATCAGAAGTATTTGAAACGCCATTCGATTTCTTCCAACAATTCGGCTCCTATTGGGAGAATCGCGGTTGGTCTAGAATCGGACATCAGTTGGAAGACCTCTTCATACGGTTGAATGATTTTCTACTAGAAGATGGACGCGCCGATATGGATATCGCACGTAGTCTAATGAAAATCGATTATCTTGCGCATCACAAGTTCCAACCGCGTAAAGTTTGGTGGAGTGAGGATATGCCAGTTGAAGAACGCTCTGCTATTGAGCAGACACTACTTTCAAATCCTGCATTACTCGGAGAACGATTCAGTTCCTTAGGTTTAACTAATCGAAATATTCGTAAGCAAACGTTCATCACACCGATTGCTGTTCAACCCGAAGATGTGGAAATAGGCATTGTACAAAATGCTGACGGGTATCTTATCACAGTCTTTAGACATGATAATACACCCATCTTTATGTTCCTTGAACAATCTGGAAAAGCGGAAGGCGCCTTCTAGACGCGACAGGCATAAGTCGATCCAGCGACGTGGCGCTCTTTGCCACATAGCTGGATTGCTTATGACCCTAGCGGCTGGCGCCCGTAGCTAGACATGATTCTAAGTCAAAGACCGTATACTTATCTATTGAAATTAGGCTGTCCCACAATTATTATGTGGGACAGCCTTTTATTAACCAATAATAACCCGTTCTTTCGGGTAGTGATATTTCAATTTCCTTGTATTACCTCCTAATGTAAAGAGGAACGAAATAAGTCCGACCCGTCCAATGAACATCAGCAGCATAATGATCACTTTCCCAGCTACAGAAAGATCCGATGTTATTCCAAGTGACATACCACATGTTCCAAATGCGGAAGTTATTTCAAATAACAGCGCAACAACTGGCACACCCGGTTCAGTGATGAGCATAATAAGCAGTGCCGTCATGACCATCAGCAGCGCCAGTATGATGACAGCATAAGATCGGAACACATCTATCAGTTTTATTTGTCGTTTAAAGACATTAATGACTTGATTACCGCGAGCAAAGTTTATAAGAAATAGAACAGCAATCGCAAATGTCGTCGTCCGAATTCCACCGCCTACTGAACTTGGTGACGCGCCAATAAACATTAGTGAACTGATGAAAATATCTGTCGCTTCGCTAAATTCCGTCACATCATGCGTTGTTAAACCTGCCGACCTAGATGACACTGAATGAAATAAAGCTGTAAATAGCTTCTCATGCCATACCATTCCTTTGAAAGAATGCATTGATTCCAAAACAAAGATCATGATTGCACCGAAAACTAGCAGAAATCCGAACGTAGCTGTCGTTATTTTGGTGAATAACGAAAAACGGAAATGAGGTACTTTTTTCGAGAAATAGCTTTTCACTTCGATAAGAACAGGAAAACCGATGGCACCGAGTATGATTAGAATCATCGTCAACGTCTGAACGAAGTAATCATTGAAATACTGCGTGAGTGACGTTCCTGTAATATCAAAGCCTGCGTTAGTTGTTGCAGATACGGACATAAACATTCCGTTAAGGAGGGCTTCACTAAATGAATCATAAAACCGCATAATATATAGTGTAAATAGTAAACCGCCAATAATTTCAATTAAAAATATAATTTTAACGATTTCACGAATTAGATGAACAACCCCAGCGAGACTGTACTGATTATGATCGACCATGATTAGTTGTCTTTCTCGTAAACCTATTCGCTTTTTGACAAGCAGCCAAAAAAACGTACCGATTGACATGATTCCGATTCCACCAATTTGCAACACAAGCATAAGCATGCAAATACCGAAAACCGAATAGGTACTCCCAATGCTAATGGGCGTTAGTCCCGTAACGCTGACGGCACTGACAGCTGTAAACAAACTGTCAATGAAGCTTACCTTTACACCAGGTAAATAAACCCCCGGCAGATTCAACAGTAAAAACGAAAAAGCAATAGCCAAAAAATAATAAAACACAATAACTTGAGCAGGAGTGAACCTGCGTAAATTCTCGCGATTGAATTTCATCGAGTTCACCGTTCCTTTCACCACTGATAGGGTGTCGTACCTATTTTAGAGAAGTCCACTTAAAAAGGAAAGGAAGAACTTTGAACTAAATAGAAAACAGCCGTGCAATTACACGGCCGCTTCTCATATTATGCTTTCTTTCTGTTATTTCTAACCCCAACCAAATAACCACTTAGTGCAATACCAACAAGAACTATCCAAAATGTTACTTGCCATAAAGTTGAATGTGGGAAGCTTTCATCAAGGATACCTAAGCCTGGATGTGACAGTGTTAGAACAGACAATTTGACACCGACCCACCCTACAATTAGAAATGCTGCCGTTTCCAACGAGGGAAACTTTTGCAAAAGACCAACGAATTGACGTGCAGCAAAACGCATGATGACTAAGCCAATAATACCACCTAAAAGCATAACCGTGAACTGTCCGCCGTTAATGCCACCTATGTCGAAGTTACCAAGCTTCGGTAACGTTACAGCAAGCGCAACAGCCGCCAGCATGGAATCGAGTGCAAATGCGATATCCGCAAGTTCTACTTTTACAACTGTCATCCAGAAACCGGACTGTTTACGTTTTTTAGCATCCGGATGTGATTCCTCATTTTTCCGCTGATCCATAATGCTCTTAATGGAAATGAACAAAAGGTATATTGCACCAATCGCTTGAATTTGCCAAATGTTCACAAGGATTGTGATCATGAACAATGCTGCAAAACGGAAGACAAACGCTCCCAACAATCCATAAAAAAGCGCTTTCCGCTGTTGTTCACGCGGCAAATGCTTGACCATTACCGCCATGACAACAGCGTTATCTGCTGCCAGTAATCCTTCTAGTACAATGAGTACAACGAGTACCCATGCATATTCCAATAATATTGCTTCCAAATCGATTCCCCCTATTTTTGCAAAACAAAAGAGACCCTCACCTAATAAAAGGCAAAGGTCTCGCTAAGTCGGAATTAGTGTATTGCAAAATTCCAGCTATCATAACCGATGGCAAAAGCCATGTATTGACGACTATGAAATAGGTTTCCCTATAGCTACTCCCCCTTGACATAAAGTCAAAAGTTATTAAGTTCGGGTTCTTTTGTTTGATTATACCATAGTTGACCAAAAAGTAAATGTGGAACTACCCAATTTTAATATGATAGTCACTATTTTTTTTATTTTCTTCATAAAAAGCGGTCATGGATGGAATCGACGCCAAAAAATCAGCACATTGAATGCCGCTTCCTTTCAGTAGCACTTCCGCAACTGTCGTATCGAATGTGGCATCCCACATCATGTAAGCCAATGTCTCCGCCTCAACACCCAATTTGCGCTGCAATCGAATCGAAGCAAGGCCTTTTTCAGCAAGGAGCCGTGGCAATCTGCCTTTAGGCTTTTTCCCTGTCAATTCTACGACCATTGCGCTGTAAATTTCTTCAATCGGGTGCGGTGAAGGATCCGTTAAGTGGACTGTTTTACCAGCAGCCTCTTCATGATTGGATAAATACACGGAAGCTGCGATTATATAGTCAACCGGTACAACATTTATGCATGCCTTTGTTTTCCCCACATAAGGAATAATTGGCATCCATCGCAATTTGTCAATCATATTCATAAAAAAGTATGGACCGTCAAACTTAATCGTTTCTCCCGTTTTGGAGTGACCACGTACAATCCCAGGGCGGATAATTGTCACAGCGCCATCCTTCTTCAGTTCTTCTACAAGTAGTTCCGCTTCAAATTTGGTTTCTTCATAATGATTTTTGAAAGAAGACGGACGAATCAGCTCAGTTTCAAGCAACTTACCTTCCCGTTTCCCTGCAACATACGCTGTACTAAAATACATAAAGCGTTCGATAGAAGGATGATTCCGGACGAATTCAATCACTTGTCTCGTCCCTTCAACATTTACTTGCCAAGCAATTTCAGCCTTGACCGCGAGATCATATATGGCCGCGAGATGCCACACAGTTAGCCTTTTCTCATGTAAATCACTACTAATATTCTGCGCTATCCCAAGCCCTGGTTGCGTTATATCCCCGATCAGAATTTCAAACGGGAATGCCACATTCATCTCTTTCATAATTGATGTGGCTTTTTCCTTTGCAAGATCAGCTTGACTGGATTGAACTACTACGTATACCTTTTCCATGTCTCCAGCACGTACCAATTCTTTTATCAATTGCGTAGCTATGAATCCTGGAAAGCCGGTAAAAAAATGAGTCCGCATATAATCCCCCCTTATTTTAGTAGTATAGCATTGGACTTAATCAGTTGAAAGAATATTTCGTTTACTATTCAATACGTAACACAGTGCCAGTTCATGACACCGGATTCAATGTGAAAAGAACCTCCCAAGAAAGGGAGGCTCTACGGTTATTTAGTTTCGACTGCACGTTTTCTCGTTTGTCGATCAAATAAACTATAAATGATTGGGACAATATACAGCGTTAACAAGGTCGAACTAAGTAATCCACCGATAACTGCAATTCCCATCGGCTGATTCATCTCTGTACCCTCGCCAATACCCAGCGCAAGAGGTAGCAAGCCAAGAATAGTCGTCAGTGCCGTCATAAGGATTGGACGTAACCGATCCCTCGTCGAAGCAATAATGGCGTCATAAGAGCTGAGCCCCGCTTCTTTTCGTTGATTAATGTAGTCAACTAGGACAATCCCGTTGTTGACCACAATCCCAACAAGGACGAGAATCCCGATTATCGCTGTAACACTGATTGGCGTACTCGTCAGGAAGAGACCTAGCGCTACCCCGATAATCATAAGCGGTACAGAGAACATAATAACGAATGGATATTTAAACGATTCGAACTGCGCAGCCATGACAATGTAAACAAGCACAACAGCTAGCAATATCGCCATGATCATGTCATCGATTGCACTTTCAAAAAGCTCCCGATCACCGCCAAATGTAAGTTCAACTTCCTCCGGTAACTTAAGCCCGTCAATCGTATCATTCACTTTAGCCGTCATATCACCAAGTGACAGGGACGATTCATATTTCAAATTAAATGTAACCGAGTGTGCTTGATCGACTCGTTGGATAGAAACGGGCCCTTCCGCAATTTCGATTTTAGCAACTTCTCCGAGTGTCACAAATGTACCAGCCGGGGTACGGAGTTCCAATCTTTTCAACTGATCCATACTGTTACGGAATTTCTTATCGTATTTCACATAGACAGCGAACACCTCGTCGTTTTTCCCAATAATCTGCGTGGCCAACGACCCCCGTGTAACGCTGTTTACTGTCTGTGCAATTTGATAAGGCGTCAATCCTTTGTCAGATGCTTTTTGGCGGTCCACTTCAATTTGGATCTCTTGAACAGTATTTTGAAGATTATTTGTCACTTCTGTTACAGAATCAAGTTCGACCAGTTCACTGTTCAATTTCGTGACCGCTTCATTCAGGCGTGCTTCATCAGTATCTTTCAATGAGAACGTCAACGTATTCGGACTTGAACCTGCTGCTGTCTGCATAACAAAACCAATTTCCGCAGCGTCGCCGACAGTTTTCAATACTTCGGGTTGGACGTCATCTACGAATTTAAAAATCGAACGTTCCCTATCTGCGAGTGGTACTAGTTTAACGGATATTTCTGCAATATTTGATTTAGAAGTTCCTTGCGCGATATCCTGTTGCGTTCCACCAATAAGGCTAACGTATACTTCCACATCATGCTCAGCTTTCAATTTCGATTCAATTCGTTTTACTACTTCATCTGTCGCAGCTGAAGATGAACCATTCGGTAACTTCACCGTAATGCTGACAAACCCTTCGTCTGTCGCTGGCAAAAATTCTGTCCCGACCTTGGTTAAAGCAAAACTGCTTAACACCAGCACAATTAGTGTAGCTAACAGGACGACAGAACGATGTTTCAGTGCCCATTTCACCGATCTTTCAAAGTTATTCAACCCTTTTGAACGGCGTCTTCGCGCTGCTACATTTTTCGTCGGTTTCTTTAGCATACGGCTCGCCAACATGGGTACAACCGTCAGAGCAACGACTAGAGAGGCAAATAAGCTAAAGGAAATCGTCAAAGCAAATTCTGTGAAAATCTGTCCGATTAGTCCGCTGATGAAAATAACTGGGACAAAAACGGCTAGCGTTGTTAACGTTGACGCAATGATGGCACCACCAATTTCCTTTGAACCATCAGAGGCCGCAACTTGCGGATCCTTGCCCATAGCAAGATGACGTTCGATATTCTCAATAACAACAATCGAGTTATCGACTAGCATTCCAATACCAAGCGCAAGTGCACCTAGAGTCATAATATTAAGTGAGAAATCAGCAAAATACATAAGGACGAATGTCACGATTACCGAATATGGAATGGCAATACCAATAATAATTGGGCTTTTTATGCCACGCAGGAAGAAGAACAACACAAGCATGGCGAAAATACCGCCTAAAATAAGCGACTGACCAATATTTCCTATGGCAAGTTTTACGTAATCCCCTTGGTCAAATAAAATATCTGACGCTACACCTTTGAATTCTTCTTTTTCCAACAGGTTGTCAAGAGCCTCTTTGAAGGCGGTCGAGACATCCGCTGTATTTGCACCAGATTCTTGCAATACAGACATCAGAACAGCCTGCTGGTCATTTGCACGTGTTTCTGTGGCGGACTCCGCCTCTACAAGTGCCACATCCGCCACATCAGCGATTGTTACTGCAACACCATTCAAAGGATTCACACCAACCGTGATACTGCGAATATCTGATATGGTCGTCAATGTACTGATAATACGGGTTGTAAGTTGCTTGCCTGCTGTCGTTTTAATTGGTTCACCAGGCATAGACACATTATTTGCTTGAATCATTTTAACGATATCAGCTTGTTCAAGGCCATTCGCTACAAGTTTTTTCTGATCCACAATGATTTGCACTTCTTCTATCAATTGACCCGAAACGGAAACACTTGCTACACCTTTCGTCCGGCGTAATTCAGTTTCCAGCTGATCCGCAATTTTCCGGATATCTGTATCTTCCGATGTTGCACGCAGTGACAATTGAATAACTGGGAACTGCGATGGATCAAATTTCATAAAACGCGGTTTAGTCGCACCTTCCGGGATTGGAACCTGATCGACCCTTTGCATAATATCGAGCTGGACCTCATCGATTTTCGTTGACCAGTCAAACATAAGTAAGATGAAATTGGCGCCTTCTTGCGAGGTGGATTGCATCGATTTCAATCCAGGCGCAGTAGAAAGACTCGCTTCAAGTGGTTTTGTTAGTTTCTCGCTCACTTCAGCGGGAGATGCACCTGGATAACTTGTCACAACGACAGCAATCGGCGGGTTCAATTCTGGAATAAGCGTCACCGGAATACGAAAGAATGATACTGCCCCTAAAATGATGATAAGAAACATTATGACAATCGTAAATACAGGCCTTTTTATAGAAAAGTCACTAATTTTCATATACACGTTCCTTTCTTATTTGGAAAAGCGGAAGGCGCCGTCTAGCCCCGAGTGGTTGGTGCCTGGAGTCTAGACAACGACCCAAGTAGAAAAAACTTATAATTTCTTATCTTTCCAAAAGCTTCATTCCATTAATCATAATGAAAGATGGAGGCGACTACAAATAAGAACGTCTACTAGCTAAGAAAACCCGACAGGACGGATGAACCGTCTTGTCGGGTTTGAGAATCATAATAGGCTATATAACTCGATTTCCGGATACTTATCATGGAACCAACGCATCGCAAAATCGTTTTCAAATAGGAATACACGTTTGTCGTGACGATCTTTAACAAGCATTGCACGTTGCCCTGCCATTGATTCATTGACGTCGCTTTCGTTAACAATCCAGCGTGCAACTTTCGAACCGACATGCTCCATGCGCACTTCAACGTTATACTCATTCTTCATTCGGTGCTCAAATACCTCAAATTGAAGTTGACCAACTGCACCTAAAAGTACTTCCTCAGTATGGAGCGTTCGGTAATACTGAATCGCTCCCTCTTGCACAAGCTGAAGAATTCCTTTATGGAAATGCTTAGATTTCATAACGTTTTTCGCTGTCACCCGAACAAAGAGCTCCGGTGTAAACTGTGGCAGCGCATCGAATAGGAAGTTCGATTTACCGCCGATTACAGTATCCCCGATTTGGTAGTTACCTGTATCGTGAAGACCGATAATATCACCAGCAACAGCCTCTTCCACTATTTCACGATCATCCGCAAGAAACTGCGTTGTCTGTGTCAGTTTAAATGTCCTTGAAATACGCGGGACAGTTACAGTCATCCCGCGTTCGAACTTACCAGAGACAATACGGACGAATGCAATACGGTCACGGTGCATTGGGTTCATATTTGCTTGAATTTTAAAGATAAATCCTGAAAACTCTTCCGAATAAGGATCGATTTCTGTTTTATCTTTTGTTATTCGTGGTTGTGGTGGTGGTGAAAACTGTAAAAACGTTTCCAAGAACGTCTGAACACCAAAGTTCGTCAACGCACTGCCGAAAAATACAGGCGTCAGTTCGCCAATTGCTATTTTCTCTTCATCAAAATCATTGCCTGCTTCGTTAAGAAGTAGAACGTCCTCGAGCGCTTGCTTATAATAGGATGTTTCCATCATCGGATGTGGTTCTGCAAGCCCTCCGTCTTCGTTTATCGCAAGAAAACGTTTATCATCGTCGACCCGTACCTGTTCAACACGGTGATTAAAACGATCGTAAATGCCTAGGAATTCCTTACCCATCCCAATCGGCCAGTTCATCGCGTAAGACTGGATGCCAAGTACTTCTTCCAACTCTTCCATCAATTCGAGTGGTTCTTTACCTTGACGGTCCATTTTATTAATGAACGTGAAGATTGGAATCCCACGCATACGGCATACTTTGAATAATTTAATCGTTTGTGGCTCAATTCCTTTTGCTGAGTCGACCATCATGACAGCCGCATCGACAGCCATAAGTGTACGGTATGTGTCTTCACTGAAATCTTCGTGTCCGGGTGTATCTAGGATGTTAACACGCTTACCATCGTAATCGAATTGCATAACGGATGATGTTACCGAAATTCCACGTTGCTTCTCAATTTCCATCCAGTCAGAAGTTGCGAATTTTCCTGATTTCTTCCCTTTTACTGTTCCGGCATCGCGGATTGCACCGCCGAAATAGAGTAGTTTTTCTGTGATTGTTGTTTTCCCGGCATCCGGGTGAGAAATAATTGCAAACGTCCGGCGGGATGCAATTTCTTCATGTATTGGTTTTTCCATTATATATTGTCTCCTTCTGTTCTGCTTTTCTTAGCATAGACACTATGGGTGAGGATTTCAACAGTTTTTCATCAGAATTTAGTAACTATATATGTTGAATTAAAGAATACCCTTAAAGCTGCTCCGGCGCTTAGGGGAAGACTTTCGCCATAAGCTACCCCTGTAAGGCGCCTTCGCCCAATATACATAGGTTATAGCATTCCCAATGGCTATGGAGCAAAACTGTGTTGCGGGAGGACATAAATCGGGGTTTATTCAAGGTAATACGGATAGACACCGGTTGGCATTTTCATCATACAAAAAGGAACCCCCTCAACCATTTCCAGTTGAAAGTAGGTTCCTTCTATTGCACACCCGATTTTAAGCATTCTCTCCCACCTCTACAGAAAACTTTGTTTTCTAAATCCTCCTAGTAATGGATCACTTAACACTCTAAACTCAAAATCAAGATGCATGTCTGCCATCCAATTCAAATCAATCCTACGTAGCTTAAACATTGCTCGATTATCGTCCGGGAAAAAAAGTTCTATCTGACATCTGCAATCAAATTGCTGGTCGACATTTTTTATTTTACCAGCTGTTACTCCATCTACTTGTAAATTCAGCCTCAACTTATCAAATAAAATGGCAATTGCTAAATCATGGCTATCATTGCACCATTCTATTTCCTCTTTCGTTAAACAAAAGGATTGACACCAATACGAATAGCTAGCTGTACCATATTGACTAAAAAAGTTAAAATCGCCACGATTAAAATGGAATGTACTTTGCGCCCTTAAAGCTTTATCAATATCTTTATTGGTGAAAATAATGTAATCCTCACCCGAGTTGGAAATCAAAGACTTCGGCATGGAGTAAAATGCCAAATTTAATACAAAGCGTTCCACAAATCCGACAACTCCTTAATTAGTTTTTTAATAGGATTTAAACCCAAAGAATTAAATAGATTTCAGGTGAAATACACCATGTTTCCGAAAAGGGTTTAGTGGGTATGACTTATTTGGGTAGACAATCATAATATGTTTTCAACAACAGTGAAACGACCTTTCTTTAGAAAAGTAGTAGCACCTTGTCTTGGATAAAGAATGAAGAAGGGTGAAGTATAATAAATAAAGAGCCGTCCCACAACAGGACGACTCTCTTTCCAATTATCTTTCAACTAACCCTGTACCAAATTTCTTTTCCGCCTCTTCCAACGCAATTTCTGCGTCCGAATGCGGATATTTCACAGAGCCGATAATTTGATAATCTTCATGGCCTTTCCCTGCAAATATGATGATGTCATCAGGATTTGCAACCGCTATCGCATGGCGCACTGCTTCCGTCCGATCACCTATACATGCATACTGATCATGCTTCATACCCGCTTCCAATTCTGAAAGTATGGATTCATACGGCTCGTCTCGCGGATCGTCCGTCGTTAAGATTACATAATCTGCGACGGATGCTTTATCTGCCATAATCGGACGTTTTATCCGATCACGGTTGCCGCCGGTTCCAATTACGAAGATTAGACGACTTTCTTTCTTCTTATAAGGTAGGACTGCATCAATCGCTTTTTCAATGGCATCAGGTGAATGTGCATAATCGACATACATTGTAATCGGCAATTCTGTCGGTACTTGTTCCATTCGTCCTTTGACGGCTGAAATCTTCCCTAAATAGTTAATGACATCTTCAGTCATCATTCCTTTTGCATACAAAGTAGCGATGACCGCGAGCGCATTATAGACACTGAATTCACCAATGAGGCTCATGTCAACCCGGAATTCACCATCGGGCGCAGTAAGCCTGAATGTCGTACCATTTGCCCGTAACTCAATCTCTGATCCACGAAAGACTGCTTTATTTCGGATGCCGTATGTGAAAACTGGATAAGACGTCATTTCCAACAACTTATTGCTCCACTCATCATCTGCATTGACGATAGCAAACTTACGCTTCTCTAAGTCTTGTCCAAGCTGTGAGAACAACAGTCCTTTAGCTTGTCCATAATTGTCCATCGTGCCATGGAAATCGAGATGATCATGCGTTAGATTTGTAAAAACAGCGATATCGAATTCGGTACCAGCTAGACGACCTTCCACTAGTCCATGTGAAGATACCTCCATCGTCATCGTTGTACATCCTTCTTCCACCGCTCGAGCAATCATCCCTTGTGTTGTCAATACATCAGCCGTCGTGTTCTCAGTCCCATAAAGAGTTCCATCCAAATCGAAGCCGATTGTTCCGGTAACGGCAGATTTCTCACCCGCTCGCTGAAGAATCGCTTGGATGATGCCACTTACACTTGTCTTGCCGTTCGTGCCCGTCACACCAATCATTGTCATCCGTTTCGATGGATAATCGTAAAAACGGGACGCCAACAAACTGATGGCCCGTGCCGTATTTTCAACCATAACGACCGCGACTTTATCCAAATCGACATCGACTGGCTTCGATGCAACGATAACCCTCGCTCCATTTTCCACTGCTTTTCCAACGTAATTATGACCATCCACCGTAAATCCTTCGATACATACGAAAATTCCTCCCGCATTCACCGCGCGTGAATCAATCGCGATATCCGTCACAGTTGGAGGGACGACCCCAATTACCTGTTTAACTGGCAACATTGAAAGCAACTTTTCTGTTTTCATTATAACCCTCCGTTCAGTCCATCATTGCTGAAGTTACGTATGCGTGAAGCAACTGCGCTGATGCTTTTAGCGAATCGATATGTGTCCGTTCCAATGCATGTGATGATTCGATGCCTGGACCAAATAAAGCATGTTTCACGTCAAAGCCCGCTCGGATTGCGGCAGATGCGTCTGAACCGTAAAACGGGTAAATATCAAGTTTAAACGGAATGTTACCTTCTTTGCAAAGGCCCGTCAAATGTTGTGTCAATGCATAATGGTATGGCCCGCTTGAATCTTTCGCACATATCGACACTGTATATTCATCCGAGGTTTGTCCATCACCAATTGCTCCCATATCGACCGCGATATACTCAACAGTCTCTTCTGGAATATTAGAGTTACCCCCATACCCGATTTCTTCATTGTTAGAAATATAGAAATGCGTCGTATGTGGAAGTCTAACCTCTTCCTCTTTCAATGAACGAATTAATCCAAGCAAGAGTGCCGTACTCGCTTTATCGTCAAGATGACGAGACTTAATGAAACCGCTGTCCGTCGCTTCAAAACGCGGATCAAATGATACAAAATCGCCCACTTCAATACCTAGTGCATGTGTTCCCGCTACATCGGTTACTTTCTCGTCAATACGCACTTCGATATTTTCCGCGCTTCGTTCTGCGGTTCCAGCGTTTTTATAAACATGAACCGTAGTCTGATGCATTAGGATTGTTCCACGTAATTCTTTCCCTGACGCTGTATGAATAAGACAGTATTCCCCTTCAACCGCATTCCAATTAAAGCCGCCAATCATCGTCAACTTCAGGCGACCGTTACTTTTAACTTCTTTCACCATCGCGCCAAGTGTGTCCGTATGTGCTGTAAGCAGACGATGGCGCGTTGAATCCGCTCCCTCAAGCGTTGCAATGATGGCTCCTTTGTTTGTTTTCTTATGCGTCACGCCGATTTCATCGAGTTCCTTCGCTATCAGCTGCATCACTTTCTCCGTATAACCTGATGGACTTGGTGTTTCAACAAGCCTTTTAAGTAGTTCAACAATACGTTTTTCATCAAATTTTGTTGTCATCTCTATTACCCCTCTCCCTCGTCGAAATATGTCGTTTTATACCTACCCGGAATCATGTATGATAAGTATAATGAGAATTCAATGAGGTGCCTTATGAAAAATTCGACAGTCGTCCATTCTCGTAACATGTTCATTATACTTTTTTTTACCACTAGCGTCATCGTACATCTTTTCACTTCACTTTTTTTAGGTTTTTATAGCGCAATGATTTCAGCCCTTATCGGATTGTTCATCATTACCGTGCTGCTTGTCCTTTATAAATCAGGGATGAATTCTTTTACTTTTCGAATCCCCCTAATAATTGGGTACATTATATATCTATTTATTGCAAACTTAGTAAATCCTGATTTACTACACTTATTTTATCTTATCTTCCCTGTCGCCTTAGTGGCAATCTACAATATCACCTGGTTAAACATACTGATTATGGTCATGACGGGTATAGAAGTGTTTGTTTTATTCTACTTATTCAGTCCTATTTATAGATCTGTGGATGAAGCTCAATTACTCCCCAATATAGCTTTCATTTTTAGCTTGGCAGTGGTCCTTTGCCTACTGTATACGTTCAGAATCACACCTGAATGGAACAATATCTTTAAGGAAAACAAGAAATTGGATGTTTTACTTACATCTAGAGAAAGCTATCTCGACCTTTTTATTGAGCATTCAGAAGACGCAATTGTCATGTTCGACCTAGACCAGAACATTGCCGCTATCAATCCTGCGTTTGAAAAAATGTATGGCTGGAAGCGTGAGGAATGCATTGGGCGTTCGCCGCGACTATTCCCTTTATCCGAAGTTGCAATGACATCCGAAAGGACCCAGAATCTATTGGATGGAAAAAGCTATCATTTCCTGCGGACGAAAGAAATGAGGAAAGATGGTACTATATTTGATGCTGAACTGACATTAGCGCCCATCTATGATGTCGAGAAGAAATTGGTCGCCACGTCCTTCATTGCACGCGACATCACACTTAAAATACAAGCCGAACAACTTAAAATCGAAACAGAAAAAATAAAAGCAATTGGCGAGATTGCAGCAAGTGTCGCCCATGAAGTACGCAACCCGATGACGTCAATTTCTGGATTCGTACAGATAATGAACAACGATCCCGCTAATCCATATCGTGCTTACACCGAAATTATGTATAGCGAAATAAACCGTGTGGATTTGATAGTCAGCGAGTTTCTCGTCCTATCCAAACCGAATTTAAAAAATTGCACTGAGTTCAATATAGAAAAGTCAATTCTAGATGTAGTATCGATATTCGAAACGGAATTTATAAATCGATCTATTTTTTGCGATGTTCTGATTCCAAAGAATGATGCAATCATTAAGGGTAATGAAGATGGTATGAAACAAGTTTTCATTAACATTCTCAAAAACTCGTATGAAGCGCTTGTGAAAAGCGGCACAATCACTATTGTTGTCACATTTCAAGACGAAACGGTTTCCATCGTCATTGGCGATGACGGTCCTGGAATGGATCCTGAAACAATTGAAAATCTATTTGAACCATTTTACACGACGAAAACGGAAGGTACGGGCCTCGGGATGCTCATTACCAAAAAAATCATCGTCGATCAAGGCGGTACAATAACCGTGAACAGCAAAATAAATCATGGAACCGAAACAACGATTATACTTCCACTATATAAATGAGAACAAAAGCGCAAGCGCCTGTTCAGCCCCGACTAGCGCTGGAAGGCTTGTAGATAAAGGCGCTCTTTGCCTTTACCTACAAGACCGAAGCGACTCTAGGGGCTAGGCGCTGAAGTCTAGACGTAAAATCTCTACGTTACAACTTATCCACAGTACGAGATTTTATAATTTCCTAGACAACAAGAAAACCGCCATCCATTATCGGATGAGCGGTTTTACTAGTTTTAATTTATTGCCGTATGGCGGAAATGCAAGTGTCATTGGTATTGTCGTACTTTTTTTCATCATGGATTTTGCATGAGTGAATGTATCGAAACTAGCTTTTCCGTGGTACGCACTCATACCTGATGAACCGACTCCACCAAATGGTAAATTGATGTTTCCGACATGTGAAATCGTATCGTTAATGCATCCCCCGCCAAACTGCAAGTTTTCAATGAAAAAGTCTGCCGCTTGCTCGTTTTCAGTAAACATATATGCCGCGAGTGATTTGGGCAATTGACGAATTTTGTGAACCGCTTCACCGAGATTATCATACGTTAAAACCGGTAAAATCGGACCGAAAATCTCATCTTCCATCGAAGCGTTATCCCATGAAACATCGTCAAGTAGTGTCGGTTCAATGAACAGTTCTGAACGGTCAGAAGAACCACCGCTTACTAAATGCATACGATCCTTTTCAATGATTTCAACAAGGCGATTGAAATGATTATTACTGATAATTCTACCGTAATCTGGGCTTAACGATGCATCTTCCCCATAAAACTTACGGATCACAGTAAGCATTTCTTTGACTAGTTTATCTTTAATAGAATGGTGGGCAAGTATATAATCTGGCGCAACACATGTCTGTCCTGTATTGACAAACTTGCCCCAGACAATCCGTTCTGCCGCCTTTTGAATATTTGCTGTTTGGTCTACAAGAGCGGGACTTTTTCCGCCAAGCTCTAGCGTAATCGGCGTTAACCGTTCTGACGCCGCCTTCATTACGATTTTCCCTACCGCTACACTGCCTGTGAAGAAAATATAATCGAATGGGGCGTGGATGAGCGCTGAAATCTCCTCGCGTTCACCTTCTACAACACGGATATAATCGGATGAGAACGTTTCAGTCAATATCTTTTTAACAATTTGTGCCGTGTGAACAGCTGTCTCGGATGGTTTGACAATTGCGCAATTGCCCCCCGAAATCGCACCGACAAGCGGCTCCATGACAAGTTGAAACGGATAGTTAAATGGACCAATGATAAGCACGGATCCGTATGGTTCACGAACAATGAAGCTTTTCGCAGGTTGCAGATGAACAGGCGTTTTTACCTTTTCATCTTCCATCCATCCTTCTAGATGCTTAATCATATGTGAAATGCTTGAAAGAACGAAACCGATTTCCGTTACATATGACTCGAAAGGACTTTTACGAAGATCTTTATGTAACGCTTCCGTAATTTCCACTTCATTTGCGACAATCGCTTCTTTCAATTTCAAAAGCATTTCTTTGCGGAATGCAAAACTCCTTGTTTGGCCCGAAAAATAATAGGCGTGTTGGGAAGCAATCATCGTTTCAACGTCTTGTGCAGTAAAGTTCAACTTATTCCCTCCATCCCTTAGTACCTTCAATCATAGTTAGATTTGTTGCGGGATGCAAAAGTTAGCACTGTATTCCATTATCAAGTCAATAGAAGATCAATCAGCTTTTGTATTTCAAGTCCTTCATCAAATGACACCAGCAGCGCGGTTTCACCGTTAGCCGCCGCTATACACTCATCCGTAAGCGTTTTCACTGTATCGAAGGAAGTCAATATCTCAAAAGGACTGTCTTTTTGTGCCACAGTAAGTTCCGACCAATTGCGCAGTTTCAGAACACCTTCATCTCCATATACTGTATAGGACAGTTCTTCTTGTTGACCGATTCCCGAAACGCCGTTCAAGAAGACCGGAATGTCATCTACAGTTTTTCCGATTGCAAGGACACTCGTTTCCGCAAGCGTTTCATCTTCAGGATAAACGGTTTGGTGGGAAGTAATCGCAAGTTGACCAAACATCCTGTACATAAGCTGAAGGTAATGCGGGAATACTTCTCGTGTAAAGCCACCTTGTTCACGCGAGGCAATCCATGGATTTCGTTGCCATACACGTGGCCAGTGTGGGAAATAAGTTTGCAGTTCGATTCGAACGATTTTACCAATTTCACCTTCATTAATAAGTTTCATCATATGCCGAACGGACGGACTGTACATCAACGGAAAATGCATTGCAGTTTGAATTTCATTGTTCTCTGCAGCTGAAGCCATGACTAATCCATCTGAAGCGTCGTGTGCAAGTGGTTTTTCACAAAGTACATTCAAACCTTTTGAAATCGCAGCCGTACTTAGTGCAGCATGCGATACAGGTGGAGTTCCAATATAGATCCAGTCGGGTTTCATCGCCAAAACCTCTTCATAAGAGGATGCCGCAAATAATTGGTATGTATCCGCCATTTCAGTAAGACGTTCATCATTTTCATCAAACAAGGCAATAATTGTTGCAGATTCGTTGTTGCGTAATTGATTGATAATTCGCTCGCCAACAATACCTGTACCAACGAGAGCAAATGTAGTTTTTTTCACCGAAATAACCCCTTTTTTACGGATAGTTTATTAAAGGCAAAAGGATAGGTCGAACGATCCCTTTACAACCTTTGACGTTTTGTATTATAGCATTGAAGGGAATAGAATGTTCAAATAACACAGAATTTAAAAGGAGGAAATGGACATGACAACAACTGATACTTGGTGGGAAAAGATCTTTGAAGGAAATCTTTCATTGGGAATTAATAAAGAACGTCTTGTTGAACTTGAAGAAGAAAATTTCCTTTATTTTGATGAAGAGAAGCAACTGCAGGTGCCTGCACACTGATAATTAGCGTAACTAACTCGACAACGTCGCCCATTTCCAACGGACCCTAAAAACAGCTTTTCCATGAATTTATAATGGGAAAGCTGTTTTTTCATGTGTCAAAATGGTGCGTAGTGTTTTTTGGAGCTGCGTTATTCAGTATTCCTCAAACTTCACTCAATACTGTGCCACAGATAAAGTGCTGCATAACTTAAGTACGGTGACCACTCTGGAAAACGGGTACGCATTTCATCTTGAGATGGCTTGCGATCCATATTCCATACCTTTTTCAACGCATTTTGCAAACCAATATCCGCAAGAGGAAATAAATTCGGACGTCCAAGCCCAGACATAAGAAATCCTTGTGCCGTCCAAGGTCCCACACCGCGGTAAGCAACCAATTTTGAAGTTACTTCATCGTCATCCATTCCGATGAGCTGCTCAAGGTCGAGCGTCCCCTCTGCAATCGCTTGCGACAAGCCAATGACATATTCAGCCTTTCGTGTGCTAAACTGCAGATCGCGAAGCGCTAGGACATCTAGCGCCGCAATACGCTCTGGGGATGGATAACGCCAAACGTCATCCACCATCTCTCCAAATGATTCAACAAAGCGCTTCGTTAGCGTATGTGAAAATGACAAATTGAGTTGTTGGTGAATGATACTTTTCATAAGAGTTCCATATAATGAAAAACTTTTAATAAGCGGAGTGCCTTCATATTCCATAAATAATGATCCTAGATCTGTTCCGGCAAAATGCAACCCGATTGCATCCAGCGGTTTATCAAAATGAAAGATCGATTTAACTTTTTCAATTTGAATGGCATCAATTGCATTTCCCACTATAAATGAAGGTAGTTGTTTCGTGCCTATACTTTGCAGCGTGACACAATTTCCTTCTTCCATGGGAATGCGTATTGTACGACTTTGCAAATCCACCGAATTGACCGGATCCCCCGCCAACCGAACTATTGCCCGATCGAAGTCATAGACATAAGGCAATGTAAATTGAACATCGATTAGAAACACCCCTTTTTACACCGTTCTAGTACCTATTATACTTGTTTTTAAAAAACTTTTCATAAAGGTGTTGACTTCTATTACAGTTCCGCTATAATAGAAAATGTGCAGTAAGCAGAAACACAATTTAATTCCCGGTTCCGTAGCTCAGCTGGGAGAGCACTACCTCGACAAGGTAGGGGTCGCTGGTTCGAGCCCAGTCGGGACCATTGGGTGCCAAACCCGAGAAAACCTTTAGGAACAAAGGTTTTTCCAAAAAAAGACGTTCAAGCCTTGTGCTTGGAGGTCTTTTTTTCTTTGAATTTTCATCTATTTCTGACATTACTCATATTCAATTTTAAAGTGTTTTTTAATAAATGTTCTTTCTTCTTCTATAGATAACAATCCACTTGCTTTTCCAACATTCCCTTCTTGCAAATCCCATATGGCGTTATGATCTTTATCTGCTCGAGAAAAGTCATTGTTTGCCCAACGATTAAGAATATCCAAATACACTGGAGCGCTGATATAATTATTATCATTTGCTTCAACAACTTCAATTAAACGTTGCACGCGGTCCTGAGTTAAAGGAATGAATCCCCATTTGTCATCTGCACGGACTTTCTGATGGCTCATCCCATGTATGGCATCTTGTACACCATATTCCTCCATAGAAAGCAGAAATTCTTCTTCAACTGGTATTGTTCTTTTCTCATCAATTTCAATTACCGGTATTACAACTCCCGCTTTTGGAACTCCGGGTTTTTCCTCGATTGTTACGCTCCCTTTATTCCATTGATTGAAAACTAGGTACGCACTTAAACCCAATGCTACAATTCCAGTTGTTATTAGTATTGTTTTTTTAAACTTCATTAAATTCACTCCCAATTACATATTCCCAATTACATTGTACAATTGGGAATATCTGCTTGCAACTTATATACGAGCCGGTCGTATTTTAGGTAACCAACGAAATACTGTACAATTTTATTTAGTAAATGGTAAACAACATTCGTCTGGTTATCGTTTCTTATATGGTTTATAAATCTCTTGAAGTGTTCAGATCATGTGAGTCAATGACGTTTCAGAAGCAACGGAATGCTATGGTATCTACGTTTGTACACTATCAGAATTTGATTGTTTGCGGAGTGATTCTACAAGGTAAGGGCGCTGGTTCGAGCCCAGTCGGTACCACATTGGGCGCCTAGCCCACAGAGAACCTTTAGGAACAAAGGTTTTTCCGACAAGTATTACTTCTTCGGAAGTGATACTTTTTTTGTACTTTTCATTTAACCATCAATTTAATACGTTTATACTAATTGGTCCGCCGCGATAATCGTTCGGTGGCAAGCTTATATGCTCGGTTATTCGCCAATTCTTTAAACTAAAAATCCCTTCGCCTGATAAAACTCATAGCGAAGGGATTTCAACATTCTATTAAGCTACAGAAACCTTCTTACTATCGTCATCTTTCTCCCGTGTCATCCACTGGATTGCGACCATTACCACGAACAATACTAACCCGACAATGTCGGTAATAGTTTCTGGGAAAATAAGAAGCATTCCTGTCGCTAAAGCGAACAGGCGCTCAATCCAATTACATTTTCGATACCAGAAGCCAATCATCCCTGCACCAATCGCAATCATCCCAATAATGGCGGTGAAAACGACCCATATAATCTCTGTAACAGGGGCGCCCATCATGAGCATTGCGGGATTGAATACGAACATGTACGGAATGATAAATGCCGCGATAGCGAGCTTCGCAGAGGTGACACCTGTTTTAATTGGATCCCCGCCAGAAATACCTGCTGCCGCGAATGCTGCAAGTGCAACAGGTGGTGTAATGTCTGCAATAATACCAAAATAGAATACAAATAGATGTGCGGACACAGCCACAACGATCGGAACAGTTGCACCAGGGTTATCAAGCATAAGAAGCGTGATAATCGCAGGAGCCGCGATTGTTGACGTGATGACATAGTTCGCTGTTGTCGGTGAACCCATGCCCAAAACGATTGCAGCAATCATTGTAAAGAACAGAGTCAGGAAGACGTTCCCACCTGCCGCCGAAATCAATCCAGTAGCAAGGCTTAAACCTAAACCTGTCTTCACAACAACACCAACGATAATACCTGCACAAGCCGTTGCTGCCGCAACACCAAGCGCTGTACGCGCTCCATCAACCAGTGCTTCGATCATGTCTTTAAATCCAAGACGCGTTGACTTATCGAATGAGCTGACGATAATTGTTAAGACGATTCCGAGCAACGCTGCTTTCATCGTAGGAATACCAATTAATAAAAACACGATAATACCGATAATCGGTAGGAGTAAATATATTTTCTTTAATGTCTTTTTACGGTCAGGAATTTGGTCTTCAGTCATTCCTTTCAAACCTACACGCTTCGCTTCAAAGTGTGTCATAATCCAAACGCCTGTGAAATAAAGGAGTGCTGGAATCGCTGCCGCTTTTGCAATTTGCCAGTAGGTAACGCCGCCTATGAATTCAACCATAAGGAAAGCGGCTGCTCCCATAATCGGAGGCATAATTTGCCCACCCGTCGACGCTGCCGCTTCAACTCCGCCAGCAAACTCCTTTTTATAACCGAGTTTTTTCATCATCGGAATTGTATATGAACCTGACCCAACAACGTTGGCAACCGAACTTCCTGAAATCGTACCTTGTAAAGCACTCGAGAAGATGGCAACTTTAGCCGGTCCCCCGACTAAACGACCCGCCAACACAACCGCCAGATCGTTAAAATAGGCTCCAACCCCTGTTTTGACAAGGAATGCTCCGAATAACAGGAACACGAAGATGAATGTAGAAGATACACTAATTGGCGTACCTAAAATTCCATCTGTCGTGAAAAACATTAATTGAACGACACTTTTTAGATCTTGTCCACGGTGTGCAAGGAATCCCGGGAAATGAGGTCCAAAAAATGCATAGACTAAAAACACAGCTGAGATAATTGTAATCGGCATTCCGACCGCTCGTCTTGCGGCCTCCATCGTTAAGAGAATGGCTATAACCCCGACGACCATATCAAGTGTCGATACACGACCAACACGTAACACCAAATCACCAATGAAAAGCGGCCAATAAAGTCCGACTCCTATTGCAAGAAGCGCCAAAATCATATCGTAAAACGGTACTTTATTTCGTTCGCCCTTAATTTTTTTCTTAGCTGGAAACAGAATAAAGATTAAAGATAATGCAAACCCTAAGTGAATTGAACGTTGAATGTACGCCGTAAAAGGAGTCCCAATCGCTGTATACAATTGAAATATGGAAAATGCCAGTAAACCAAAAAATACAATTTTCTTAAATATGCCTGTAACATCACGTGTATTCGATTCTGGGTCAAACTTTTGAAGAATTTCAAGTTGTTCTTCTTCTGACAGCATTTTAAACTCTTCTGTTTGCGTTTCTAGCTCTAGTTCATCGTTCCGTTTTGGTTGTTTTTCCATTCATATTAACTCCTTTAAGCATTTGATAAAGAGAGAGTTTCGCAACACGAAATGTGTAGGATTTCCCCCTCACCAACTGTTTCTTTAAATTTAATTCATTGCCTAAGTATCGAAAAGCTAATTCTGCATCTACATCGCCAATTAACATGACAAATGATTCAATTACATTACCCTCGTATGTAAGCGTGTACAAACCATCTTTCATCGTGAAGGTTTCTCCATCTTCCGCGTTACCCGGTAGCCCGATAGCAAAATCTTCATATTGCATTGACAAGAGCCGAATTTCATTATCCTTAGTCGCTTCATATGATTCTATGACGTTAGACAAATGAATGGAGTGGACATATCTAATTTGAAATTCATTGTCACTTTCTAAAGGTACATAAAATACTTTTGGATTCTCCACACGATGTTCAGTAAATGTAAATGCTGTTTTTATCGGAATAAATAAAACTAGTAATATAAAACAAAGAATTAGCGGTACAACTTTTTTTTTGTTCACCCGCCTCTTCCTTTCTGATTATATAAAAGAATGGGCGGCTGAAGCATAAAGCCTCGCCGCCCCGCTAAAAAACATTAATTATTACTTTAGTTCATCAAAGTATTTCTGAGCCCCTGGGTGAACCGGTATTCCGATACCATTAAGACCATTTTCAGCTTTGATTAATTTCCCTTTTGCATGTTGAAGTTTAGAAGCGTTATCGTAAATTGCTTTTGTAATTTCATAAGCCAAGTCTTCAGGAATCTCATTTTGAATAACCAACATAGCACCAACTGAAACCGCTGGCGTTTCAGTTGCCATTCCGTATGTGCCTGAAGGTATTATTTCTTTAGCATAGTAAGGATACTTTTTGATCAATTCATCCGCTTTTGCGTCTTCAACCGGAACAACATATACAGACGCAACGGCATTTAGGCCTTCAACCGCCCCTGTTGGCGTTCCTGCTGTTATGAAAGCAGCGTCAATTTGACCCGCTTGTAAACTTTCTGTAGATTCACCAAAGTCAAGACTTTGTGCCTTGATATCATCCATTGTTAGTCCATGGATTTCCAGTAACTGTTCTGCATTTGCGTAAGTACCAGAACCTGGCGCACCTACGGATACTTTTTTCCCTTTTAAATCAGCGTATGTTTTGATTCCGCTTTTTTCAAGTGTTACCAATTGAACAGTTTCAGGGTACAATGCACCAATTGCCGAAACATTGTCAATCTTTTCTCCGTCAAACATCAACTCACCTTTAGAGGCATAGTAAGCGATATCCGTTTGAACAAATGCAATATCGCCTTCACCATCTTGAAGTGCTGTCATATTCGCAGCAGATGCTTGTGAAACTTCAGCAGTTGTTTTAACGCCTGTTGCTTCTGTAATATAGTCAGCAAATGACCCACCAAGCGGATAATATGTTCCTGTTGTTCCCCCAGTTAAAACACTAAGAAACTTGTAATCTTCTTTACTTTTACCAGCGTCAGCTTCTTTCTCAGTAGTCCCTGTATCGCCTGAGTTACATGCTGATAGTACTAGTAATGCAATCATCGTGATAAATGCAAACAATCGCAATTGCTTTTTCTTCATTTTATTTCATCCCCTTAAGTTTGATAGTTCTTCATAATCCCAAAATACATCTTACCATGAAGTCTCTCTATTTTGTCAATAAACTTTAAAATTAATCAGATTCTTGCAAGCGTTTACAGTTCTTTCTACTTACTATCTTCTCCAAATTCAAAAAACCCAAAAGGACGAATCCTTTCAGGTGTTCATAAGTCGTCACTAAATTTGTGCACCGTTGACTTTCGTTTCAGGCATCGTTTCATCGGGTGAAATATCTCCGAATGTTTCCCCCGCTTCTTGAAGATCCCGTGTTCTATGTGCGATTCTTGAGGCTGCACAAGCAGCAACACTGGCAACCAGGTCATCTAGAAACGTATGGATGGCTTTACCTTTTTTTGTGTCTAGCTCGTTAATGATACCCATTTTATTTTTATCGAGATGACCGAATGTCGTTACCGCAATAGAACCATATGTAAACACGGCACCCAGTGCGATCGTTTCATCAACCCCAAATAGACCTTCGTCAGACTCAACAATTTGTTGTAATGGCGCGGACAGTTTCCCCTGTTCTGCCAACTCATCTAATTCAATTCCCACAAGAATCGCATGCTGAAGTTCTCGTTTCCGGAGTACACCTTCAATAGATTCAATACAGTGAGCCATTGTTAGACCATCGTTATACGGGTATTGCAGTTCATAGACGATTTCAGCAATGGCTTCCAGTGTCACACCGCGGCGTTTCAAAGCCGCTTTCGTCGCTTCTGTCACAACTTTTGAATGAACAATTTTTGTATCATCATGCATTTCTGTCCAACCCCTTTTATAGTTAGTATATAAACAGAACACAACCATTATACCGGACCTTTACGTTATGATACAATTTCAATATACATGCAATTTAAGGAGGCAACCAGAGTGAAATACGGAAAAATAGAAGATATTACAATTTACAGTAAAGCACTTGATGAGGAAATGCAGGTGCTCATTCATTTGCCCCACAATTTTTCGCCTCTCTATAAATATTCGGTGCTAATTGCATCTGATGGCAAAGATTATTTCCAGTTCGGGCGTATAGGACGGGTCGTTGACGAATTGATCGACGCGGAAGAAATTGAAAATGTTATTGTGGTAGGTGTTCCTTATAAAAGCGTCAAAGAACGCAGGCGCATGTATCATCCGGGTGGTGACCGTCGCGAAGCCTATACTCGCTTCCTGGCTCATGAACTTGTACCGTATATTGACGACAATTATCCAACTTATCAGATTGGGGCAGGCAGGGCCCTTATCGGTGATTCCTTGGCAGCCACGATTTCTCTTCTAACTGCAACCAAGTATCCTAATATATTCGGGAAAGTCATTCTGCATTCCCCTTATGTCGATGATTTAGTACTTGAAAAGGTCGAAGCTTCACAAGACCCTTCCCGTTTCTCGATTTATCATGTTATTGGGAAGGAAGAAACCCAAGTTAATACGCAAATTGACGGCGTTCAAGACTTCCTTACACCTAACCGGACTTTAAACGAATTAATTGAAAGAAAAGGTTTCCCTTATTTCTATGATGAATTCGATGGAGACCATACCTGGAAGCATTGGCAACCCGATGTCCGCCGCGCGATTCAAATGGTTTTTGGTCATTAATTCAGACAAAACGGACATATTTTCAAGTATTCTGCTATAATCAAATTTATAAAGTAAAAACAATTATTCTAGGAGGTTTTATTTATGAAATACGGCGTCGTAGCATTCCCATCAAAGAAACTTCAAGACTTGGCAAACGCTTACAGGAAAAGATACGATCCACATTATGCACTAATCACGCCGCATTTAACGGTTAAAGGTGTATTCGAAGCCAATGACCAAGAGATTGAAGAAGTTGCAAAGGCAATTAGAGAAATAACTAAAAAACACAGCCCGTTTGAATTAAGCGTATCAAAAGTGGGTACATTCGCTCCAATTACGAATACAATTTACTTTAAGGCTACTCTTAACGATGAACTAGCTGCTTTGCATAAAGATCTGAACAACGACTTTTTCGGTGAAAAACCTGAATTCACATTCGTTCCCCACGTGACGATTGCGCAAAAACTTTCTTCTGGCGAACACGATGATATCATTGGTCAACTAAAAATGATTGGTGTCGATCATACTGAAACAATTGACCGTTTGCACCTTACTTATCAACTCGAAGACGGCTCTTGGACGGTATATGAAACATTCCGCCTTGACGAGGATAACTGAACATTGTTCGAAGTAAGATTCGCAAATTCTGACCTTGAACAAGAAGATGCATTTTCTGTCAGAAGGAAAGTGTTCGTGGAAGAACAAGGCGTACCACTAGACCTTGAACTAGATCATTTCGATAAAACTGCAGCACATTTCGTCGTTTATTCATCAGAATCTCCAATCGGCGCAGGCCGTATCAGGGAAATCAACGATGGAATTGGGAAAGTCGAACGTGTTTGCATTTTGGAAGAATTTCGGGGGAAACATCTCGGAAATCTTATCATGCATGCACTTGAAGAGCATGCTGAAACAACAGGCATGAACAAAATTATTTTGAATGCACAATCATATGCTGTTCCTTTCTATGAAAAGTTAGGGTATGTCATTACTTCACCCGAATTTATGGATGCGGATATTCCGCATCGCGCAATGGAAAAAAGTATGGCGTGAAAAGCGGAAGGCGCCTTCTAGACGCGACAGGCATAAGTCGATCCAGCGACGTGGCGCTCTTTTCCACATAGCTGGATTGCTTTCAAGGAACGTAGCCTAAGTACGCCGCGTCCTGCGGCAATGGCTACGTGAACCCACATCCTGTGGGCCTCCGAGCGGCTGGCGCCTGGAGCTAGACACTATTATAAGTAGAAAAACACTTTCACTTTTTTCATTAAAAAAGGTTCGCATTGCTTAAAAGCAACGCGAACCTTTTTATTCTAATCAATTATACATAGGCATTTACCGCGATACCTTTCCCTACTACTTTGGCTATCGCCGGTGATAGATTAACTGGATTGGGACGGATAAACCCTTGATATGCAGAAGGAACTGATACAATAGGCTTACCTTCCTCTTCCTCCTTTTCCCGTTCTTTATGCGAGGACTCTTTAAACTCATCCAAGAAGTCTGAATTTAACTTAACTTTGCTCACTCGTTCAATATATGCAAAGTTATAAGCTTCCATACTTAATCGATTTGCATAGATCTGAGATTGGATTGGTTGAATTGGTAGAATATATCCCATTGTAAACACCTCCATTTTCACTAATACTATTACTATATCCATAGGTTGGTATTATTAAACCTATTATTCTGTTTTTTCGTAAAGTTTTTTTATTGTCGGCCAAGCATATCTGTAATATCTTTAATATTAACCGCTTTGCCATTTTTTACGATAGAATTAACAAGCTCATCTTCAGTCTGCTGAGGTACTTCTTTTTTCGCCAGCTTCCCGACTTTACGAATAATTTTCCTTACTTGCCGTTCATCATTGAAATCCGCATATTGGATTGCATTTGCAAGTGCAAAAACTTCTTCCATCGGGACGCCTGTTTTTGATTCGATTTTCCGGAAAAATGAATCATTCATCTGTTATCTCCCCCTTTTTATACACAAAAACTGCGGCCCACAATGATGAGCAAGATGAAGAGAACAACGATTAATACGAATGTCGATCCGCCATAACTCGCTCTTTCCGGTTCACATCCACCGCCGTACCCGCCTCCATAAGGATTGCATCCTCCATACATAATAATACCCCCTTCCTTTCTTCGTATCCTATGCGGACACTTGAAGAAGGAAGAGGGCGCATGACTATTAAACCTTTCCTTTCGATTTAAAAATAAGCGATGCAATGAATCCAAATATTATTGCTGCGCTAATTCCTGAACTAGTCACTTCAAACATTCCTGTCATAACACCGATTAGACCATGTTTTTCAGCTTCTGCCATTGCGCCATGCGTCAAGGCATTACCGAAAGAAGTAATTGGTATCGTTGCCCCCGCTCCTGCAAAATCGATGAGCGGTTCATACAGACCCACCCCGTCTAACACGGAACCCACGACGACCAAAATGCACAATGTATGCGCAGGGGTTAATTTTGCCACGTCAAACAACAGTTGTCCCACAACACAAATGAGACCCCCCACAATAAATGCTGTAATGAACATCGAAACCATAATCCACACTCATTTCATTGTTAATTCGATTGCATGCGCAATGCACGGAATCGTATCACCTTGTTGAAATGATAACGGAGATAATAGCGCGCCCGTCGCAATTAGAAGGACCCGTTTATAGTCACCCGCCCTCATTTTATCAATTACTTCCGATAGGAAAATGGCGGCTGAACAACCTGCACCACTTGCCCCGGATAAAAAAGCTTTATCAGCACCGTAAAATTCTTTGCCTGCATCCCTAAAATTTTTGGTCACGTCAATACCTTGATTGCCTGCAAGGGTTTTATATAACTCAAAACCAGTTTTTCCGAGGTCGCCTGTCATGATCACATCATAGTCTTTCACGTCTTTGTTGTGACCTTTTAGATGGCGGCTAAGCGTATCTGCGGCTGCCGGTGCCATCGCCGCCCCCATATTTAGTGGATTGGTCATTCCGAGATCGATTACACATCCGATTGTTCCACACTCTATAGAAGGAAATCCTTTTTTATAAGGTGTAACAGCTGCTACCCCCGCTGCTGTGACGGTCCATTGAGCAGTTCCAGGTTTTTGTGCGCCATACTCGTTTGGATAACGAAATTGTCGTTCCACTGCATTATGCTGACTAGATGCTCCCGCAATAGCACATTTCGACATACCGGTTTCGGTCAGCAGCGCTGCCATTAAGAGCGAGGACACTGAAGTTGCACAAGCGGAAAACAGACCAATATACGGAATTCCCACCGTTGTAGCGGCAAAGTTTGAGGGGGTCATTTGGTTAATAAGATCGCCAATTAACAGGAAATCGGCGTCGCTTGGTACAGAATCCACTTTGCTTAACGCAATCATGCACGCATCTTCCATCATTTTTGCGTGAGCATGCTCATTCGTTTTCATTCCACAGCGCTCATCTTCGTACACTTTATCAAATTTATCGACGAACAGGCTTTTCTTCTCTAGCGGGCCCGCTGTAACCCCAGTTGCCACAATGGATGGTGTCGTTTTGAATGTCAAGAGACCGCGCGCTACCATGATACAACACCTAACTTTACAAGTATCGTTTTAATGAGTGCAACGACAAATGCCGAAAATACGCCGAAGAGAATGACCGAACCCGCGAGTTTGAACATATTTCCACCAACTCCAAGAACATACCCTTCGGTCTTATGTTCAATTGCTGCTGAAATGACAGCATTGCCGAAACCTGTAATCGGAACTGCACTCCCCGCTCCTCCAAATTGGCCAATTTTCTTATACAATCCAAAGCCAGTTAACAGCATCGCGAAAAATATCATTGTTGCGACAGTCGGATTACTGGCCGTCCGTTCCGTGAAGTCAAAATATGTCATATAAAACAGCGACACAAATTGGCCTACTAAACAAATTGTGCCTCCCGTCAAAAATGCAAAAATCATATTTCGCATTAATGGGATTTTAGGAGATGTATCTTTTTCTAACTTTGCATATTTTTTTTCGTCCATTATGTCTCTTCCTTTATAAGCGATTTCAATTTCTCAATCTTTTTACCTTTATCCTTCTTATCTTCCAAATCAATGAGCTTGTTCATTTCCATCCATATTTTACTGTCCGCTGAAACCATAACGTCCAACCCTGGGTAGCCATTTTCTAATTTTTTCTTAAGCTCCTTTTCAATCTTTTCTTTTTTGAAGCGTGAAAAAGTTTTAAGCGTAACGGCTGTTATCAAGTTATTTTCATGAAAAGTAGTGACTGCTGATGTGAGACGTTTGTCATTTTTCAATACTTCTTCCACTTTTGCATGATCCTCGCTGGAATTGTTGTCTATCCGGAATCCGCTTCCTGAACAACCGGATAGAATGATAACTGCGAGGACTACAAGGCTAAGTTTCCGGATATGCGTCCCCTCCATTTTTATACAGTATGCCTTTTCATACGTAACTTTATTCATAATCCACCTATGCGCCCTATCACAGTGAACTTTGTCGCATAAAGTATAAAGAATTAAGAAAAGGAGGTGGAATTAATGGGATGTGGAAGAAATGAAGAATGTAGTGAAAGAAAGCACCAAGATGACTGCGTATGTGAGGTTGTCAGGTTCATCAAGCGTTTACAGGATGCTGGAACAGACGATGACTGCGTAGAATGCGAAACAGATTGTTTCATGGCTCCGCTCGGTAGCATATCCAGCCCTGCACGTCACCGTGTCAATACACGCGTATTCATGCTATTGACGAAGAACGGTGATCCGTTCAAAGCAATGTTCCGTCCGGAAAGCCAAAAATATTACCTTCACAATTGCTTCTCTACTTTTTTCAGAGTCCAAAACGTCTTTGACGGCTGCTGCGCAACATTGCAAGTACTAGCGCCATTAGACATTCACAATAATCCGGTGGACATAATTAAACATGGTAAGTTGGATCTTGAAGAACTCTGTAAAGTTGAAAAATTTGGTGCGACAGATTCATGTATCACAGTCGACTTGACTTGTTTCTGTGGAATCCAATGTATTAAAGATACGTATATCGATTTTTGTGACGTAGATTAATTAATGCCCTGCAATGCCCAAACAACCCAACCGATTTAGATCGGTTGGGTTGTTTTAACTTTTCACTATCATTGTAAAAAGGCAGGACGGAGAGGTTCCCGTCCTGCCTTTTCATTTAGTTTCATCAAATGGCTTACCGCGCCATAACACTTCTTCAATTTTGCCCATTTCTACAGCAATTATTTCGTGATTGGCACCTTCCAGATCAATCCACACTGTTTCTTCTTCAACTTTCTCAATCGTTCCTGATAGTGTTTCTTCCTCTAGAATAAATTGAAGTGGCTGATAAGCTTGGCGGCGGAATGAATTGCTCAAATAAATAATTTTACGTTGTATATCTGGATTCACCGGCAAGGCTTCGGTAGCAATTACCTCTTCTTCATTTTCTAACATAGACTGCTCCTCGTTGTTCAGTAAAAATACTGACGTGCTTTCCTCCACAATAATCGCAACTTTTATAAAGACAGGTGGCCCGTCAACGAACAATAATGGTTTATTTCGAAAAATGGTAAGCACATCCTTTTTAATACAGTATATGCGCCCACTTTTCGGACGTTACCCCTGTTATAAAAAACGGTTCACACCAATGATCTAAAGATCACTGATGAAAACCGTTGCAAGGCCAAGATAAATAATAACACTAATAACGTCATTTAATGTTGTGATAAAAGGACCGGATGCAACTGCAGGATCGATTTTCAACTTATGCATAAGCAAAGGAATGAATGATCCTGAAATCGTTGCGACAAAAATCGAGACAAAAATCGCTGCCCCCACTAAAAGTCCAATAATAAATTCATTTTTCCAAACGTAAATAAGCCCAACTACAAATAGTGCACAGATAAATCCTGTCATCAATCCTGTTCCAGCTTCCCGGATAAGCAACTTAAATTTACTTTCGTCCTCTACATCACCTGTCGCAATACCGCGCACCGCGACCGCAAGCGCTTGCGTTCCGCTATTCCCTGCAGTACCCGCAATTAGGGGAATGAACGCGGCTAGAAGTGCCACTTTTGAAATTGTTTCTGTGAACAAATCTATCAAATTAGCAGTAAGCATTCCGAGCACTAATAGAATAAGCAACCAGGGAAGTCTTTTTTTCATAGCTGAGAAAGAGTTTTTATCAAATGTATCCATACTGGAAACCCCGGCAAGTTTGGAGTAGTCATCTGATGCTTCTTCATCGAGTACATCGATAATATCGTCGACTGTAATAATACCAAGTATATGCTGTTGGAAGTCGACGACCGGGACGGCAAGGAAATTATAGTCCTTGATCATTTTTGCAACGTCTTCTTGATCTTCTGAAACGAGAACGCTTACGACTCGTTCACTCATAATTGAACTAATCAACGTATCTTCATGTGCAATGATCAAATCGCGTAGCGATATAACGCCTGTTAGACGATTATTGTCGTCAACGACAAATATATAATAAATTGTTTCTGCTTTCGGTGCTTCATTGCGCAAAATTGTCATGGCAGAACGAACTGTCGAATTCTGTGGAATTGTAACATATTCCGTTGTCATGATTGACCCTGCCGTATACTCCTCATAATGAAGTAAGGCTTTGATCTCAGCAGCGGCTTCTTTATTCATGAGTGTCAAATAGCTGACAACTTGTGATTTGTCAAGTTCATTCAGGACATCTACCGCGTTATCGACAAACATAAACGATATCATGTCTGCTGCATACGTCGTGTCCATCTCCTGAAGGAACTGTTTATATTCATCATCGCTGATTTCACTAGTCTCAAATATTTCCGCAAGTTCTTTTGGCGATAAGTATTGGTAGATAATCCCACGAAGCTCCGGTTCTATTTTCTCGTAAAATATCGCTCGGTCATATGGATGAAGGCGTAGATATTCATCTCGGAAGGATTTTATGTCGTGCTGGATTAAAGTCTCTTTCAGCTTCTCTTCATCGAAAACAACTTCTTCTTTATGCTCATCTATTATGCTCACAGCTACACCTTCCTTTCTATTTCTACCGTGGATTATTAATGTGATTAAGGGTATTCTATACGAATACATATTGTGAAAAAGGGTGATGAAAATATGAAGTTCGATATTGTCGGTGATATTCACGGTTGTTACGATGAATTCATGCATTTGATTGACAAATTAGGATACCTGATGGATACAGGTATTCCCTTACATCCTGATGGCAGAAATCTTGTATTTGTCGGTGATACGATGGATAGAGGGCCCCATTCGATTAAGATGTTAAATCTACTTTTCAACGTCCAAGATGAGCACTTACTCTATTATTCCCCGGGAAATCATTGCAATAAATTATATCGATTTGCTAAGGGTAACCAGGTTCAGCCCACACATGGTCTTGAAACGACAATAGCTGAACTTGATGCATTATCAAGTGATGCGCGTAAACGCTTCTTGGCCAGATACCGTCAGTTTTACGAAGCGCTACCGTTATACCATACCCTTAATGATGGTAATCTCATCATTGCACACGCTGGTATCCGTGAAGAAATGATTGCTGCACCCTATTCTGAAAAGATACGGGTATTCGTTCTCTATGGTGATATCACGGGTAAAAAATTACCCGATGGCAGACCCCTAAGGCGTGATTGGGCTAAACACTATAAAGGGGCTCCCTTCATAGTCTATGGTCATACGCCTGTAAAGGAAGCACGTTTTGTAAATAACACCGCAAATATTGATACAGGATGCGTATTCGGCGGTAAACTTACAGCGCTACGCTACCCTGAAATGGAAATTGTATCAGTACCTTCCCAACAGCCATTTGTACCAGAGAAATTTACTGCGTTTGATTGATTTCCGTGTTGGTTAGGCGCTTCATATCTAGCGGAATAGCGCATCTAAATTCAACTTTCCCACCTGTAAGCGGATGCGTAAACCCAATCATCTCACAGTGTAAAGCCTGCCGACCAATCAGCCCATGGGAACCGCCATATAAATCATCACCATGTAACGGATGGCCTGCCCACCTCATATGGACACGTATTTGATGCGTCCTGCCTGTATAAAGGGTTAGTGCAATTTTTGTTAACGGATGACCTTTTATATCCGTACGGCCCAGTACTTCTACCTCAGTTCGAGCGAATTGGCCGTCTTCACGCACGATTCGCTCGATAATGCTACCGTCTTTTCTGCCAATTGGTTGCACAATACTGATTTGGTCCTTTTCCACATGTCCTTCAACCAGTGCGACATACTGTCGATTGAAACCGGAATTTGTCATCTGTTCACTAAGCAGGTGATGAATATGCCGGTTTTTTGCAATACAAATCAAACCCGATGTATCCTTATCGAGGCGTGTGACGACGTGAACTGTTGCCGGAAGTCGTTCCTTAGCAAATTTTCCGGCAACGGCATTCGCTATCGTGCCGACAGGATGGTCGCGCGACGGTATCGTACTTTGTCCAGCAGGTTTATTAACAATGATTAGCGCCTCATCCTCATAAACGATTGTTAAATCACCAATCTCTGGAAGTAAACCTGGGCTTGGTTCTTCCGGTGGGAAAATAATGAGTACTTCGTCGCCAACTTGTAATGGATATCGTACATTACGTTCAAAGCCATTCACACGGATATCTCCACCATCGTATTTAGTTGCAGTTAGCGTTCTTTTCGATATCCCTTTTGCGTGCAAGTATTCGCGTAGCAGTATGCCACCTTCATCCACTTTAAATACGAGACGAAATCTGCGATCCAACTGATCCCCCTTAGACATCGCTGTCAATGAATGAATCATGCACACGTCTCCAAAACGGAAACGGCCTGAACCTTCCGAAACGTACTTTCTCCTTTGACACTTGGTATTCAATTGACTTCACATCTTTATGAAGAAGTTGCAAATGGTCGACTGTTACCATGAAATCTGGTCCTTTTACAGGTGTTAGTACACATTTATGATGCGCGGGTAGCACTAGCGGCGCACCAACTGTACGGAATACCCTGTTGTTAATAGACGCCATTTCTGTCAATTGCATGGATGGTAAAGAAGGATGGATAATTGCTCCGCCCAGTGCCTTATTGTATGCAGTTGACCCGGAAGGCGTTGACATACACAACCCATCGCCACGGAAACGTTCAAAATGATTACCATTTAGCTCAACATCCATGACGAGTGTCACATCAGGAGATTTCACCGTCGACTCGTTCAGTGCAAGGTATAGGGCACTATCCTTCTCATTTCGGTAGTTAATCTTGACATCAAGAAGCGGGTATTCGAAAACTTCGAATTCTTTCCGAGCAATAGAAATGACAAGCTTCTCAATTTCAGCCGGCTTCCAGTCTGCGTAGAATCCTAGATGGCCTGTATGGATTCCAACAAATGCGGTGTCTTTCAAGCGGTATTTATATTTATGAAAGGCGTGGAGTAATGTACCATCTCCCCCAATTGACAAAACAATATCGGGTTCTTCTTCATCGAAAACAAGCCCGAAATCTGTCAAATATTCTTTCGCTTCATCCATAAGCTTATTCGACAACGCATCGTTTCTTGTCTGGATTGCAAATTTCATCATTTCTCTCCTCCTTTCCCATTCGTCTCACCATAGCGTCTTGTCGCTGTTTCCTTGAATGCACTGAAATATTGTTGCGCATCCTGAATTTCATTACGAATCTGCGACATTTCTTCATCTAGCTGGAAGGCGGCTTCTGCTGCACGTTCTAAACGATGCCTGATTTCATCTGGCATTTCGCCATCATATTTATAATTCAATGAGTGTTCAATTGACGCCCAGAAATTCATTGCTAACGTACGGATTTGAATCTCAGCGAAAATTGTCTTCTCCCCATGAATCGTCTGAACAGGGTATTTGATAATTAAATGGTAAGACCTGTATCCACTTGGTTTATTATGTGCAATATAATCGCGCTCTTCAATCACTTCGAGGTCCTTCCGCTGCCGTAATGTTTCTACGACAGTACTAATATCATCGACAAACTGGCACATCAGACGAAGACCCGCAATATCAGGCAGTTCGGCAGCAAGTTCAGCCGACGGTTCGAACGGAATCCCCTTTTCAAGTGTCTTGTCATAGATACTGGCGAGCGGCTTAACCCTGCCTGTCACAAATTCAACAGGCGTATGTACATCTTCCAATTCATACTGGGCTCGCAAGCCTTTCAATTTCACTTTCAGTTCATCTACCGCTTGTTTATAAGGTTCAAGAAATTGACTCCACTGCCTCATTCGGACCCCTCCCAGCTAGTTATTCCATATGTTGAAGTATCGAGCTGAATGCTTGCTCCACCGCCGAGGAGAATGCTTCCCCATAATTATCATTACCCTCAATATTATAAATAAGCATTGTCAGCTCATCTTTGAATCCAGGAAGCGAAATTAGTTCATCCTTCCACGAAAGAACCGGATCTAAATTCGTTGCTAATACATCGACCATAAGCGGCCATACTGCCTGTGTTAAATGAAGGTGCTCGTACCCTTCATCTACTTCTAAAAGATAGACAAACGACAAGTTGTCTGAATCTGTAATCATCTTTCCAGATGGGATACCACGAGGCTTTTCTGCTTGTTCTGCTACTAAAAAGAGGATTTGTTCATCATTTCGAAATCCACTATCAATTCGATTTTTAATGTTCACAATTTCTTCTTCCCTTCATGCGTCATTACGTTTATTCTATCATATGCTGCGCGGCCTTGCAGTCTAGAAAATGCGTTTACACACAATAATTGGTATACTAAAGTTAAGTTATTATTTCGCAAGCCCGCAGCTTAACGTTAGAAGGGATAGATCATGATGGATACGCGCACAATTCGTACATTAATGGAAATAAATACACTGCAGACTCTCGGAGCTGTTCAAACACAAACTGAACAAAATAGCACATCTCCATCCGTTTTTAACACACTGTTAGAGGAGATGTTAGGTAGTACATCCGTAACAGATTCCTTATCTTCCGATTCATCTACACTACTCGATAATCTAACTAATGTAGAGACCTTGCGCTATGACGGAAAAAACAGTGTATTTGAACCTTCTTCTCTCAGTGGGATCCTTTCCGCGACGCAACAAAATTCAGCTGTTCCCATCAAAAATACATCCATTGGCAAGGACAGCTATCGCGATATTATCAACCAAGCTGCAAACAAATATAACTTGCCCGATAAACTGATTTCAGCCGTTATCAAACAAGAATCGAACTTCAACAATCGCGTTGTTAGCCACGCAGGTGCACAAGGTCTTATGCAGCTGATGCCCGGAACAGCGAAGTTCCTAGGCGTCAAAGATAGTTTCGACCCAGTCCAGAACGTGATGGGCGGAGCCAAATACTTAAGACAAATGCTAAATCAATTTGGCGGTAATATTGAACTTGCACTGGCTGCCTATAATGCCGGTCCCGGAAACGTAAAAAAACATGACGGGGTTCCACCTTTCAAAGAGACACAGCAATACGTAAAAAAAGTGCTCGGCTATTTCAATGCATAAGATTGATAATCTAGACTTCCGCTTCACTAACAATGCGATTTATTTGTGAAAAGAGTGTAGGGTTGATAGAATATTAATACAGTCAGAGCAAAGGAGAATGAGATAATGATGCGAAAACCTTTGATCCCTTATGAGGAGATCGGTGCAACAAAGTTGTCGGAACTCATCGACCTATTTTACGCAAAAGTGGCCGTACATCCGGACCTATACCCGATTTTCCCGGATGACCTGACAGAAACAGTACGCAAACAAAAGCAATTTCAAACACAATATTTAGGCGGTCCCAATTTATATACTGAAGAACATGGTCATCCGATGATGAAAGCTCGTCATATGCCATTCCCGATTACTCCAGTTCAAGCGGAAGCATGGCTAGCATGCATGGCAGAAGCAATGGACGAAGTCGAACTTGAAGGAAATATACGTGATATCTATTATAAGCGCCTCGTCTTGACCGCCAATCATATGGTGAACAGGGCTGGGGAGGAAAAGACGTGAATCGACAAACATTACTGGAGAACCCAGTCATTCCTTCTACATGCATAAGGCCAATCGAACTATATGTTTTCATCGATCCCTTATGCGGAGATTGTTTGTCGCTCCCGCCTTTACTCCGAAAATTACAAGTTGAATATGATCGTTATTTCACACTGCGCATTGCACTGCGCACATCATTACCTAAGATGAATCTTCAATGTCTGCATAATGATGCGGATGAGCTAGCTTGTGAACAAACACATCCAGCGTTTCCGAGTATTGCTGTTAAAACTGCAGAGTTTCAAGGCAAACGCGCTGGGTTTCGATTTTTATCAAAAATGCTTGAATATTCATTTTTGAAGTCTAGGAATGTATCGTCTTTTTCCGTACTCGTCGAAATCGCAAAAAAACTAAATCTTGATGTAGACGAATTCATCCGAGACTTTTCTTCCAAAAACGTCTTGCGCTCTTTACAAGTCGATTTGTACATGGCAAAAGAAATGGAAGTCGACAAAGCACCTACTTTCGTCTTTTTCAATGAAAACATTGAAGATGAAGGATTAAAAGTAAGTGGCATATACGACTACGATGTCTACGTACAAATTTTAGAGGAGTTGGTCGGCGGACCGATTCTGCCGGACATCCCTCCTCTCCTTGACGATTTGTTCCAACGTTTCGATACACTTTCCACAACAGAGATTGCTAGTATCTATAACATCTCCGAAAAGTCCGCAGAACGCGAACTCAAAAAACGCCTTCTTCAACAGCATGTTGAACGGATTCATTTCCAGGACATGACATTGTGGCGTAAAAAGTTGATATGAATTAAAAGAGTTGCTTCATTACCTGCTGATACCAGGCAATGGGGTGGCTTTTTTTGTTGGGTGGATGATTAATTGGCAAGGGCCATGACTTTATTCGGCCACGCCATGACTAGCTGTCTCCTTGTCATGAAGTCGACGACGGGCCATGACTTTATTACGCAGCGCCATGACTAACCGTCTCTTTGCCATGAAGTCACCCGCGGGCCATGACTTTATTCGGCCGCGCCATGACTAACTGTCTCTTCGCCATGAAGTCACCCGCGGGTCATGACTAACCGTCTCTTTGCAATGAAGTCAACTCCGGGCCATGACTAACTGTCTCCTCGCCATGAAGTCAACCGCGGGTCATGACTTTATCCGGCCGGGCCATGACTATCCGTCTCCTTGCCATGAAGTCGACGACAGGCCATGACTTTATTCAGCCGCGCCATGACTAACTGTCTCCTCGCCATGAAATCAACGACAGGCCATGACTTTATTCGGCCACGCCATGACTTACCGTCTCCTTGCCATGAAGTCAACAGCGGGCCATGACTTTATTCGGCCACGCCATAACTAGCTGTCTTCTTGCCATGAAGTCAACAGCGGGCCATGACTTTATTCGGCCGCGACATGACTTTCTTAGACCATGCCCTGTTCACCATAGCAACAATATGCCTCATAAGAAAAAAGTCTCTCTAAAGTAGAAAGACTTTTTTCTAACTATCAATAATGGGTTTTCTTAATACCTTTAATGTAAAATGTCCCGGTAGACTTCCCCTTCTTCACAAGTAACGACGAAGACAATACATACCGTGCTGCATTGGAATCTTTCAAGTCTAAAAACTTACGGCATTCTTCGTTCGTAATGGAATTCTTCACTAGCATAAACCAATCATTGATACCATTTTCGTATGGATTTTTGATGTTTTTTTCGCAACCACTACAGCGCCATGTCCTCAAACTCTTTCGTTGAAGCAGCTGATTACAATAATGACATATAAATCCTGTCCGCAAATTTTGATGGTCAATTTGAAAATAAGAACATAATGGAAAAGGGTTAAATTCCTGTTGTTCTTTATCTATTTCCCTTGAAATCTCATTAATTTGGGCAGACGAAAGAACCTTTTCGAACGGTCTAAAACTTTGTAAATAGTAAGCAATTTGCTTCTTATAGATAATAGGAAAACCTTCGGGCACATCTTTCACTTTTGTGTTTGGATTTGCGAGAACAACTAATCCAAGTGTTTTCAGATCAATACCTCGCTGTAGGAACCATTCATCTAAATTCAATTTATTCGATTCAACTTGATAAACTGGACAATCGATGACTGCTTCATCACCAGTTTCTAGCATTTGTTCGAGATGTGGAGGATTTTGGACAAATCGAATTGTGCCTTTAATATTTTTCACTTCGACGATTAAGACATACCGTTCTGTGATAATCAAAGTGTCTATCTGAAATGTTAACTTAGGGGAAACGCGTAATTGAAGATCAGTAAACACTTGGGTACTTTCTGGAAATCGAGTACTTTCGATGTATGAATCGACGTTACACTCTCCTGAATAGCCTGCACCAATCCGGTAAAGTTGTTCTTTTAAATGCTGAACTTTCCAATGATCAGGGGGTATGCGGGCAATCAAACGTGGTATTCCTTTGAGCAGAGCAGGGGTACTCCTTTTAATGGGAATTAGTATTTTATTCACCCCTCGCAAGTATAACTGACAATTCTAATTAATTATACGAGATGCTCGTTGATATGGCAATAGTACGCCGTAAATCCACTTTTTATCATAATTCATATAATAGATATTTTGTCATAAATATTCAAACTGTCCATGACAATCTACCCGTCGCTGTACCTTATTAACCAAAAGAAAAGAGCATTCGCTCCTGGGGGGGAGGGAATGCTCTTATTCAAAGGGAATGGGAGAAATGTTCACGTTCAAACAAAAGGGGTGTATGTTTGGTATGTGATTTATTTCACATCCTTACCTTATCACAAAATAATAGTAGCATCAAGAATTCACAATGTTTTTCACAAGACTGTCACAATGATGATTTTACCGATACGCCTTCCTTTATATCTATATAGCAATATGCATATACGAAAAAGCCCTATCGCAACCATAAATGTGGCGGATAGGGCTTTTCACAAAATCAATTCACTTTATTTTTTCAAGAGAAGTGATTCAAGCTCGTTCAACTTTTCTTCGAAGACGCGGCATGCTTCTTCGATTGGGGCGGCACTTGTCATGTCGACACCTGCTTTTTTTAGAACCTCGATTGGATAATCGGAAGAACCGGCTTTCAAGAAGTTATTTACATAGCGTTCAACAGCCGGCTCTCCTTCTGTCAAGATTTGATTGCTCAGCGCGACTGCGGCACTATAACCCGTCGCATACTGATAAACATAATAATTATAGTAGAAATGAGGAATTCTTGCCCATTCCACGCCAATTTCCTCGTCGACAACAAGATCTTCGCCGAAGTATTTCTTATTAAGTGCATAATACTCTTCCGTCAGTTTTTCAGCTGTCAATGCAACACCTTGCTGATCAAGCTGATGAATAAGGTGTTCGAACTCAGCGAACATCGTCTGACGGAAAACAGTACCACGGAAGCCGTCAAGCCAGTAGTTTAGCAAGTAAATTCGTTTCTGTTCATCATCAATCGTTTTCAATAAATGATCATTCAAAAGCGCTTCGTTCACTGTCGACGCAACTTCTGCTACGAAAATAGAATAACCGCTATAGACGAAGGGCTGATTTTTACGTGAATAATAACTATGGACACTATGGCCGAATTCGTGCGCGAGTGTGAATAAGTTACTGACGTTATCTTGCCAGTTCATTAAGACATATGGATTTGTTCCATAAGAGCCCGAAGAGTAAGCTCCAGAGCGTTTCCCTTTGTTCTCCCGAACGTCTACCCAGCGATTCTCAAGTCCCTCTTTAACGATTGATACATACTCTTCACCAAGTGGGTGGAAACTGTCTAGCATCGTTTTGGTAGCTTCGTCATATGGAATTTCCATATTTGCATCTTTTACAAGTGGTGCATACAGATCCCACATATGAAGTTCTTCTAGCCCAAACACTTTTTTGCGAAGCGCAACATAGCGCTGCAACAAGTGAACGTTTTTATTGATTGTCGAAACAAGATTTTCATAAACCTGTTCCGGGATATGATTATTCGCCATCGCCGCCTCACGTGCAGATGAATAATTGCGAATGCGGGCATTGACGTTATCACCTTTTACATTACCTGAAAGTGTCGAGGCAAATGTGTTTTGAAATTCGCTGTACTTCGAATACATCGCTTTGAATGCGTCCTCACGAACACGCGAATCATCACTTTCCAAAAATCCTACGTAGCGGCCATGTGATAATTCGACTTCTTCCCCTTTTTCATCTTTCACCATTGGGAAAGTCAAATCGGCATTATTCAGCATACTGAAAGTTTCTGAAGAGCTACCCGTCACTTCTGACAGTTGTGCTAGCAAAGCTTCTTGTTCAGCAGGCAGTACATGTGGTCGCTGCGTGTTGATTTCTTCAAATTCTTGCTTATAAAGAGCCAGTCCTTCATGTTCAGTAACCAGCTTGTCCAATTCTACTTCATCGATAGACAGAAGCTCAGGTAAGAAGAATGATAACGCAGTTGCTACTTTCACATAAAGTGATTTCACACGGCTATCCATCGCCTGATAGAAGCTATTTGTCGTATCCTGGTCAGTCTTTAAGTGCGCATACGTGTAAAGCCTGCGCAGTCTTTCAGAGAGTGCGTCACGGTATGCCAACGCAGTGTAAAGTGCATCCCCGCCACCCGAGAGTGTCCCTTTGTAAGAATCTGCTTTGCCGGAGAATTCCTCAACTTCAGCGAATTCTTTTTCCCAAGCTTCATCAGTTGCGAAGATGTCTTCGAGACGCCAAGTCTCCTCTACCTTTACTTCATCACGCGTCAATACTTTATTCTTAGTTTCGGCCATCATCAATTATCCCCCTTCTCCCATTACTTCGGGAAGCGAACCAACCCCATTTTCTCAATTTTCATAACGCTTTGCAAGTAATCTTTCTGTAATTAGTTGAATTATTTTTTCTTCGTCAATAACTGTTCCATTTTGACAGGAATCCACACTCGCAGAAACAAGGAAATCACGGTATGCTATGCATGCTTTAACCTTTTCTTCCGATGGTTCTTCTAACCGAGAGACATATTTTCTAACCTGACTGCTGGATACAGTTCTAAAACTAATCCCATTTCTTCTCAAATAATAAAGGAATGCTAATTGCCATTCACAGTCATGCTCGCGGAATGACTCACTGAAAAGGACAGGCAATCCAATCCATTTTGGCAGATTCGCTGGTATCACGCGCAGTTCATAACACATTCTTAAAAAAGGATCTTTCACCCCCCTTTTATTCAATAAAACACGGGATTGAACAAATTGATTACGCATGGATAAATATAGGGCTACATAACGATGGATTTCTAGCTCTGATGGGGTTTTAGGCTGAGCAAAAGGGAATACTTGCATCGCTAATGGCAATGTACGATGGATGCCGATATAACGCTTCCCGGCGACATGGATAAGACTGGTGTAATAATGGAATCGTTCTGTTTTGGGGTTATATGTGAGTAATAAATAGCCTTCAGGGGATGTATACGTCAAAAAGCTTTCGTGGAATCTTGAAAAATGGAATGTACCGACACCTACAGGTAATGTACTAAACTTTGCTGGGGTTTGCAAAATCCAGATGGGTTTCATTCCTATACTACGATAACCGGCGGATCTAGACTCGATGTCAGCAACGGGTATCGAACTGCACTGAAATTCGATGGGTATCGACTCAGATTGTGTCGTTACAAGGATATCAGGACGCTGAGATACCAATTTCAAAAATGGTTCAAGGTCGACAAGCTCAGCATGTTTTTGAAAAAAAGCATACAATTGTTGCTTTCCTAGAAGATGGCTCTGTGATTCACCTTCTGAGAATAAAGTCAGACAGGCAGAATCCTTCAAATGTGCAAAATGCGGGATTGTAATATCTCCAACTTTCAACTGGACCCGAAAGTTACATAGGGGGCAAAAGAACAATCTTAACTTCCGCCATTTGCGCAAGCGTTCTCTTTCTAACTCTGGTGTAAGTACAATAAGTTTTCCTTGCTCTGTTTTTGCTGTAAGAATACTATTCTACTCCTTCCTTGTTTAATAATACAAATATTCAGTCAGTAAAGCAAGTAAAAAAACAGCTATCAGTTAAGATAACTGTTTCCATTGTCTTTTATTTAGCCCCGAAGTATTGATGAATTGTCGAGAATACATCTGCATCGATAATAAGTTTGCCATACTCCTCCAGTCGATGAATCGTCATGTTTGACGGTCCGCCGAATTCCGAAAGTACACTGAACAAATCTGTCTTACGAGAATCATCCATTACTTCGTCGTCATATAACAAATGTAAATAATAGTTATTTTCAAACGAATATAAAGATGTATTTACTTCATACTCTTTCGTCTTCCCCGCTAACGGAATAAGATCATCAAATTCGGAAAAGATAAACATATTGTCAAGCCATTCAAATGCTGGATCCCCTATACCTTGCATAGTATCATCATCATCATGATCATACATTTTGCCATGCTGGAACAACTTTCTTGGATCATCACTAGTAAACGGTGATTCCAGTGGCTCGCCATCGTCAGACATTTGTGCACGCGTGACTGTCACTTCAATGCCACCGCTCATCGCATGTACTTGAATCCACAATGGTCCTTCGACTTCGAACTCAGACTCATCACTGACTTCGTCCATCATCTCCCAGAAGAGTTCCTCGCTCTTGTCGCGATTATACCAAACTTCCTCACGGGTAAAGCCACGCTCTTCAATATCAATATATGAAAGAAAAAACTTAACTGTATTTTCATTAATACGCTCTATTTCCATCCCTTTTCTCTCCCTTCCTATGGAACAGGATTTGTCCGGTTCCCTTCAATGTGTGAAAAAATCCTGCAATGCTTATACTTACTATATGACCGTCCTCTACGTTTTGAAAGGGTTCCGCCTTAGGACGTATAATTTTGATAGTAATAGCATTGTAGAGAACATCCACCCGGAAAGCAAGAGAAACACAAAAAGCCGATAGGTGTACGGCATTTTGCAATGTCAACCCCTATCAGCTTCACACTATTTTTCGACTAGTTCACCATGCGCCGCGCTTCAAGCAGCTGATAGGCTCTTACTTTTCTAGGTAGGAATCGACGAATTTCATCTTCATTGTATCCCACTTGAAGTCTTTTCTCATCAAGAATAATCGGTCTTCTTAACAGACCCGGATGTTCTTGTATTAACTCATATAGGCGTTGTAATGGAAGACTTTCCACATCAACGTTTAATTTTTGGAATATCTTAGAACGAGTTGAAATAATTTCATCTGTTCCATCTTCAGTCATACGAAGAATTTCTTTTATTTCATCAATATTCAATGGTTCTGAAAAAATGTTACGTTCAGTATACGGAATCTCGTGTTCCTCTAACCATGCTTTCGCTTTTCTGCATGATGTACAGCTAGGTGAAGTAAATAATGTGACCATCATATGCTGACACTCCCTTTCAGTCGGCTCGAATGTTTTGATTTATATTTTTACGTTTAGATTAGAATTAGTTTAAACTGTCTGCTTCTAATCCCTATTATACACATTTTCATTACTGATTAATACACTTTTCAAGAAATATTAGTTATCCCATCCACAATTGTCACAGTTCCGCAACATAAGCGACTTTAACAAGTATGTGCATGTTCTCTACACTGTTATACCCGGTTCAAGAATTAATTAAACATCTGCTTTGTCAAATAAAAAACTTTCTCATTTAGGTAGTTGCTAATTGACAATAAATTAATGTCTACACTATATAGTACGTTTAAATGTGGGCAAAGGTTTCATATTAATTTAAAAAAATTCAGAAACGTAAAAACGCGTCTCTGAATTCCTCAACCATTTGGGTTTATAAGTAACATTTGGGGAACTACTATTACCTGAATCCATGTATTTCATCGCATTCTTACCATATACTTTATTGAAACATGCAAAAGGACCGGTTCTCTTGTCGAAAACCAGCCCAGTTGCTTCTATTTAAAGTTACTTTTTAAAAGCATCAAATTCGCGCTGTGAGCAAAGGACAAAATGTCCTGGTGTCACTTCACGCATGATTACTTCTTCATCCTCAAGATACTTATGTGATGTTGGATCGTAACTTTTGCGTACACGGCTACGCTCATAAGCTGGATCTGGCAACGGAATCGCAGAAAGTAGCGATTGTGTATAAGGATGGAAAGGCGCCGTATAGATTGTTTCGGCTGGTCCGATCTCGACAAGTTTCCCGAAATGCATAACACCAATTCGATCCGAGATATATTTTACCATTGACAAGTCATGCGCTATGAATAGATAGGTTAGTCCTCTTTCTTCTTGAAGCTCTTTCAACAAGTTGACGACTTGCGCTTGAATAGATACGTCCAAAGCTGAAATCGGCTCATCTGCGATAATGAATTCTGGTTCAACAGCTAGCGCACGTGCAATTCCAAGACGCTGACGCTGACCGCCAGAAAACTCATGCGGATAACGATTGGCATGCTCACGATTCAATCCTACCGTCTCAAGAAGTTCATGGACACGTGCAGTACGTTCCTTCGAGTTCTTCACAAGACCATGAATATCGAGGCCTTCAGCAATGATATCAAGCACTTTCATACGCGGATTTAAGGATGCATATGGATCTTGGAAGATCATCTGCATTTTCCGGTTGAAAGCTTTCAGTTCTTTTTTCGATTTTTTTGCATGGACGTCGATGCCATCATAGATGACTTCCCCGCCTGTTGCATCGTAAAGACGAATGATTGTACGACCGGTTGTTGATTTACCGCAACCGGATTCACCGACAATACCAAGCGTCTCCCCTTTATAGATGTCGAATGTAATATCGTCAACAGCACGCACTTCATTCTTTGTTCCGACATTGAAATACTGTTTCAAGTTTTTGATTTCAAGTAATTTTTCAGCCATTATTGAACACCTCCTGCATTGCCTTCATAATATCGGCTGCCAGGGAATCTCTTCATACGCTCGATGACCGCTCCTGGTGGATCCACTTGAGGTGCATCGGGATGGAGCAACCACGTCGCCGCATAATGTGTCTCACTCACTTTAAAGAGAGGCGGAACTTGCTCCATATCAATCTTCATCGCATATTCACTACGCAGTGCAAATGCATCTCCTTTCGGAGGATCCAATAAATCGGGTGGCGTGCCTGGAATCGCATATAATTTATCTTCAGTTGCATCAAGTGACGGCATTGAACTTAGAAGTCCCCATGTATACGGATGCTGCGGGTTGTAAAAGACTTCATCAACTGTTCCCACTTCGACGATTCGGCCGCCATACATGACAGCTACACGGTCTGCTACGTTAGCTACGACTCCGAGATCATGTGTGATGAAAATGATAGACGTATCGATTTTCTTTTGTAAGTCTTTCATCAATTCTAGGATTTGCGCTTGAATCGTAACATCCAAAGCTGTCGTCGGCTCATCTGCAATAAGAAGCTTCGGATTACATGCCAAGGCAACAGCAATGACGATACGTTGGCGCTGCCCACCAGAAAATTGGTGCGGGTATTGCTTCATACGCATTTCTGGCTTTGGCATTCCGACTAGGGTTAACAACTCAATAGACTTTTTTCGAGCATCCGTTTTACTTAGTTTCTGATGCTTTAGTAAAGGCTCCATAATCTGATTACCAATTGTCATTGTCGGATTTAGTGATGTCATCGGATCTTGGAAAATCATCGAAATGTCTTTTCCTCTTACTTTTTGCATTTCTTTTTCGGAAATTTTCAGTAAGTCTTTTCCTCCAAATAAAATCTCGCCATTTTTGTACTCAGTACTGGATTTCGGAAGGAGTCGCATAATCGATTTCGTCGTTACAGATTTACCTGAACCCGACTCACCGACGATAGCCAGTGTCTCCCCTTTATAAACTTCAAAATTAACGCCCTGAATCGCTTTCACTTCTCCTGCAAATGTATGGAAGGAAAGCTCCAGGTTTTTCACTTCAACAATTTTCTCCATTTCGCTTTCCTCCTTTAATCTTTCATTTTCGGATCAAGTGCATCACGCAGTCCGTCCCCAATTAAGTTGAACGCAATCATAAGTAAACTTATGATGACCGCTGGGAAGAACAGAATATGCGGCTGATATTCAATGAATTTATAACCATCATTAATTAGTGTTCCAAGAGACGCTTTCGGCGCTTGAAGCCCTAGTCCGATAAAGCTTAAGAATGCCTCGAAGAAAATTGCAGTCGGAATTGTAAACATCATATTAATGACAATAATCGCCATAATATTTGGTAGTAAGTGTTTACTAATAATTCGTGTATCGCTGGCACCAAGGGTTTTAGCTGCCAAGACGAATTCTTGAGTTTTATATTTCAGAACTTGTCCACGTACAATACGGGACATGCCTATCCATCCGGTTATCGAAATGGCTATGATAATGGACCAGATACCTGGCTTCATGATCATAATCATCAGAATGACGATGACCAGCGTCGGAACTCCAATTAGTACTTCGACAATCCGTTGCATAACGTCATCAGTTCGACCTCCATAATAACCGGAAATCCCCCCGTATATAACACCGATTACGACATCAATGACAGCAGCTACAAATGCGATGATGAGAGAAATCTGTGTTCCTTTCCAAAGACGGGAGAACAAGTCGCGTCCAAGGCTATCCGTACCGAACCAGTAGTTAACTTCTACTTTTTTTAATTCATAAAGATTTACTGTTTTAGATCCCAGTTTACCTACACCATCGAAAATACCTAACTTTTCAAGTCCAGGAATTTTTGGGGGTAAGCTTGCATGGGCAACCTTTACATCTTCAGGATCATGTTCAACCATGAAAGGGCCAACAAATGCCATAAATACTATAAATACCAAGATGAACATACTAACGATAGCCGCTTTGTTTTTACGGATACGTAGCCATGCATCTTGCCAAAAACTTAAACTCGGTTTCGAAATCCTTTCAGCATGTGAACTATCGATTGTAATTCGCTCAAATGAATCTTTTGGTAGTTTTTTCATGTTAGTAGTCATTACTTGGAACCTCCAGACAAACGGATACGTGGATCAATGACCCCATAAAGAATATCCACAATTAAAATAATCACAATAAGGAATACTGAGAAGAACATTGTTGTGCCCATGATGACAGCAAAGTCGTTCGAGCTAATTGATTTAACGAACTGTTCACCAATACCTGGGATTGCGAAAATCTGTTCAACGACTAGTGATCCTGTCAATAGCCCTGCTGCAACTGGTCCAAGTACAGTGATTAGCGGAATTAGCGCATTACGGAATGCGTGTTTGAAAGCGATTTCAAACCAATTCGCGCCTTTCGCTTTTGCCAACAAAATATAGTCCGAACTTAACACTTCTATCATTTCCGTTCTGATGAACCTTGCCGCTATTGCAATAGGTCCCATTGCTAGTGCAATTGATGGCAGTATACTGGACTTCCATCCTTCCCATAGTCCGACAGGTAACCACCCAAGCCAAACTGAAAAGACATATTGCAACAATACTGCAAAAACAAAGGATGGTATCGAGATACCAAGAATTGCGATTATGGTACTCCCATAATCCCATACTGTATTTTGCTTCAATGCAGCAATCATTCCAAGAATAATTCCAATTAGGGTACCGAATACGAGTGCCTGGGCGCCTAAAATTGCCGAGTATTTCAATTTTTTCACAATAAGGGTTGTAACGTCTGCATTTTTATATTGGAACGATACACCAAAGTCACCCTTTGCAAGGTTCCCCATATAACGAGCGTACTGTACGGGAATAGGATCGTTCAAGCCATATTTCTCGTAAACGACTTCCCTTTCCTCAATGGATAATTTTGCTGCGGAAGCTAGCGGGGACCCTGGAAGCAGTTTCATAAGAACAAATGTAAATGATGCAATTAGAAATAACGATAGGAACATATAAATAACACGCTTTGTTATATACTTTGCCATTTTAGCACCTCCTGAAATTCATAGATAAAGCGAATGGTGATCAGATGGGCGATTCCTTATCACTCACTGATTGTTAGTCTAGCCATTAAGGGGATTTACCGCCTAGTCATGCAGTATACACTTCATAAAAAACTTTTAATTTAGCTAAGTGCCACTACAATGAATTTTTAGTTTTTTCCTCTTCATTGAAAAAGAGAGTACATGGTCAATTACGCCCATATACTCTCTAATCTATAAGATTTTAAGCTTTCAAAAATACAATTCTTATTTCTCGACTGCTTCCATATACGTCCACTTGTAGCTATAATCTCCGCCAAATGGGTGTGTTGCAAGGCCTTTAACTGCCGGATTCATAAGAACCATTCTTCCGCGTTGATAGTTTGGAGCGATAGCTACGTCATCTTCAAGTAGCATTTTCTCAGCTTCTGCAAACACTTCAAAGCGCTTGATTGGATCATTTGCGTATGTTGTTTTTGTAGATTCAATAAGTTTGTCATACGCTGGGTTAGAATAATTCATTTTGTTTTGTGGGCTTGTAGTTACGAACAATTCCATGAACGAGATTGGATCCTGGAAGTCAGGGCCCCATCCTGCAGATTGGATGTCGTAATCACTAGTATCATCAAGTTCAAGACGGACTGCGAAAGGAACTTCTTTCAGGCTGATTGTTAAACCTGGTAGGTTTCTTTCAAGTTCTGATTTGAACCATTCTTGTTGTTTCTTAGCATTTTCAGTATCTCCGCCAAGAATTTCAAGTGTTACTTTGTCAGTTCCAAGTGCTTTTAGGCCTTTTGCCCAAGACTCTTGCGCTTCTTCAACATTATAAACTGAGAATTCCTTGCTGTAGTCACGGAAATCTTTACCGTCTTCATCAAATGTGAATTCTGTTGGTACTAGGAAGTTAGCAGCAATAGATCCATTAGCAAGGACTGCATCTGCAAGTTCTTCTTTGTTGTACCCTTTTGCGATTGCTTTACGAATGTCAGCATTTGCAAGCGGTGTTGGTTTACCATCACGTACTTGGTTCATTTTGAAATAGAATACAGCTGTTTCAAGCTCATTGATGATAGTTGGATCATCAGCATACTGCATTGCATACTCGGCAGAAAGTGTTACACGGTCTTTCTTGCCTTGTTCATACAATTTTACAGCTGTTGAAGTTTCTTTAACTACATCAACAATGATTTCATCAAGTTTTACAGTATCAGCATCCCAATACTTGTCGTTTTTAACATATTTCCAGTTACCAGTACCATCCCAATCAGCTAATGAGAATGGACCGTTGTAAATCATTGCTTCAGAGTTAGTTGCATATTTATCTCCCTGAGCAGTTACAAATTCTTCGTTAAGTGGTAAGAACGTACCGAAAGACATAAGTGATAGGAAGTAAGCAACTGGACGTTCAAGCTCAATGATAAGCGTTTTATCATCTTCAGCTTTAATGCCTAGATCAGCAATTTCTGCTTTTCCTTCGCCGATTTCAGTTGCGTTTTTAACCATTCCTGCCATCAAATACGGTCCATAAGGTGAAGCCGTATCAGGGTTTATCGCACGCTGCCAAGCATATACAAAGTCATGCGCAGTTACAGGTGTTCCATTAGACCACTCCGCATCACGGATTTTGAATGTATAAGTCAATCCATCTTCACTGATTTCTGGATCTCCTTCTGCCATTGCAGGTACTGGAAGACTCTCTTGGTCAAGACGGTAAAGTCCTTCCATGATGTTGTTCAGAACATTGAAACCTACAGCATCTTCTGAAGATGATGAGTCAATAGAAGGAATCTCTGCTGCTTCAATCAAATTCAAAACTTGTGGTACTTCTTTAGCTGGTTCTTCTGTAGTTCCTTTGTCTTCTTCTTTGTCTTTTACCGGTTCAGTAGTGCCCGCGTCTTCTTTTTTGTCGCCGCACGCTGCTAGGAACACGCTAAGTACAAGCATGATACTAATAAGCCACATAAATTTGTGGTTCTTCAAATCGATGACCCCCTCTAAATTGTCTGAAAACTAGGTACATTTATATTATACAATGATTCTCACAGTTGTACATACCTTTTTGAAATTTCATATAGCACTAGAACATCTTTTTATAGACAAACCCTGTATTGGCAACGCTTACATCAACTATTTTAATCAAGACTTTTTTTTAGATATACCTTTGTTATATTGATTTTTCCATCCTAATACTTTACTATTACTTTGGAACGGGGTGGAAATATGAAGAAGTTAGTTAGGAATTTTCTGATTGCGCACGTTGTGATCATTCTGCTTATTGTCCTTTATTTTAAAGAGCTGACTTTACTCTCTTATATAAACGCGTCTTTCATCGTTGGAGGCGTACTAACATTTCTTGGTCTGGTCTCTTTCGTCTTTTCAACCGGTTTTTTCGATGTATTTACAGTTAGCATGAGAAAAGTAGTTACATCTAAACGCCGGATGGAAGATGTTATGGCGATGCGTAGGCCTTCAGAGATATTTTCTGGAAACGTAAGTCCTATGCTCGGAAGCGGTGCTCTCATCCTTGTTATCATGGGAATTGGACTTCTAATTTTTTATATTTGAGGAGCAAGCCTATTGCATTTTTCAAGTATAAGATTTATAATTATTAGAAACATTTAGAGCGAATGGCAATGACGGAGAAAAGTATTTCAGTATCAGTCTTTCAGAGAGCCTGTGGATGGTGCAAACAGGTAGGCTGAACCGAAAGAATGGGATCCCGAGCTTGATAAGCGAACCTTTTGAATTAATTCGAAGTATATGGACTTTTTGAATTAACCCAATAGAAGCTTGTCACGTCCCCCGCGTTATGGGAATCAGAGTGGCCTTCGGGCAATTCGGGTGGTACCACGGTTGATTAAACATCAGTCGTCCCTTTTTTACGGGGACGACTGATGTTTTTTTGTCTACAAGGATGTAGATGTGCGCCTACAGGATGTAGGTGTGCAACCATTGCCGGGGTCAGCAGGATGCTGATCATGTAGTCGTTGCGACAGGACGTCGCGTTCTTAGACTACCTTCCGTTATCGGCGAACTTTGGTTGCCTTCCATCGGAGCTTTTGCATCATCAAGCTAGCCTGAACTATTTACTTTATCCATCAAACAGGAGGAGATTTTTAAGATGAAAACCATTTTTTCAGGCGTTCAGCCAACAGGAACAGTACATCTTGGCAACTATATCGGTGCCTTCCGTCAATTTACAGAGTTACAAAACGACTATAAATGTCTGTTTTGTATCGTTGACCAGCATGCCATTACCGTCCAACAGGATCCAGTGGAGCTCGCAAAAGCAATCCGTTCTCTCGCGGCAATCTATATTGCAAGTGGGATTAATCCAGAGAAAGCGATTTTGTTTATCCAATCAGAAGTACCTGCACACGCGCAAGCAGGCTGGATGATGCAATGTATTTCGTATATCGGTGAACTCGAGCGAATGACGCAGTTCAAAGATAAATCAGATGGAAAAGAAGGCGTTTCTTCTGCACTTTTAACTTACCCACCATTAATGGCTGCCGATATTCTTCTATATAACACTGATATTGTCCCGGTTGGCGATGATCAAAAGCAGCACCTTGAATTGACGCGTGATCTAGCAGAGCGTTTCAATAAAAGATTCGGCGATATATTGACGATTCCAGAAGTCCGAATTCCGAAGAACGGTGCCCGTATTAAATCACTTCAGGATCCGTTAAAGAAAATGAGTAAATCTGATCCCAATAAAAAAGGAATTATTACACTCCTAGATACACCTAAGGAAATCGAGAAAAAAATTAAAAGTGCAGTAACAGATTCTGATGGCATCGTGAAATTCGACGTGGAAAATAAACCAGGCGTATCGAATTTATTAACAATCGAATCAGCGCTAAGTGGTGTTTCCATCGATGATCTAGTCGCCAAGTATGATGGACTTGGGTATGGCGCATTTAAAGCGGGCGTAGCCGAAGCCGTCATCAATCACCTATCACCTATCCAAGAGAAATATTACGAGCTTCTAGATTCGCCTGTCCTAGATGAAATTCTAGATGTAGGCGCAGTAAAAGCAAATGCGATTGCATCTGTCACTGTCGGGAAGATGGAAGCCGCGATGGGACTCGGGCGTAGACGGTAAGAATAAGCATGATTGTGGATACGACGAATAGCGTAAAATCAGCCGTATGTATAATAAAATAAATGATTTGACTCCATTCGTAACCGAGTGATCTGTAATTAAAATAAAAAATCATATGTGAAACAGTAACAACAATTAGTCCGTAACTGATAAGAAATAAGAATATACGTGTCATTGGCATCGTCCTTTTGATTTTCTTTGATTATATGACGGCATGGCCCCCTTTTAGACGAAGGGGGCTTTTTAATTTGAAAAGAAGGTAATGTGAATATGTGGGGATGAGTTGGCGCAATCCAAAACTGTGAGGGCAAATCTTCAAACTGGCATCGCAAACTTCAGAACTGTTTGGACAAATCACCAAACTGTCATGGCAATCCGAAAAACTGTTAGGATAACACCAAACTGGCATCGCAATCCGAAAAACTGTTAGGACAACTTCAAACTGGCATCGCAAACTACAGATCTGTAAGGGCAAATCTTCAAACTGTCATGGCAATCCGGTAAACTGTTAGGACAACTTCAAACTGGCATCGCAAATTACATAACTGTGAGGGCAAATCACCAAACTGTCATGGCAATCCGTCAAACTGTAAGGACAACTTCAAACTGGCATCGCAAATTACAGAACTGTGAGGGCAAATCACCAAACTGGCATCGCAAACTCCAGAACTGTAAGGGCAACTTCAAACTGGCATCGCAACCCAAAAACCGCAAAAACAAAAAAAACGCCCCAGTAAACTGAGACGTCCTACTAACTTAAGCTTATATTTTTTTAAATACGAGTGATGCGTTATGTCCGCCGAAACCAAGTGAGTTGCTCATTGCGTACGTAATGTCCGCTTTGCGCGCACCTTCAGTTACGTAGTCGAGATCACATTCAGGATCTGGATTCACAAAGTTCATTGTCGGTGGCAGAATTCCTTCTTGCAATGCCTTCACCGTGAAGATTGCTTCCAGTCCACCTGCTGCTCCGAGTAAATGACCCGTCATTGATTTCGTTGAGCTCATCGTAAGTTTATAGGCATGCTCGCCGAAAACCGCTTTTGCTGCCATTGTTTCGAATTGATCGTTATATGGCGTGCTTGTTCCGTGGGCATTAATATAATCGATTTTATCTGGAGTAATACCACTTTGCTCAATCGCCTCTTGCATCGCGCGTGCGCCGCCTTCTCCCCCAGGAGCTGGAGCCGTAATATGATGCGCATCACCTGTTGCACCATAACCAGTTAGTTCAGCGTAAATTTTCGCACCTCGTGCAATTGCATGCTCGTACTCTTCAAGGATTAAAATACCTGCTCCTTCTCCAATTACAAAGCCGTCACGTTCTTTATCAAATGGACGTGATGCAGTTGCAGGATCCGGGTTTAATGACAAGGCTGTATTCGCACAGAAACCAGCAACCGCCATCGTTGTAATTGGCGCTTCTGCTCCGCCTGTAATCATAACGTCAGCATCACCGCGGCGAATAACTTCAAATGCATCCCCTATTGAGTTTGTGCCTGATGCACAAGCTGTTACTGTACAAGAGTTAATACCTTTTGCTCCGTGATAAATAGATACTTGGCCCGCTGCCATATCCGGAATCATCATTGGTACGAAAAATGGACTAACGCGACGATAGCCTTTCTCTTGGAACGTCAGAAACTGTTGCTCATGTGTTTCCATACCACCGATGCCCGATCCAATCCAGACGCCCGTACGAAGAGCTAAATCTCCTTCAAGTTCAAGATTTGCATCTTTCATTGCCATAATCGATGCAGCAAGTGCGTAATGCGTGAACCGATCCATTTTACGCGCGTCTTTCCGCGAGATATACTGTTCTATATCAAAATCTTTGACTTCAGCTGCTACTTTTACAGGGAACTTATCACTATCAAGCCTTGTTAGTGGTCCGATTCCAGATTTTCCTTCCAAGACCGCTTTCCATGACTCCTCCGCCGAATTCCCTACTGGAGAAATTGCACCAATACCTGTTACTACTACACGTTTTATTCCCATATGTGAAAACTTCCCTTCTATTCTATAAAGACTGATTCTATTTGCCACTTTTCATACACCACTAAAAAAAACATGTACTACTTATTTTCCCCACTTAATGCATAATGCGCCCCAAGTGAGACCCCCGCCGAATCCAACCATGACAATAACATCATCATCTTTTACTCTGCCTTCAGCTAAATCATCGACAAGTGAAATTGGAATGGACGCGGCAGATGTATTGCCGTATTTATGGATTGTCTTGGACATTTTTTCAACCGGTAAACCAAGTCGCTCACGGGATGAGTTCATAATTCGTATATTGGCTTGATGCGGAATTAGGAAATCGACGTCTTCCTTCGTTAGACCCGCTTTTTCGATAACACTTTCTGCGGATTCGCCCATTTGACGGACTGCAAATTTGAATACTTCGCGGCCATTCATTACGAGTTTTTCATCCTGATAAAGGTGTTTTCCACCGTTACCATCTGCACCGAGTTCAAATGACAGGATTCCCCGTCCTTCACTTACTTTTCCTATGATAGCTGCACCCGCCCCATCTCCGAAAAGAATAGCGGTATTGCGGTCTTCCCAATTGGTAATTTTAGATAGTTTTTCAACGCCGACAACGAGTACATAATCATATGTGCCCGATTCGATAAACTGTTTCGCTGTTACAACGCCGTACATGAATCCTGCACAGGCCGCTGAAACATCCATTGCCGCTGCATTGGTTGCCCCAAGCTGTTGTTGAAGCATTGTTGACACTGATGGAAAAGGTCGATCAGGTGTTACTGTAGCTACAAGAATGAGTCCGATTTCTTCTGGTTTGATTCCTGCATTGTTGATTGCTTCTACAGCAGCGTTGTATGCCATATGGGACGTATCCGTTGACTCGTCCGCGATGCGTCTTTCTTCGATGCCTGTCATTGTACGAATCCATTCATCCGATGTATCCAAACGCTTTTCAAGATCCGCGTTCGTCAAAACGTGTGATGGTACGTATTTACCCATACCGATAAATCCAGCAATCATTCCGCTTCCCCCGCTCTTTATCATCTATTATTAGTACCTGCTCTTAATCATAAAAGAAACGGGCTCACTTTTCAACCTACTGACACTTTTTCGCCAAATAAAGTTCGGTTTGCATGGATATTTGTTTCTCCAATGTATCCTCTGTGATATGATGAAATATGAAATAGTAATGTAGAGGTGAATTCAATGAAATACGTAATGACATTTTTCTGGTCTTTCTGTTTAATTTCAATGTTGAACTACGTTTCTGGAGCAATCGCTAACGTACCTGTTTTTGACTTCATGACAGGCGCAATCGTTTCAGCCGTCGTTTCTGTAATCATAATCTTACTGGCAGAATCTTTCCCAGAAGGCGAAATTGCAGATCATTAATCAACAAGAAACCATCTCCCTCGCTGGAGATGGTTTTTATATTGGATGCATTCACGTCTATTTATTAACCATTTATTTGCATAAATCACTGGTGAGAAGGGCTTAATGACCTTCATTTTTCACTGGACTGTTTTAGGCCTGCTTACGGCTAACTATTCGTGACAGATTTACTGAGGGGGCCTAGTGTGTCTAGAAGTGACACTGTCACTTCTAGACACACTTTCTTCAGTAATCCTGTTGTGAATAGTTGCCTGTCGCGACCCTACACTGTTCCAGTGAAAAATGCAGTTGTTTTGGAAGTAAAGAGTAGATGTCTTTCTATATAGATTGTAAGTGCCCGAAGATGCAATTTCGGGCACTATTGCACGTTGTATAATGTGCTTCTTGCTTACTTTTAGCAAAGAGTGTGCCTCTAATCATGTGATACCCTATAGAAAGTGACACTTCTTTAATTAAAAAGAAAAAACTATAGAGAAAGTTTCAGCCGCCAAAATTGCATCTTTGGCGGCTTTTCTCCAGGTAGGAAGTCAGCTATTCTTTCGTCCCAAAAAGCTTCAGCACTACTTGTACTTATGCATTTGGAGAGCGACGGATGAAGGACCACCATACGATTAACGGAAAAAGTGTGTAGGATGCGACAAAGTCGCATCCCTACACATCCAGATATCTCGGTAACCGTAATAGAAGTCATTCAATCCAAAGCAACCCAAATGCAACTATACACGTAGCACTCAGGATGTGATCAAGCTATTTGCTAGTTACTAAAAGAAGCCGCAGGAAGTTCAAACTTCCTGCTGCTTCCCTATATTAATCTGTTTGAATACCTAATTTTCCGTCTTCCATAGCTAAAATGAGCTTATCATTTGGCTTACGTTCACCTTTAATGATTTCTTTTGCAACCATTGTTTCAACATGGCGTTGGATAAAGCGTTTCAATGGCCGTGCACCGAAATCAGCATCTGTGCCTTCATTTACAATCCAATCAAGCACGTCTTCACTATACTCCATAACGATTTCTTGTCCGCGTAATCGTTTGACGAGGTCTTCAATCATTTTCCGTGCGATCCTCCGGAATGATTTGCCCGTAAGTGAATGGAAAATAATGATGTCATCCATCCGATTTAATAGCTCGGGTTTGAAATGATTTTTTAATTCGGCCATGACTAAATCTTCGGCTGCATGATTTTCTGTAGCATCGAGCCCATGCAGCAAGTACGCCGAGCCGATATTCGAGGTCATGATGACGACGGTGTTCGTAAAGTTGACAAGTCTACCTTGGCTATCTGTGATTCGGCCGTCATCTAATACTTGCAGCAAGATATTTGCGACGTCCGGATGCGCTTTCTCGATTTCATCTAACAGAACCACTGAATATGGATTACGTCGTACTGCTTCCGTTAATTGGCCGCCTTCTTCGTAACCGATATAGCCCGGAGGTGCGCCGACTAGTCGCGATACACTATGTTTTTCCATATATTCCGACATGTCGATGCGGATGAAATGATCTTCCGAATCAAACAGGGTCGCGGCGAGCGTTTTCGCAAGCTCTGTTTTCCCAACGCCAGTTGGTCCCAAAAATAGGAATGAGCCGATTGGTTTGTCTGGGTCTTTAATGCCCGCACGTGCGCGCCACACGGCTTCCGTCACTAGTTGCACAGCGTCGTCCTGTCCGATTACACGCTCTTCAAGTGTTTCACGCAGACGGAGCAGTTTTTCACGTTCACCTTCAACAAGTTTCGTCACCGGTATACCCGTCCAACGCCCAACAATCATCGCAATTTCTTCTTCCGTCACTTCTTCACGGAGCAAACGGTTTTCCTGCCCCTCTACAAGTACAGACTCAAGGTCATGCAATTCACTTTCGAGCGTCGGGATTTTCCCATAAGTGAGTTCCGCAGCTTTATTCAAATCAAAACGATTTTCAGCTTCTGCAAGTTCACGTCTGTAGCGGTCGAGCTTCTCACGCTTATCCTGGATTCCACGTAAAGTTTCTTTTTCAGAATCCCATTGCGCACGCATACCTGACGACGAATCTTTCAGCTCTTTCAATTCGTCACGAAGCACTTCAAGACGATTTTTACTGACTGCGTCTTTTTCTTTGCGTAACGCTTGCTCTTCAATTTCAAGCTGCATAATCCGGCGTGTCACTGCATCCAGCTCGGATGGCATGGAATCGATTTCTGTCCGAATCATCGCACTCGCTTCATCTATTAAGTCGATTGCTTTATCCGGCAAGAAACGCTCTGTTAAATAACGGTCTGATAATGTTGCTGCTGCAACAATCGCCCGGTCATGAATGCGCACACCATGGTGAAGTTCATAGCGTTCTTTCAGCCCCCGTAAAATCGACACGGTATCTTCAACAGACGGTTCACGAACGAGTACTTGCTGGAAACGACGTTCAAGCGCTGGATCTTTTTCGATATACATCCGGTACTCGTCAAGTGTCGTTGCGCCGATACAGTACAATTCACCGCGTGCAAGCATCGGTTTTAGCATATTGCCCGCGTCCATTGCGCCTTCCGTTTTTCCTGCGCCGACAATTGTATGGATTTCATCGATGAAAAGAATGATCTCCCCAGCGCTATCTTTCACCTGTTTCAGTACACCTTTTAAGCGCTCTTCAAATTCACCGCGGTATTTTGCGCCCGCGATAAGTGAACTCATATCAAGTTCAAAAATTTGGCGATCTTTCAATCCTTCCGGCACGTCACCTTTCACAATTCGTTGCGCAAGTCCTTCTACGATTGCTGTCTTCCCGACACCAGGTTCTCCAATTAGTACAGGATTATTTTTAGTCTTTCTCGATAAAATCCGAATAACATTGCGAATTTCCTCATCACGTCCGATAACCGGATCCATTTTCCCTTTTTTAACTTCTTCTACAAGATTCCGTCCAAATTGTTCAAGAGGTGTACGCTGGTCTTCTTGTTGTCCATCCATTCGCATATACATCCACCTTTCTATATGTCTCATCTGACTTTGACTATCTTTGATTAATTAAATTATAGAATGGATTTGATTGAAAGTAAAGCGATTTGCACAGTGCTTAATTAATGAATAAATGGTCATAAAAAAAACTCCAAAAAGGTATTCTTACCCTTTCGGAATTTCATAGTTAATTGTACAGATTACGGGTGGCCACTATAACACCGTCTTCATCTGCATAAACATAGTGGTTGGGGATCCAGTCTACGTCTCCGAAATTTAGTTTACTACCCTTTTCCCCGTTCCCCTCTTTTTTACTCTTCATCGGGTTGCTATCAAGTGCTAACACCCCAATATTTTGTTCAATCAATTCTGCCGTATCGCGGACACATCCGTAAATGATGACACCAGCAAGCTTGCGGGTTTCTGCAATATCTCCTAAATTGTCACCCATTAATGCACACTTTTTAGAACCGCCGCCATCGACAACAAGGACACTTCCTTCTGGAATCGTTTGCAGCGCCTCTTTTACTAATACGTTATCCTCAAATACTTTCACGGTAGATATTGGGCCAGAGAATCTTTTGTTTTTGCCATACGATTTAAATTCCGTTGAACAAACTTGCAATTCATTTGAATAATCATCACATACATCGGCAGTTTTTATCGACATTTGAACACACTCCCCTTTTTAAAGTTATTTCCTATATTTATAGAATTCGACAATATTTCTTTATTCCTTTTTTAATGTGAAATAAAATAGGATTGTAGACCTAACAAGGGAAGATCTGAATTGTGGGATTACGCACGTTTTCCAATGTTTACCCGCGGTTTCAACGATTTATCCGCCCCCCCACAAAAAAAAGGCCGCGCGACTTATCTCTAAGTCGCACGGCCTTCCTATTTTCTATTATCTTACGCCTAATGCTATTTTTGCATAACGAGACATATTATCTCTTGACCATGGTGGACTCCAAATGATGTTAACATCTACGTTTTTCACTTCTGGAAGTTCCATCAGTTCTTGTGTAACGTTGGCAACGATTTGCGGTCCCATTGGACAGCCCATCGATGTTAGTGTCATTGTCACTTTTGACGTACCTTCTTCGTCCAACTCTACATCATATACAAGACCTAAGTTGACGATATCGACTCCAAGTTCCGGGTCAATTACGTTTTCAAGTGCCCCCATCATGCTATCTTTCATATCCTGGCTCATCTTCATCCCTCATTTCGTGTTTTTACTATCTCAATCATAGCAGAGTTCAGCTCTTCATTTCAAATGCCAAGCAAGCCAATCTGCGGCTTGAAGCATTCCCGCCCTAGAAACCGCATGGCCCGCAGTTTCATTTGAAACAAATTCAATTCGTTCCGGCGCAGCCGCATACTCCTTTTTGATTGCCTTATAAAAGTTGTGCGTCGGTTCATAGGGCACAACTGTATCCTGCTCGCCATGCCAAAAGTAGATAGGCCTGTTGTTCAATGCGGATGGGTGTTTTGTTAAATCAAACGTAGATAATGTGGCTAATAATTTCTTTTTTTCTTCATCAGTGATGGGTAATTTAAAACCACGACGTTCAAACCCAGACATTTGTGCTTTCGCTAACTGGACAAAGCCAGGCGCCCCCATCATAACGGCGGCGGCATCGACCCAATCATAGACAGCGAGGCAGCCAAGCGTCGTAATACCGCCCATCGATGTGCCCCCCAAACCAATTTTCCCTGTTGAATGAAGCCCGCGTTGCACCAGCTCTTCACGAATGAAACTCACTTCTTCAATTGACGTCAAAACGATTTCCCAAAACCGCAAACTTAGTTGAACTTCATCCAGATTATCTTCCCGGGCACCATGTAGATGCGCGTCAGGTAAGAGAACTCGTATACCCTGCTTTGCCATATTGTAGGCATAATGCAAATTATGCTCTTTAGCACTCGTAAATCCGTGAATAAAAATGACGACTGGAACTTGTTTGTCTTTAAACTCATCTTCAACTATATGCAATAAGGGGATATCGCCCCATAACTCTTCGGTTACATTCATCGAAATCACACCTTTTCCTTTTCACTTGAGCGTACCAAAGTTTTTCTAAAAAAACAAAAAGCACGATTTCATGAAGAGATTTTTTGACTTGAATCCTATGTTAACGATAGACTACTTAATAGAAGGAGGCGTTTTTTTGAAGCCACATTTAATCGTCCTCGATCTTGACGGGACATTACTGACAGACGAAAAAGTAATTTCAGATAAAACCAAGCTTACACTGAAAAAAGCAGAAGAAAAAGGCCATCACATTATGATTGCGACTGGAAGACCGTACCGCGCGAGTGAAGTGTATTACCGTCAGCTTGGACTTAAAACACCGATTGTCAATTTCAACGGTGCATTCGTTCACCATCCTTATGATCAATCTTGGAAAACGATTCATGAAACAATCTCACTACCTGTAGTGAAAGACGTCATTGATGCGATGCAGCAATTTACATTCCATAATATTGTTGCCGAAGTGATGGATGATGTATACATGCATCATCACGATGAAAAACTGCTTGATATTTTTGGATTTGGTGATCCTAAAATAACGCAAGGAGACATTCGGAACTTTTTGCAAGTCGATCCTACAAGTTTACTGATCCATGCACCTGACGATAAAGTCGATGCAATTAGACGCCATCTCGGCGATGTACACGCAGAAGTCATTGATCATCGTCAATGGGGAGCTCCGTGGAAAGTCATTGAAATCGTACGGCATGGCTTGAATAAAGCTGTCGGACTTTCACATGTCTCGAAGTGGATGGATATTCCCAGAGAGCGGATTATCGCTTTTGGTGATGAAGACAATGACCTTGAAATGATTGACTATGCTGGAGTCGGGGTTGCAATGGGCAATGGCATTGATCGCCTGAAATCGATTGCAGATGAAGTAACAGACACGAATAATGAGGATGGCATTGCACGGGTGCTCCGCGAAAGGTTACACTTGGAATAACTATAATTATCCAATGGAGGGAAATACATGAGAATATTTGCGGACAGTGCAAGTGATTTACCAAAGTCATTTTTCGAAGACAATGATGTAACACTCTTCCCATTACGCGTCCTCATCGATGACCAAGAGTACGACGATATAATGACAATTGATTCTAAAGAAGTCTACCAAGCCATTCGTGATGGTAAACAGCCTAAAACGTCACAAGTATCACCTGAACTGTTCCTTCGGAAGTGGAAGGAACTCGCCTCATCAGGTGAAAGTGGGATTTACATCGCTTTTTCTTCCGTGTTATCCGGGACATACGACACCGCAATCATGACTGGAGATCAAGCGAAAGAAACGAATCCGAATATGAACCTTATTATTATCGATTCAAGATGTGCTTCGCTTGGTTACGGACTTCTAGTAAAAGAAGCAGTTCGGCTACGCGATGCGGGAGAAGACGATGTGCGTACGATAGAGAGAAAAATCCGATACATGGCGGCACATATGGAGCATCTCTTCACCGTGCAAGACCTTGATTATATGGCGCGCGGTGGTCGCGTATCTAAAACAAGTGCATTCATTGGCGGGCTGCTGAATATTAAACCCCTGCTCCACGTCGAAGGCGGTAAACTTGTTCCGATTGAAAAACACCGTGGACGCAAAAAAGTATTGCGCCGTATGACTGAGCTCATGGCAGAGCGCGGCGATCAGCTTGCTGAACAGACGATTGCAATTTGCCATAGTGACGACGAAGGCATAGCACTCGAATTGAAAGCCATAATAGAAGAACAATTCCATCCAAAAAGTATTGAAATTCAAATGATTGGATCTGTTATCGGTGCTCATGTGGGTCCTGGTACAGTAGGCGTCTTTTTCTTGAATAAAGTTAATCTTCAATCAGAGGGGGGTTCTTCATCCCCCACTGATTGTTTAAAGAACTTAGGCTAAGAGCGCCACGTCCTGTGGCAATGCCTAAGTAACCAACATCCTGTTGGCCCTAACCATTCGGGCTTTTACGGGCAGTTGATCGCCCACTTATTCTTCTTGTGCCCTTGTAGACTTGAAGTGGGGGTCTTACTGCCCGTTAATGCAGGATAAAGTTAATCAGTAATCTGGTTCGAGGAGGATTTATTGATGAAGATTATAATTGTCGGTGCAATTGCGGGCGGTTCCACTGTCGCCGCACAAATTAGACGCGCAGTTCCAGAATCGGAAATTATATTAGTTGGACGTGATCCGGTACTTGGTTATGGTACATGCGGAATGCCATACGTCATCGGGGGATTAATTGAAGATAAGTGGCAGTTAGTTGGCTCGTCTCCCGAAAAGTTTAGCGAGCAAAGAGATATAACCGTTAAGTTAGGGCATGATGTACTTGCCATTAATCGGGAACAGAAAACGGTTGAAGTGCGTAATATGGAAACAGATCATGTCTTTACGGAATCCTACGACAAACTTATTTTATCGCCTGGTGGAATCGCCCGTACACCTGACTTAAAAGGACTCGGTGATTTACCTTTATTTACACTGAAGAACTTTAGGGAAATGGAAGAAATTATCGACTATATTGAACGTGAAAAACCGAAGGCGTGCGCTGTTATTGGAGGCGGATTCATCGGGGTTGAACTTATTGAGAACTTCATCAACAGAGGATTAAAAACAGCACTTATTGATCGCAATGAGCGCGTCATGAAAGTAATGGATCCTGAAATATCACAAGTGCTTGGCAAGGAAATGAAGGATAATAAGGTCGACTTCTACTTCGAGGATAGCATCGAACGCATTGAAGGCAAGCGCTTGATTATGAAAAATGGCATGGACTTTGAAGTTGACTTTATCGCGGCTAGCATTGGAATAGACCCTGATACGCAACTCGCGGTTGAAGCGGATTTACACATTGGACCGACGAAAGGGATTGTCGTCAACAGCTATATGCAGACAAATGATCCTGACATTTACGCAATTGGCGACGCGGCTGAATGTAAAGATTGGTTCACGGGTAAACCGAAAAGCGTGAAACTAGCTTGGCCTGCGCACAGGCAATCGTTCATCGTTGCGCGCCATCTGGCCGGTAATCCAGTCGAAATGAATGGGCTCCTGGGCACGACGATTACGAAATTGTTTGCTCTGACCGCGGCTATGACAGGTCATTCCGCGAATAGCTTAACAGACGAAGGGATCGAATTTGGCACAGCCGTCTATGAAGGCCGAACAAATGCAGGTTATTACCCCGACCACGGGCATATTTTACTGCGTGTTCATTATGACGTAAAATCCCGGCTCATCCTGGGCGCACAGGCGGTCGGTGATAAAGGAGTCGACAAACGAATAGACGTCATTGCAACCGCAATCATGGGCAAAATGACTGTCGATGACCTGGCTGCCCTTGAACTCGGCTACTCCCCACCCTATTCATCACCGAAAGATCCCGTTAATATGATTGGGTATAAAGCGCGTTAAAAAACACCAGATTGGCAAAAGCCGATCTGGTGTTTTTTAACGCGCTTGCTTTTCAGCTTTTCTATGTTGTCTACCTTGACGCCCTTTTCTCCATGCCATAAACAGGAATCCAAGGAACAGTACATAGATTAAAATCGATGCGATTAGATAAGGCGTATTGAACCCTTTGTCTTCATCAGCGATGTAAATTTCTGCAACTTCACGTTCCAATACGACGCGGTAAATTCCATCCTTACCTTCTCGTACCAAATCACCATCGAGTAAACCGCGCAATTTTTTATTGTCTCCGATTACTTCTTTCGGAATTTCCAAATTGGATGTCCCAGTCGTATTATTAAGCGCGACAATCCATGTCTCTTCATCATTTGACAGCTTATACACTGTAAATCCTTTGTCATTGTGCAACATTTCAAAGTCCCCGTTACGGAACGCTTCTGATTTGTTGCGTAACTTGTTAAGATCACCGATGTGTTCAATTAACTCCTCATCGATTTTGAAATTCATGAGCTGATGACTTTCAGGAGCCGATTGGCCATTCACAGCGATTTCGGTACCATAAGGCATAATCGGTACGCCTGGCATTGAAAATAGTGCCGTAATCGCAAGTTTCCACCTCGTCGGCGGGAACATTCTAGCTTCTACGATGTCGTATGTAAAACGCGGTCCTGTTAATTCATCGAACTGGATTAATTCCTTTTCAGTCGCATTTGAAAATATCGATAGCGGTGAAGAGTCCGCGTCATAGTTAACAAATGAATTTCTCATTGCGCTCATCTTTTCGTTATTCGGAGCAGAATCGAAGTCCGCGTCACTTTCTTCATTCGTTAGTACATATGCTTTTGGATTAACCGTTTTTACAGCCTGAATGATTTCATTCAAAAATGCTGTATCGATTTTGTCCAACTTTGTTAAACGAATTCCGTCCAATTTATTTGTTTCCACGAAATCAACGATGGCTTCCTTCAACGCTTTCTGTGTTGCTGCGTCTGTTGTATCCCAATCAATTGTTCCGTCAGCAGCAGGAAGTGCCTTGACAGTTCCCTCTTTAGCCCAAACATGATTCGCACTAACTCCTGCGAGTGGAAAATCAGCTATTACGGACATATCCTGCTTATGAATTGCTTTGATCATCGTGCTAAATTCTTCAGAAGTCCCGAAATGCGGTTCAAGCTTCGCATAATCAAGTACTTTACTACCATCATACGTTTCCGTTTCAAAAACGGGTCCAAGTGAAATTAGCGTAAAGCCCATTCGTACAATGTGCTCAAGTCTCGTGCCGACTCCTGTAAAGTCGCCTCCGCTGAACGCACTCAAATCTTGCGTATTCACGTCAATGTCGTTCTTGCCATCCGCGTTATTAAACCGGTCCACAAGCAAATCATATATACTTTCATCCTCTATTGTTCTTTCCGTTTCTGCAAAAACCCCTGCTGGAGATAGGGTAGATACCAGTAATAGAAAAGTTGCAATAAGTCCAAACCATTTATTCACTTTCACAAAATTGCCTCCTCAATACGAACTGTCATCCGTCATTTTACCAAACGCCGCCACATGTCGCCATTGTTTACGCCAAAAACCTCATCCTTCCTAATGAAATAGGTCGATATTGTGAAATTAGGGACTGTACACTAGCGACGAGGCGATATTACTCATCTTCAACTTTAAATGTTGAACTTATGATTTCCTCGTAGCCTCCAGCGAAGGCGCTTACTGGGGTAGCCGAAGCGGCCAGACTGACAGTGAACTTCTGTCTGGCTTACCGCGGGAGGCATCCCCAAGCGCCGAGCGTTGTTAGTGAGATACTTTAGTTCAACATATATAGCAAAGTAAAAAAACACCCGCCAGCACAATCGCCAGCGAGTGTTTCATTCATCAAATAGATCATCATCTTCAACAGATGACCGCTTTTTTCGGGCAAACAGGAAGATGGAAACGGCAAACAAGACCATCAACATCAAAACAACGATAAGTAAAATCGGTCCGATACTAGATTCCATCTTCACACCCCGTTACTAAAAATTAAGCGAACCAGCTAATACCAATCGGCAATTTAAATCCGAGGAACATTGTCGCCAATACGAAGACGAAAAACAGGATCCATACTACTTTGACACTCTTGTTCTTTGCAGAACGAACGAGCACCATTTCCATCATACCTATTGTCAGGAAGCCCAATAAGAATTTGACGCCATATAACGCGCCATCAAGTGATGAGTATTCGAAGAATAACAATGCGCCTGAAATTAAAATTAGCACGTAGAATAGGCGTGCAATCATATGAAGAATCTTTCTGCCTTTTGACTCTGTATCCATACTTGCAGCAACTAGGAATAAAATAATTCCAACAACCCATGTAAAAATATGAAGATGTGTAGTGTTTGATAATACGTCCAAATTAGTCACCTCATTTAGTTAGTAATACTAAATAATCGTATCACAATTGACTAAATCACAAAAGGGAAACTACTCAAACAAACTTATTTACAAGAGTTCCAATGCTTTCAATGGACACTTTTACAGTATCGCCTTGTTTTAAAAATGTTGGAGGCGTCATGCCTTTGCCGACACCAGCAGGTGTACCCGTCAAAATGACATCACCTGGTTCAAGCGTCACATAACGTGATATTTCGGCAATCAGTTCATCGATTTTGAAAATCATCGACGCTGTGTTGCCATTTTGTCGCACTTCATCATTCACTTTTGTCACAACTGATAAATTTTGTGGATTTGGTATTTCATTTTTGGTCACGATATATGGCCCCATTGGACACGATCCATCGAGACTTTTTCCTAAGAAGAACTGGCCATGTGCCGCTTGTACGTCACGCGCTGTCACATCATTTGCAATGGTGTAACCAAAAATATAATCATAGGCCAATTGTTTCGGGATATTACGGCCGCCCTTGCTAATAACAACCGCAAGTTCCCCTTCGTAATCAAGGCTATCCGTCACATCGGCATGGACTGAAACGTCTTGCTCATCCGCTGCAATAGCGGTTGGTGATTTCGTGAAGATCATCAGTTTTTCAGGCGGTGCATCTGCACCCATTTCCGCTGCATGATCTGCGTAGTTCTTGCCTACACACAGGATATTTTTAGGCGTTCTCGGAATTGGAGAAAGCCATTCAATAGCAGTGAATGCATATTTAAATCGCGCCGAATCTTCATCCACTCGCGCCTGTTCTGCAAGTTTCCGTACCTTTTCAACGAAATCCAGACCAGATGCGATACCTTCCGTGATTGTTTGTGGAAAATCAGTATCCTCAAACGCTTCTGCAATAGCTAACATATCCCATACTGCATCTTCCTTCTTCACTTTAGGTCCAAATAACGTCCTGCCGTCGTAACGGAACGATAATAATTTCATCTGTCAGCCCATCCCTTCATAATAAAACCCCTATTCTGATTACTACGACAAAGGTCGATCCTTTTCCTCTTTATTCGGCAAAACTTTTCCGTATGTTCCTTTACGCCACAACCACTCCAGTGGACCCATTCGGAATTTCGACAGCCAAAGTTCTGCAAATAGGACTTGAATAATGAACACGCCGACTGCAATACCTACTCCCGTTGCCACGTCTACTTTGCCATACATGCCGAAACCGTAGGCGTAAAAAATGAGTGTCCCCACAATCGATTGCGTAATATACGTCGTCAACGACATCCTACCCGCTTTTGAAATAGGTCGCAGTAGTGTGCGAACTAACGGCAGTTGGTAAAGTAAAAGTAGCAAACCGATATAACCAATCGCTAAAACAGGTCCACCGAATTGCGTTTGCAAAGTAATCGCATCCATTGAAGGACTACCAATAAACGGCGCAGCTTTCATCCAAATGCCCGCAACTAGTGAAACTACAGTCACAATTGCGATACCCACTTTTAATTCCCCAGCACGCTCAATTACTTTCCACTTAGACAATCCGGCCCCAATCATTATCAGCGGCAATATAACAAAGACGCCCAGTAACGATGCCGGCAATCCGTAAGTAAGCCATTCAGAAAGACGGAAGCTAAAGATTTCTCCATAACTACCATAGGCATACGCTTCAAGCGACCGCTCAATTTGATGTATATCCGCGTAACCTTCCATAAGTGCATTCGGATCAAATTTATTCAGAAAATAAGTGATTCCATACATGATTCCTGAAGGCACAATATATACGAAGGAAGCTAAAGGCAGCATCCACTTCTTCGGAATTCTAACAAACGCAATCATGATAAAGCCCATCAGCGCATATGTGAATAAAATGTCACCCATCCAGATGAGCAGCGCATGGATCAACCCGAACACGAGTAATACGCCCATACGACGTGCCATAACCGGCGCAAATGGCATCTTGTTTTCAATCGATTTCTCATATTGCATATTCAACCCGTAGCCGAACAGCATGGCGAAAATCGGGTAAAAACTCGCTTCTACAAAAATATCAATCCATTTAAATGTCGCCATATCAGCCGGTGTACTGAACCATGTATACGGGTCCATATACATATATGGCGAATGGAATACTAGCATATTCGCGATGAATATGCCGAGTAATGCAAACCCACGCAGCATATCGAGCGCTTCAATACGATTTCCAAGCGTTGTTGGTGTTAATTTCAACTTGATTCCCCCTGAATAGTTACAGTCCTCTGTCCGTCAAATAAATATAGGACCATCTCTTTTATGTCGATTTTCACAATTTCTTCAATCGCCTTCTTGTACAAATTCAACTGGATGCCATACCGGACTCGCATTTCTGAATCGACTTCTTCATCGGAACCAAAGCGTCCGCGAACTCGGTCAGTTTTATAATCCAGCAGTACCCAGCCATCTTGCTCTTCGAATAAACAATCCGCGATTCCTTGCAAGATTTGATAGTCGCCGTCTTTATCATCAAAAGCGTACGTAAACGGCAATTCCCGCTCCAGTTGCGCAGCTGTCATAAGCCGTTTCGCAATCGCCGTTTGGAAAAACTGTGCGACCTCATTCGCATCGACCGCAATCGCTTCTTCTGTGGTCAGCAACTGACGGCCCGTCAATTCCGTTAAGAGCTTCTCAACATCAGCGACGCTACTTTCTTTACGGATATCAATATGTTGCATGATCGTATGCATCGCCGTTCCTACTTCCGCCGCAGATAGTTCCCGCGATTGCATGAAGGCCGGTCGATTATGGAGATACGCCGTACTAACATCAGAATTTGTAGACACCAACAAGTCATCTTCCGCCTGCTGTTCAAGAATGGACAACCGTTTCAACTCACTGACCGTCTGTTTGGACCGTTTTGTCACCGATGAAAGATACGGGTATGTCGCGTCAAACCTACGTTTCACTTCGAGTAACATGCCCTCGTCCACCTCTTCAATCGGGACCGCGTCTAGTGATTTCACTGTTTCCTCATCGATTTCTTCAACCTTAGTGAACAATGCCGAAACAGGAAGTGCATCTATCTGCCAAACTGAGGCATCTATTACAGACTGACCGCCTGGGACACTACCAAATTTCGCAAATGCCGGATGTCTAGCGACAGCTGGACCAATCCAGTCTAAATAACCGTTTGCGCGTGACCTCGTATACTCAGGCAACATCAGGTCAGGTTCAACCAACTGGGCGTCCTGCCATTTGACAATAGACTTTTCGATATCTTTTACGGAAGCAATAATTTCAAGATGTTCTTTCGCTCGGGTCATAGCGACATATAACACACGCATTTCTTCCGCACGCATTTCAAGTTCTTTCTTTTCTTTCATTGCTAGAAATGGTAAAGACGTATAGGTAATCCGGTTGTCTGGGTCAATCGCTTTCACGGCCAGTCCAAAATGCTGGTCGAATAAATACGGTTCATTGAAATCCATTTTATTGAATTTCCGACCTGCCCCTGCGATGAAGACAACGGGAAATTCCAGTCCTTTCGATGAATGGATCGTCATAATACGGACAACATTTTCCTTTTCAGTAAGTGAACGTGCAGCACCGAGATCATCGCCCCGCTTGCGCATACGGTCAACAAAACGTAGAAAACGGAACAGCCCACGGAACGACGTTTTTTCATAGTCAATTGCCCGGTCATGCAGCGCACGAAGATTGGCTTGACGCTGTTTACCATTTGCCATTGCACCGACCATTTCATAATAATGCGTATCGGAATAGACTTGCCAAATTAGTTCGGACAATGATCCACGCCGCGCCAAGTTGCGCCAATCCTCAAACTGATTGAAAAAGCGTTGCAGTTTTTCCTGCGTCGCCACTGCAACACCTGCTCCGCCTGTTGTAACGAAACGCTTCAACGCTTCAAAGAACGGCTCACTTTTTGCCGTAAGTCGGATTTGCGCCAATTCATTTTCCGTCATGCCGATAAACGGTGAACGAAGGACAGATGCAAGCGGAATATCCTGATAGGGATTATCGATGACACGCAACGTATTCAGCATAATCATCACTTCTAACGCATCAAAATAACCGCGTTTTAGTTCAGCATAGATTGGAATTTCCGCCAGTTTGAATTCCTCTGCGATTTCACCTGACCATGTCATTGAACGCATCAAAATAACGATATCCCTATATTCAAGTGGACGCTTTTTATCGCTGAACGCATCCGTTACTTCAGCACCTGATGCAATCATATCTCGAATTTTCTTAATCATAAATCGCGCTTCCGCCTGCGAACTCTTCAAGCTTTGGCCTGCTAGTTCCGTGGCAGCGTCTAGTTCCTGTTCGTCTTCCTCTTCTTCATAGAGTAGCGTTAAACCTGCTGTTACGGCTTTTTCCGGGTAGTTTGCGCCGTATTTCAACGCTGCCGCATCATCATAATCGATTTCTCCGACACGCGCGCCCATCACTTGTGAAAAGATGAAATTTGTCGCATCGAGCACTTCTTTACGACTCCTGAAGTTGGCATTCAAATCGATTTTCAAGCCTTGATGGCCATCCGTTGCCGTAAATCGATTGTATTTGCCAAGAAACAGCATTGGTTCAGCAAGACGGAAGCGGTAAATAGACTGTTTTACATCGCCAACCATGAACAAATTGCCGTCCTCTTCCCCGCCGCGCTTGACGAGCTGGATAATCGTCTCCTGCAACATATTGACATCCTGGTATTCATCGACAAGAACTTCTGAAAATCGATTTTTGTAATCAACTGCGATATCAGATGGTACCAGTTCTCCATCCTGCACATTCGATAAAATTCGTAGCGCATAATGCTCCAAATCCGAGAAATCGACAATCCCACGGTCGATTTTCACAAGTTCAAAACGCCTGCCGAACTCAATCACTAAGTCAATAAGTGTATGCATGGTTGGCGCCATTAACCGAATTTCATCAAGTAGACGCGCTGGCGTTCTCGTGAAATAGGATTCTTTCAACGTATTAATAATTTTCTTCACCGCATCACGCAGCGCTTTCGCCCGTTTTGCAAGTTCTTCATCACACGAGTCTTTGCGAATTGTTCCCGCTTTTGCCCATTTAAGCGAGCCAAAAAATGCATACGTTTCTTCCCATGTACCATCCGTTACGCGCCGAATGGCTTCATTGATCCACAACAAATCTGCTTCAGCCGTGGCGGCAAGCGGTTCAGGTCCGTCCACCATCAACGCAATGTTTTGCATATCACCCGTTAACGCTACTGCCTCTTCAAGCGTATGACGGATGGCCGTTTTCAGTGGCTCGATGAATTCAAGATCATCTATAGAAGCTTGATCACCAATTTCATATTGCATGGGAATTTCGCGAAGCCATAGTTCCGGTACTGGGTGAACACGGGAATAATCGTACAAGCGGTCAATCAGTGTTTCGATGGACTGATCGTTGCGGTCAGACGTGAAACTGTCCGCCAGCCGGTACATCGCTTCCGGATTTTCTGCACTATAAGCATCTTCAAGTACTGCCCCAATTGTATCGTCACTTAACAGCGCGGCTTCCGTACTATCCGCAATACGGAATCCCGGGTCGATATCGATTAAATAAGCATATTGGCGAACGACGTTCATACAAAATGAGTGCAGTGTGGAAATCTGTGCTTTGTTCAATAAATTCAACTGCCTGCGCAAGTGGACGGATTCCGGCCTTGCAGCAATCGCTTCTTCCAACGCTTCCGCCATCCTGTGTCGCATTTCCGCAGCAGATGCATTGGTGAATGTCACAACGAGCAATTCATCGACATCAATTGGATTATTTTCATCCAATACTTTTTCAATCATTCGTGTGATTAACACTTTCGTTTTCCCCGAACCGGCAGCAGCGGAAACGAGAATATCTTTCCCTGTCGCCCAGATGGCTTTCCACTGCGCGTCAGTAAATGTTAGTCCCTCAGGTTTCACGGGTATGTTCATCATCCGCAACCTCCTTGCGCATTTTATCAAGCGACATTTCTGGGTCCATTTCAGCATAAGACCGATGTTCCGCTGACGGATCTGTTTGATCGAACTGACACACCGAACGATACGAACAAAATTCGCATGGCATTTTATTTTTTAATTTATAGGGATAAACACGCGTATCGCCCGCAAGCATTGCATCTCCAGCTTTTTGATGGCGTGTTCTAACAAACGACCGCATCATCTGCAGATCATCTGATGATAGTACTTTCGACGTTTTCGCAAATGTACCGTCCGTTTTAATCGAGGCTGGCACGATTGAAGATGATCTGCCGATATCAGCATCCATGCCGATGACAACTTCCTGATTATCGAGCAGATAGCCCCTCATCTTATAGGATTTCGCGATTTCCGCCTCAAGGAGTGCAGGTGTTAATTCGGAACCGGAGCGGATCATCGGGTTATGAATATGCATATACAAAATGCCTGCTGGATCCGCATGTATGCCGAGCCATTCGTCTGCGTTTTCTAGCGCTACGTCGAGATAGGTCATCATTTGCAAGGACAAGCCGTAATACACTTCCGTTAAATCAAGGCTTTTGGCGGATGATTTGTAATCGACAACACGGACATAGTTTTTACCGCCTATTTCTGTCGCATCGACACGGTCAATCCGACCACGTAGTTTCATTGAATCGCCACGGCGCAATGGAATTTCAAGCGCTGGCAATTCTTCGCCTGGTCCAAATCCTGCTTCAATAGCAATCGGTTTGAATACCGTCGATTTGGCCTGCGTACTAAGTGAAAAAATCGTTCGTTGAATAATGTGCATGAGCTTGCGTTTAATATAAACATAACGGTTCGTTGACAGTAAAATCCGGTTGAAGAAGTAAGGCGAAATATCTTCCACTGCTGCTCTCGCAAGCTTCCAACATTCTTCGCGCGTCAGTTCTGCCCACGATTTCCCGAGACGCATTGTTTCATCGGACACCCATTTAAGCGCGGCGTGAAATAAATCCCCGATTGCCGGTGCTTCCAGCGTAAATTCCGTCCGTTCACGCAAGCCAAGTCCAAACGACGCATAATGCTGGAACGGGCAGCTGTAATAGGATTCAATCCGTGACACACTGGAAACAAATGATTCCCCGTACAAGCCTTCCGTTATCTCTGGACGCAGTCGTTCCGCCCCATTCTTCGCATTCATCGGGCGTATGATATGACTAATTACAGACGACCAATAGGGATCCTCGTCGTAATACGCCATAACCGCACGCCATTCTCGTTCCAGCACACCCGACTGTTCCGCTTCTTTCAACTTCATCGACACATAAGGTAGTGCCGAACGCGGGTGGCTGATGTAATCGAATTGATTGGCTTCTAGCGGCAATTCGGACGGATCCGTTACGGCGATTTTCGTTGCTGTGCCTGTCAGCATATGCCCAATTCTCGAAATGTACAACGATGGAATAAGTGCTTTCCCTTCCTCGTCTGCCACGGGATAAGACACATATAACTTTTCGCGCGGCGCTGTAAATGCGCGGTAAGCCATAAACGTTTCATCCATCAATTTCATCTTCGACGTGGGCGCTAGTTCAAAGCCGATGTCCGAAAACCATTCACGGTCTGCATCCGACAGCAGTCCTTCATTGTCAACGCGTTTCGGCATGACGCCATCGTTGACCCCGAGGACAAATACTGCGTCAATATCCATTAAACTTGAAACTTCGACAGTCGACACCGTCACCTGGTCAAGCGACGGCGGAATGCGAGCAAATTCGAGTGAGTCGAATCCTTCATCCAAAATTCGAGCTGCTTCTACAGCATCCATTTTTTTATCCCCGAACATAAGGACAAACTGATCCAGCACATTAATCCAGCCGTTCCAAGCTTGTTCATGTTCCGTAGCGCCAAGTAATCGTCCTGCACGCTCTTCTTCCGCACGCAGATCGATGATTTTATCATAAACATGTAGGTTTTCCATGAATAAAAACAGCGCTTCCGCGACATCACGTCCCGTTTTAGATTTCTTCAAACGCTTTTCAAAGTCAGCAAGTGGATCCCGTATTTCATCGCGAATCATATGCAGTTCTTGCTCCATCGCACGCTCTTCGTCCGTTTGCACATCTGTATACAGTTCAAGGCCTCGATACTTCTTCACGCGCCAGCGGCTGTCATCGAACCAGCGCTGGCCATAAATCCCATGGGCAAGGACATAGTTTTCGAGTCTATCTGCACGATCACGCCATAATAACTTTGTTTCTCGGTGCGGGAAAAATAGATCTGTTTTGACCGCGCGGAACACTGATTCATACGACCAACCCGTTGTCACCGCTTCTAACACAGAACGTGAAAACTCGATAAGCGGATGGTGCAACATCGGTTTCTTCTGGCTAATGAACACCGGAATATCATAATGTGGGAAAATTGTTTCAATTAGTTCATCATACTTTTCAGGTTGCCTGTACAAAATCGAAATGTCTTTGTACCGCTTGCCTGCAATCATTAATTCGCGAATTGTACGTGCCACTGAATGGATTTCTGCACGACGATTCGCCGCTTCAACTAAGATAATATTGCCTGCTGACGGCTGTTGTTTCGCGGGATAATGGTCGAATTCCGCCTCAAAATGTTTTAAATCTTCATTTTGATAACGCGGCGAATCTGCCAAATGGATATCTTCCTCTACTTCCACCGATTCAGCACGCGCTAGTTCACGCAATTTGAGGGAGGTCCGTACAGGGTTGAAAAATAATTCATGGTCCGCAAAACCAGTGAGAGCGCCTTCCATTGGTAACACAACTGTCAGTCGGTTGGCGTGTTTCATCAGTTCCGTGACAATTTCGTATTCCCGCGTCGTAAAGTTTTCAAAACCGTCAATATAGATATCAGCTCCTTTTAACAGGTCTGAATGGGTAATTTGTGAGGCAAGAAGAGCCAGATGTCCTTCACTATCGACGTAAGTCGTGCCCAGCTTTTCTTCGATTTTTGTCAGCAACAAGGATAAGTCTTCCGCTTTGTCGAGCAATGTGCGCGGTGCACCTGTTGAAGCCAGCGCATCGTAGAGATTGCTCATCGTTTGGTGATCAAGACAATAGCGACTAAACTCTTTCAGCAAGTCCCCTATTTGTTCCGTGAATCCACGTTTGCTTGCCGCTTGCCGAAACAATTTGAACTGGTCCCGATTGTCTTCCAAAACACTTCGTACAAGCATCCGGTACCCGAAGCCATCTATTTCCTTGCGCGTAATGCCGCCTGTTTCCTGCAGCACACGCCACGCCAACCGTTTAAACGTTAGCACTTGTGCACGGATGATCCCTTTTAATCCGAAATTAACGGACATACTATGCTCCATCGAGAACGACATCTGGTCAGGTACAATGACAATAACAGGCGCCCCCATCGGATTTCGTTGCAGTTCGGCAGCCATTTCCCGCTCAATGAACGTCGTCTTTCCAGCGCCCGATCTACCGGTTATGAAACGCAGTGACATATGGTTTCCTCCCTTTCTATGTGTGTATGTATAATTTATTCAAATAAAAAATCCCTATCATCCTTACCTTCCATTGTACAGAAAGTTAAGGATGACAGGAACTGTTTCAACTGAATAGGGAGTGATTACTTATCATTACGAGGGGCGGCGGATGCACGGAAATCGGCTTCTACTTTTGCATTCAGTCTGCGCTCGAAATATTTGCCGACCAGCCATAGCAGAAAAATCACGCCAATTACAATTGCCGTCCGGATTGGATTGGTGAATAAAGCCCTTATATCATACCCGATATAGCTAATCATGGAAATCATCACAAATTTCCCAGCCATCAGTGTGATTAAATAATTCTTTTTCTTCATATCAGATAGGCCCGCTACAAGATTGACGAGCGCGGACGGTGTGAACGGAAAACAAATAAAGATAAACAAAGGTCCGAAACCATTTCGCTCCACCCACTTAATCAACTTTTGGATACGTGGACTTTTTGTTAGGAATTGAAGCATGCGGTTGCGCCCATATTTGCGGACGATAAGAAATACTGCATAAGAGCCAATGACAGTTCCCGCCCAGGATAGAAGAAAACCATACCAAAGGCCATAAGCTCCTGCATTCGCCAGAACAAATGCGAATAAAGGAAGAAAGGGTAAAAATGATTCTATAAATGGCAGAAACAGCCCAAGCAATGGTCCAAGTGCCTTGTAATGCTGCGCTAATTCGACGATTTTATCAGGATTCATCCACTCGTTCATCAGTAACAACCTCAATTCAAAAACTTTTTTGTCAGGCTTCTACTTTTTTATTACATAGAAATACCCCGTATTTAGAGTTTTCCTTTAAATATGAACATTTAAACCCATAAGTATAGTATAATCACTTAAATATACTTTGGGAAGATGTGAATACAATGACCAATAACCAATTTTCAGCTGGCTTAAAAGCAGGGACGAGCATTGCAATCGGATATTTCCCCGTAGCCCTCACATTTGGACTGCTCGCAAAAACGGCCGGCTTGTCCATTATTGAAGCTACAGCAATGAGTATCTTCGTCTATGCCGGTGCCGCACAATACATGTCGCTCAGCCTAATTACTTTAGGTATCGACCCGCTGTTGATCGTCATGAACACATTCGTGGTCAATATTCGACACTTTCTTATGACGGCTTCGCTCAATGAAAAGATGCAGCCCGCACGAAAATGGGTCAAAGCGATCTATGCGTTTGGTATTACGGACGAATCATTTACAGTACTCGCAACAGGGAAGAAAGGAAAGATTCCGACAGCGTTCGCATTCGGCGTTACACTGATCGCCTATGGCAGCTGGGTCATCTTCACCGTCATCGGACATATTATCGGTGCTAATCTGCCACAGTTCTTACAAGCCGCAATGTCGATTGCACTTTACGCAATGTTCATCGGATTGCTTGTTCCTTCGATGAAAGGCAACCGCAAAGTTGTCATGCTCGCTGCTCTTGGGGCGGTCATCCATTGTGTCCTGTACTTTACAGAGGCATTGTCGACGGGCTGGTCGATCCTTGTCGCAACGCTTGCGTCCTCGATTCTTGTGGAGATTGTTTATTCGCGGCGCGGGAAAACGGCTGAAACGATGTTCAAACGAGAGGAGGAAGTATAATGGGGCCAAGTTATTGGTGGATGCTTCTGGGCATGGCGCTTGTGACATACATTCCGCGTATGATTCCGCTGGCTGTTTTAGATGGTAAAGAGTTGCCGCCGGTTGTGTCAGGTGTCTTGCGTAATATTCCATATGCTGTCCTAGGTGCACTCATCTTTCCGGCGATTCTATTCGTACAGGAAGGGAATATCTTGTTTGGGGTGCTTGGAGCAGGTGCCGCATTTTTAATCGCAATTTTAGGCGGCGGGGTTATGTCCGTTGTTCTGGGTACGATTGCTGTGCTGGCTGTTTATAGTTTGTTTATGTAAGGATGTGAAGACCGCTTGGTTGCGGTCTTTTTTTGTTGGAGTGGGCTGATTGGTTGGTGGCGGGATATGATCGGTTGGCCGTGGATATGATTGGTCGGCACGACATATGATCGATTGAAAATGGATATGCTCGGTTGGCCGCGGATATGCTCGGTCCACTCCCCTATATGCTACCCCCCTATCCCTATTTCATCCCACAATAAAACCGCTCCTTTAACAGCGAGCGGCTCCATTCGTCATTCCTCTTGTTCATGCTGCCTTGCAATCTTCATCATACGTGTCGCATACCAGAATCCGACGGTGAGCGATAGCGCATCCGCTCCGTAAAGTAGCCAATTATGCGTATAACCCGCGTAAACCGATGCTGCAATCAATGCAACCGTTAAAATAAGGCCAACGACATGGTGAAATGTCACACGGGTGAATAAAATCACAAGCAGACCCGGCAAAATTAAGGCAAGTAACAGTTTAGTATCAAATGAATCCATTTTCAACATTCCTTCCAGAGTAATCGTTCACTCGATATTTACCGAACGACGAGAAGTCCAAGGCGATGATGGTCATGTCGATAAATAACCTGCTGCATAAGCCGAACTTCCCCGTTACGATCAATCACTTGCAAGCGACAATGTGCAGCATTAAGCTGAATCGCGTCATATAGTTCTTTCTCATTGCTTACCTTAAGACCATTTACAGAACGAATGTATTCACCCGGCAGAAGCCCCATTTTTTCTCCTGGAGATCCTGGCACAACTCCCGCAATAACAACCCCCGCTTCACGCGGCGCAACAACGAACCCACCTTGCCTGTCACGTACCCAAGCCGTAATGGAAATAACTGCCCGACACACTACCCCTAACAGTAAAGCTACCCACCCTAAAATCGGTAGCCATAGTGCAGCAATCCCAACGGCAACTACTATACCGCCTGTCCAAACGACAGCACGTCCAATTTTCGGGAATAAAACATCTGGATACAGCGAGCGCGCCACTTGTGAAAATCCGATTAGTACAGGAACCGGAACAAAACTGAATGCACTCTCCCCAAATGTGAACTGCGGCCAATACGGTACGAAAGCCGAAATCATATCCCCCGGCACCAAAAATACAACTGGCAACAGCCATAGCCGCTTCGTCTTGAAGGCTGCAGCTCGAAGTCCACGGTTTGTATGCACCAAGGTCGGCGACGCATACCGGATCGTATGACGTCTAATAAGAAGTCCTTCTGCAATTAAGAATAACCCCGCGATGACTGGAATCGTTACCGCTAGATCGCCAAGTAGATCCGCCTGAGCTGGCGTCCATCCGCGAAACGAGAAATCTCCCATATACTTTTCTATGAAATAAAGAGCGAAAAAAGCCGCCGACGCAAAATAAATCGGTGAAGTCACTTTATAATAAAATGTCAGCAGGGCAATTAGCGCCGACGCAGAAAATAGCACAAGCCACCCTGGATCTGCTAGCAAACCCGCCCCGGAAATCAAAACGGACAAAACAAGCGCATATGGCCATGACTCCGCCAAAAGCCGCTTCAATTCTGTTAACCCCGGCAACAAACGGACTTTGAAACTCCTACGCTCTTTTTTCACACGGAAATACCCAACACCAACTGCTGTAAAAAGAACCGCTATCAATAATGGATTCAGGAAAAACAGCGCAACCGCTTCTACTATATTAAATATCGTTTTCTCGGACACGAACCGTCACCATCCAATCTTCGTTTACACTATCATGTTTCTACATTGTAACAAAAGAATGCCGCTCTATGTGAATCGTTATTGAATTATTCATTAAATGGTAATAACCGCTTATGATTTTGGTGTGGTTTAGGCGATAGTCACGGCTATTCTCCAAACTGTAAGGGCATTCAGCCGAACTGTGAGCGCAATCTGTCAAACTGTCATGGCTATTCTCTCCGAAGTCATGGCCGTCCCCAGCGAAGTCATGGCTTCCTAAGTTAGTAAGGGCAAAATCTGACTTTGTCATGGCTACTCTCTCC
>NZ_JADPRX010000009.1:0-108105 GCF_017347125.1 Sporosarcina sp. E16_3
TTCGATGAGCTGCATATGGAGCGCAAGCCCCATTTTCATATCCATCGTACCGCGACCAAACAAGTAATTTCCTGTCTCAAGGTCAATACGTGCAGCTTCAGGAAGATCGGCATTGTGATTGGGCTCAGACAATATTCTCGTCAGTTCTTCTGGATGAAAAGCAAGAGGTTCTAATACACCATATTCTTCTGTCCAAACCGTATCAAAATGGCTCATAAGCACGATTGTTTCCGTTGCATCCGGGTGCTTGTACAAAGCAGTAACTGCGTGACGACCAAGACCAGCATCGTGCAGTTCCAACCGGTCCGGATTGTCTTTGAAATAAGCTAGTTCTTTTAATTTCGCCCCTAACTTGGGAGCAAATGCACGCTCGCCATCTGTTAACGTACGGCTATCCCAGCTAACTAGTTCACATAACAGTGACCGAAGTGTAGAGGGTGTGCCCCATAGTAATTGGCTCATAATAATTCTCCTTTAATTTACAGGTTCGACTTTAGTTTCAACAATGACCTTGTTCTTTTTTTCCAACCTAAATTTATAAAATAGCATACAGGCAACCAAGAATCCTACACCGTAGTATAGACCAATTCGCTGTGTTGGATCGAATGCCAAAAAGACGAGAATGAGAAGACAAAAGGCGATACAAAACAACGGGACATATGGATAGAAAGGAACTTTATACTTCAGATCTTCCAATTTCCCGCCCCCTTTCAAGTAGTGACGACGGAACATCAATTGGGATGTCGCAATTCCCATCCATGAAATCGTAACGGATATTCCTGCAATCGACATAAGTAATACGAACACTGCTTCTGCTTCCATTACACTTGTTAATAATGACAAAAGAGAGAACGTCATTGTGAAGATAAGTGCATTGAGCGGTACTTTCCTTTTCGAAAGACGCCCGAACACCTTAGGTGCCATTCCTTCATTTGACATTGCCCATAGAAGACGCGTTGACGCATATAGACACGAGTTTCCGACTGACAAGATTGCCGTCAAGATAACAAAGTTCATAATGCCCGCCGCGTACGGAACACCTGCGATTTCCATCAACGTCACAAACGGACTCGCGAGTAAACCAAGTTCGGATGCAGGGAAAATAGCAGATAAGACAATAATAGAAGCGATATAGAAAACGACTATTCTAAAAATTATCGTCCGGATCGCTTTCGGAATGTTCTTTTCAGGATTTTCAGTTTCCCCTGCCGCAATTCCAACCAGCTCCGAACCTTGATACGAGAAGATAACGTTCATCATCGTTACAAAAACGATAGCAATGCCCGCTGGGAATAACCCTGTAGGAGCTAAATTTGTTAAAAATGGTGTTGTACGATCTTCCATGGGAATGAAGCCAAAAATCGCTGCAAACCCAATGACGAGGAACAGAATAACTGCAACGACTTTAATACCCGCAAACCAGAATTCAGCTTCTGCAAAACCTCTCGTCGACAACGCATTCAAAGAGAATAAGAGAGCCACAAATGCCAAACACCACATCCAAATCGGGACATTTGGGAACCAATGTTGCATGAGTATTCCAGCAGCAGTGAATTCCACTCCAGCAGTGGCGGCGGAACCTACGAAATACATCCAGCCAAGTGAAAAGCCAGCCGTAGGACTAATGTAACGCGTTGCATATGTCTGGAAAGACCCTGTCACAGGCATATGGACAGCCAGCTCGCCAAGACAAACCATAACCATATATAAAATCAAACCACCGAATAAGTAGCCGAGCAATGCTCCCCCTGCCCCGGCTTGATTGATTGTATAACCTGCATTTAGAAATAATCCCGTCCCGATTACCCCTCCAAGAGAAAGCATAAACAAGTGTCGGCTTTTCATGGAACGTTTCAATAAATTGTCTTGCGGTTGCTCCCCTTTACTTGACATAAAATTCACTCCCCTGTTTTTCCCATTTAATTTTCTATTGCGATTAGAAGCGTAGTGACAGACAGCTTAATCCGCCATCATGCTTCTGAACTTCGGACATTTCCAGTTCAATTGTTTCATAACCTGCTTCATTAAATTTACGTTTTGTTTCTTCATATCCTGACGGAATAATGACATAGTCATTGACACGGATACAGTTGGCCGAATACTCGTCTTCCTTGCCTATAACAATTTTTTCATATGAATCAAATGCTGGATGATCCACAAATTCTCCCGCTACGACCATCCGGTTATCTCCTAGGTAAGCAATTCCTGTTTTCAAATGGAAAAACTCTTTCAACGGAATAATTGTCGCTTCATAACCTTCATGTTCCAAAATGGCTTTCAATTGAAGTGCCCCTTCTTCATTTGTCCGTTCAGAAATCCCGATGTAGAAACTATTTTCAGCTTGTAGAATATCACCGCCGTCAAGTGTTCCTGGCGATTTTATATAATGAAATTTCTTGTAAAATCCTTTTAGACTAGCTTCGATTTCTTTGATTTCCCCATTACGTGATTCTGCTCCCGGATTTGTAATAACCGCGAAGTCAGCTGTTAATACAGCTGCATCTTCTACAAATGTGGAGTCTGGGAATTCCTCACTTGCAGGAAGATGGGTAACAGTCACGCCGCACTTTTCCAAAGCTTCAATATAGTTTTTATGCTGTTCCAATAACGTTTCAAATACGGGTTTACCTAAATCAGAAGTCGTCAATCCATTCAAATAGCTTTTTCCCGGTGTTTTTACGATTACGTTTGTATACATACCAATCCACTCCCTAATTTTAGTTTCTTACAACTGGACTTGTCAGACATGTAGGCCCGCCCGTCCCTTTCACACTGATTTCTTCCCCTTTGTATTCATAGACCGTTGCACCGGCATCAATTAGCTGCTTTTTCGTGGAAGCGTTACCATTTGCAATTACACAAACACGCGGCGCAAGTGCTAATACATTACAGCCAAGGGTATGGTATTCATCTTCTGGCACTTCGATCAACTGGATTCCTCGTTCAATAAGTAGCTGACGGAAAAATACCGGCATAAGACGGGAATGTACAACAGCCAAATCACGATCGACCATGCTGATGAACGACATTAGATGCAGACATTCCGCTTCTCCTTGGTCATGCGGCAGTTGAACGATGATGAATTCATCAACGAAAGAAGCCGTCATTTCTTTTAGTTGCCGGATCGCTTCGTCATTCGTACGGTATCCACGACCTACAACGAGTGTCTTGTCGTCCAACCAAATGATATCTCCACCATCCGATACTGCATCTCCCGTCAATTCACCAACAATCTTAATCTCTTTTTCTGCAAGGAACTCTTTATATACTGCAGCTTCCGGTTGTCTCAGCTTTTTACCAGATTTCAAAATGATTGCTCCGTCTGGCGTAAACTTCACCGGATCATGCGCATACAACGAATCCATACCAACTTCAGGCGAAGCCGGCAAATAGTCAATTTGTGGCACATATTTTTCAAGAATCGCGATAAAATCCTTAAATTCACGGATTCCCTCTTCAAAGTTTGGTTCTTCAAGGTAATTAAATGTTTTCCATTGATTCGCTAGATGGTTCTGATTTAAGAAAGCTGCACTTGGATGCTTTACAATTACCCGCTTTAATGGTCTGTACATTGATGAACAATAAGTCAATTTACGTCACCCTTTTCCGCATAGTGGAAAACGTTTCCGTTGAATGGAAAGTTTATATATAAAATATATTCTCTTCGTGATACAATGTCAATGTATTTCGAATACTTCAAATTAAAATTTTCAGAGTAATGAATTTTACCATGTCTGTTGATTAACTAAAAATAACCACTAATAAACCTGATCAGAACTTAGACGCCATGTGTATAGTTGCTTTTAGATCGCTTAGGATTGAATGATTTCTATATGATTACCGTGATGTCTGGATGTGTAGGGATAATCGTATGGTGGTTATTCATCCGTCGCACTCCAAATGCCTAAGTACACGAAGTGCAGATGCTTTTTGGGATGAAAGAATAGCGGTGCTTCCTATTTGGATAAAAGCCGCCAAAGATGAAATTTTGGCGGCTGAAATTTTCTCTTTGTTTTTTTCTTTTTTACTAGTAAAGAAGCGTCACTTTCTATAAGCTATCACATGATTAGATGCATACACTTTGCTGGAAGTAAGAAAAGAACGCATTGTACAATGTGCCTAAGTACCCGAAATTGTATCTTCGGGCACTTATAATCTCTATAGAAAGTCAACTATTCTTTTCTTTCAAAGCAACTGCATTATTCACTTAAATGGTGTAGGAACGCTACAGGAAATTATTCACAACAGGATGACCAAGGAGAAATGAACTGCAATTCCTCCCCGAAGATGTGGCTAGAAGTGACGGAGACACTTCTAGCCACATCTTCCCCCTCGGTAAAGGTGTCGTGATTATTTCGCCGAAAGCGGACCGAAAATATCCCAGTGAAAATGAAAGTATTCATGCCCATTTCACTAGTTTTTTATGCAGGTAAATGGTTAATCAACAGACGTGGAATTTTACGTAGTTATTTATATGACAGGTGGTGTTTTACATGCAATCAATTGACCGCGCAATGATCGTAGCCAAAACACTCGCTGCACACACGGCAGAAAATGGCGTATCTATTTCAGACCTGTCCAAGCAATGTGAGTTACCCCTCAGCACAATGCATAGATTGCTGAAAGCAATGATCAAACAAGGTATGGTGGAGCAGGATGAGCGTACGAAATGCTATCGGCTCGGAACGATTTGGTTAGAATACGGTTTGCAAGTGTATGATTCGATGGATTACGTCACTACAATAAGACCCGAACTGGAGCGTTTAGGCCATGAAGTAGATGAAAGTGTCTATCTAAGCAGACCGGCAGGGGTTGAAGCAATTATTTTAGAAAGAATTGATAGCGAAAAAAATACAATTCGGATTTATGACCAACTGGGTTTGCGTATTCCAATGCATATCGGTGCGGCTAATAAAGCGATGCTTGCCAACATGCCTTCTTCTAAATCGGCAGCTATTTTGCAGAAACTTTTACCTATTGAGCAATTGGCTACGGTTAAAGCAACACTAAAAGAGATAAAAAAACAAGGATATGCAACAAGCCACGGAGAGAGGACGGAAGGCACTTCTTCCGTAGCTGTGGCAATTCTAGACGGCCTCGGAGAAGTTGTAGGAGCAGTCAGTATAGGTTTCATCAGTTTCAATCTGACTGAAAATCGGATGGATTTCCTTATTGAAAAAGTAATGGAAACAGGCAGACGGATTTCTGAAAAGTTAGGTTCTAGCAACAATTGATCACATGCTTTTAGACTTTAATGTAAAAGCAAAAAACGACTCCCGCACACCAATGTGCAGGAGTCGTTTCAAATTCTTATAAAAACGCAATAACCGCTAATACAGCCGCCAATATAAGTCGGTAAACTGCAAACAGTACAAGTTTAACGCGTGAGATTAGCGCAAAGATGAATGCGCTAACGAAACCGACGATGTAAAACGATAATGACAAGCTCTAAATTGAAACGTGAATTCATCTTTTCACCATCAAATTTTATTAAATCCAACTAAACTACATAAACGCTTCAAAAATACGGCAACAACCGAAAATATCGAACCTAACTGAATCACAATCTTAAATGTGATTACAGGATATTTCACCAGGAACTCCACTATTCTAAGTCACATATCATCGACATAGCTCAAGTCACAGATCCTACTTAATCGAATTGGATAATCAATATCCAATGTCTGCTGTTAATACTGGATACGTTCCCAATTGCCGAAGTTTACAATTTAAGTCACGTATATCAGAACAAGCCCGTACATAACTAGATAATACATTTGTTGTATCAATATCAATTAAGAAAACGTATTCACCCAGTTCTGTTTTCATAGGTACTGACTCAATCTTTGTCGGTGTAATCCCCCAGTGATCAATAATAGCTAGAACTTTATGAAGCATCATCAATTTTTTCTCCGGAAAAGACACTATTATCGAAGATTTCATACTATCTTCAGGAAGCATTAATTCCTCATATCCCAGTACAATAAAACGAGTCATATTCATTATGTTATTTTCAATATTTTTCTTTATTTCCAATAACCCATAAATATCTTTGGCAACGAAATTTGCGATAGCAAGCCACGATTCATCAGGATTTTCAGAGATAATCTTAGCTGCTAGCGCGGAACTATCAGTCGCACGTTGCTCTATATCGGGGTAGAAATCTCGCAAATACTGATTGCATTGTTTTAATGCCTGAGGATGTCCATAAATAACCTCATAATTATGAGTTAATGATTGTGATTGGTTTGCTAATAATTCGTGATGTATCGGTAATCGTACCTCGGCCTGAATGGGTACATTAATTTCATTAATGAGCCAATCGAGTGTCATATCTACAGATCCGCCAATTGAGTTTTCAATTGGAACAACAGTATAGTTGGTTTCTATCTGACGAGCTGCTAGCAAACATGCTTGGATCGAAGAATATCCCTGCAAACTCACCGATTGTCTATTTGGAAATAGGGCATTTACCGCTAGCTCCGTAAACGTGCCCGTGGGTCCAAGATATCCAATACTTTTCTTATTTCCCTTCATCATCTAACACCTCCCTTTTTAAACATGACGTCTTTACTTCAAAAAAATTCTACTTTAAAATACCAATTTCTTTATAGTAACGTTCTGCCCCACTATGGATTGGAATATCAGCGAGTTCTGTTACCGCCTCATCTATATTCATTTGGTTAACAATTGCATGGGCAGATTTCAAACTATCGATATTTTCCCAAAAAGCTTTTGTCAATTCATAAATAGTATCATCATCTACTGAAGCGTCTGCCATTAATACCATTTTAATAGCTAATGTATCGATATCTTCTTTTTGATTTTCATATGTTCCACTTGGAATCGTTACTTCTGAATACCACGGATAAGTTTCCATTAATGATTTACGGACTTCCGGTTCAATTCCAATCAATACACCATCCGCAGTAGATGTCATTTCTGTAACTGCTGCCGTAGGTAGTCCTGCTTGAATCAATGCACCATCGATTTGTTTATTCCTCATTAAATCGATGGCTTCTGTGAACCCAACAAAATTTTCTTTAATGTCATCTGGATACTCGATTCCGTATTCCGGTAAAATGATACTGGATTCTACCTCAGGTGTACTTCCTACTGCTCCTGGTGCAAAGCGCTTTCCTTTTAAATCTGAAATTGATTTAATTCCTGCATCTTTTCGAACCACAAATTGATTGGGATTATAATAAAGCCCCGCAACGATTCGAACGTCTTTATATTGGCGATCTTTAAAACTTCTTTCACCGTTATAGGCTTCCCAAATGATACCCGTTGTTGCAAAGGAAATATGGGCTTCACCGTTTTTCATCAAATTTAGATTATCGACGCCGCCATTTGAAGCTTGGGCATTTACACGAACACCCTGGACTTCTTTTCCCCATAAATTAGCCATTGCTGCGCCAAGTGGATAAATTGTTCCTGTCGTTGATGCGGTTGGGAAATTCAACTGCACTGGTTTAGAGGATTTCCCCCCTTCTGTTTCTTCGGTGCCATCGCTTCCACAAGCACTAGCAAGTATAGTGATCATCGCTAACACACCTATCAACATAATTTTCTTCCAACTGTTCTTAACCATTGGCAAACACCCTCTCATGATAGAAAATCTAGTTCTTCAGTACTTTAATTCTGCTATACTTTCACTTCTTTCGTCATTCTCATTGTTGACTTTTGCCAGATAACAACAATTAACAAGAAGCAAATACCTATTCCATCTGTCACAGTTCCAGGCGCAATCATTAGCAGCCCAACTACTATTAAAATAATCCTTTGAATAACTGTCGCCCCTTTTAGTAGCCAACCTTGTAAACCGGCTGCTAATGAAACGGTACCCACTAAGGCCGTTAATACAGGAATAATACTCTTTGTATACGCCTCTTCCCCTAGAAGTAATGCCGGTTCATAGATAAAGAAGAACGGGAGTAAAAATCCGGTTATACCCAATCGCATTGCTATCATTGAAACTTGGTGTTGGTTCGTATTTGCAATTCCTGCCGCTACATATGAGGCTAATGCAACTGGCGGCGTAATATTAGATAAACAAGCATAAATTAACACGAACATATGAGCAGCTAGTGGCGCTACACCTAGATTTATCAGAACCGGCGCACCTACTGTGGCAACAATAATGTAAGCCGCCACTCCAGGTACACCCATGCCTAGAACAATACTCATCAGCATTACAAGGAGGCTTGCAATAAGTAAACTCTCATTAGCGCTTGCCATAATCGTGTAGCCAAAAGTCAAACCAATACCTGTTAATGAAACCGTCCCGATAATTACCCCAACAATAGCGCAGGCCACAGCTACACCAAGTGCTCCTCTCGCCCCCTCCTCGAGTGCTTGTAAAATCTTTCTGATGCCCATTCGTGTATCTTTTCGCGCCCAACTCGCAACTACACAAGCTACAATCGAAAATACAGCTGCATAAACAGGCGTATACCCCTTGAACAACATAACCATTAGAACAATAAGTGGTAATGATAAATGCCCTTGTTTCTTCAGAACCTCAAAGACATTTGGAATATTCTCTTTAGAAAGACCTCTTAACCCTAAACGTTTTGCTTCAAAATGAACAACCATGATTAGTGTTACATAATAAAGTAAAGCTGGTATAATCGCTGCAATAAGTACGGTTGTGTAAGGAACACCGAGGTATTCAGCCATTACGAATCCAACTGCCCCCATAATAGGTGGTGCAAACTGGCCACCAGTAGACGCAACTGCTTCTACCGCTGCAGCAAACTGTGGTTTATATCCAGTCTTTTTCATCAAAGGTATCGTTATTGTTCCGGTAGTCGCTACATTTGCGAGTGCACTTCCATTAATCATTCCCATTAAACAACTAGCAATGACAGCTACTTTAGCCGGGCCACCTGGAGAGCGACCAGCAATTGTTAATGATAAATCATTGATAAACTGGCTAAATCCACTTATTTTCAGGAATGCCCCGAACAAAATAAATAAAAAGACAAATGTAGCTGAAACGCCTACTGCAATCCCAAATATGCCTTCACTACCCCAAAACAGGTAATCTATCACTCTTTTCAAACTAAATCCACTATGCCCAAAAGATCCTGGAACGATTTCACCAAAAAAATTATATAATAAAAAAATTAATGCGAGAATCGCAAGGTTACCAACAACTCTCCGAGCTGCCTCGAAAATCATTACAATTCCGATAGCACCAAATACATAGTCTATTGTGAGTAAATAGCCTCCGCGAAGTACAATCTCTTTATAACTAATTAATAAATATCCAAACGCAAGGACACTTAAGCTCACACATATCATGTCAACTATGGTTGGGCGGTGAAGGGTCCCACTCCTTTCTTTTCGTGCGGGATATAATAAAAACACTAACACTAACATAAATAAAATATGCCAGCCTCGAAGGGTAATCGCATTAAGTGCCCCTGTACCGGCAGCGATGAGCTGAAAAATCGACCAAATAATAGCTAATGTTGATACTACTACAGCTGTTTTTCCAACGTATTTCCGAAATCGGAATTCGCTATCGACATTTTCAACAAGTTGAACACCTATTTCATTTTCCTTACTCATTTTCCGCCTCCATTTCCCCCGAAATAGCTCACTTAGGATTAACTAGTCAATCTAAAACAAGTATATTCTTAGGTAAAGATAAACCATTCACCTTCCAACTTACGGTACGGATTTTTTTTGATAAGACCATAGCAAATTAATAACAAGTTCAAGATAGAGAACAAAATCGGCAAATGCGGCACTTTTCAAAGTTGAAGAATACTAACGTTCATTATGGATGCTATTGCCACTACTAATGCGGCTGGAGCTAGACAAAATGGGTACAAAAAAAAGCCCCTTCAATCCCTTGGAAAGGGACGAAGAAGCTCTCCGCGTTACCACCCTAATTGATGGCCGGTTTTGGACCGGTCATCCACTTCATTAGTAGTTGAGAATATCGAATGGCGTACTTCATACATATTGTTGCCTGAATTCACACCTACCATTCAGTCTCTTGTTGCTGCTCACAATATAATTACTGGACCATCTCTCAAGTATATTTAATTTAATTTTTTAATAGTTGTCATTAGCTTCGCGCAAAAGTAATTGTTTTGAATGTTACCATGTCAAAATTATAAGTCAAGTTTTAATTTTCATTTATTTCGTTATTGGGATGAGTTCAATCTTCTATTTTTCTTGCGGATAGTTCTTACTATCGAGTTCACAAAACAAACTCCATACCTTCCTCGGCAGTGGTTTTCTGCCTAGATTATCGGGGGAATGGTTGCGACAAATACCAGTGGAAAAACCGCTGTAAAATATGGTTCCATGCGTGATCAAGTGTTGAATCTTGAGTAGTGTCGGAGAGCCGCAACAATGATTTTACAAAGCGGTATCCCCGTATTACGCATGGAGATGGAGCTTGTCGAGGATAAAAGCATTGAGACAGTCAATGCCTACGTGGGCTACGATATACCCATAGCCCACTCGCTGTTTTTTGAATTTGCCGGAACGTAATCTGGGGCGGAAGAAGAGGTAGCAATCGAAGTCGGAGGCAGTTGTACAGGTGAACATGGTGTGGGTCTAGGTAAGCGTATGTTTCAGCAAGCCTAACATGGAGAGGCCCTAGAGGTAATGAAGCAGATGAAACAGCTGCTAGATCCAAAGACTTACTGAATCCGGGTAAGATTTTCTTATAATAGTTACTAAAAGCAAAAAACGACTCCCGTACACCAATGTGCAGGAGTCGTTCCAATTTCTTATAAAAATACAATAACCGCTAACACAGCTGCTAAGACAAGTCGGTAAATCGCAAACGGTACAAGTTTAACGCGTGAGATTAGCTTCAAGAAGAAGCGGATGGAAATCAATGCGAAAATGAATGCACTGATGAATCCGACGATGTAAAACGACAGATTATCCATCGACAAGTACTCCCAGTTCTTCAAAACCGATACAAGGCTTGCGCCCATCATAATTGGAACAGCCATAATGAACGTGAAATCTGCCGCAGTCCGGTGATTCATTCCGAACAGCACACCGCCCGAAATTGTGGCGCCTGAACGCGAAAACCCTGGCCACAGTGACAGACATTGGACAAGACCAACTGTGAACGCCTGCTTGTATGTGATTTGGTCCAACGTTTGTACTTTCGGTTTTTTGGGACCAAATTTGTCAGCGACAATCATAAGAATTGCCCCTGCTACCAAGGCAAAAATAACCGTTTCCACTCCGAATAAATAATCATCAATCAGATCTTTAAACGCAAATCCAAGAATGACAGCTGGAAGCATACCGATAATGACATGCCCTAAATTGAAGCGTGAATTCATCTTTTTACCATCAATCTTATAAAGACCGACTAGGCTAAAAAGACGTTTCCAAAATACGACGACAACTGCTAAAATCGATCCTAACTGGATAACGATTTTAAATGTAATCGCGGGATATTTACCTAAAAACTCTTCCGTTTTCAGCCACATATCGTCGACAATGATCAAGTGACCCGTCGAAGATACAGGTGCGAACTCCGTCATTCCTTCAACAAATCCAAGTATTAACGCTTTAATCAAATCAAATAATTCCATAAGTTAACTACACTCTCTTTCTACGGAAACGACCATACCAAATGCAAATCGCTATACCGCTAATTGCTAGCAGTGCGTACGCAATGTTCGAATAGATGTCCATATAATGGACGATCGATTGCCAATTGTCGCCAACTGCTGCGCCGATCATAACAAGTGTCGCGTTCCAGATCAGACTACCTATTGTTGTAAGTAAAATGAATAGCGGGAAATTCATATTCGACATGCCTGCTGGAATCGAGATTAGGCTACGGATTAGTGGAACTAGGCGGCAGAGCAGCACTGTCCACGGACCATATTTGTTAAACCATGCATCGGCCTTGCGAATGTCTTTTCGTGTAAGACGTAAAACGCTTCCCCACCGATCGACAATTTTCTCAAGGCGTTCCACATCGAGAAATAACCCGATACTATACAAAATCATCGCCCCAATAACCGATCCAGCCGTCGCCGCAATAATGACGCCCACTCGTGTCATATCTGAATACGTCGTCATGAATCCGCCGAATGTCAAAATGACTTCAGATGGTATCGGTGGAAACACATTCTCAATCAGTATTAATAAAAACACACCAAAGTAGCCAAACTGATCCATAAATTCAGTAATCCAATTTTCCAAGTTACGCCTCCACCAACTATTACTTTACTAAATACCGAATGCAAGTGCAAACTGACTTCGTGAAATGAATGGACGTTCCTTTATAAAAAGAAGTTGCCTTTCTTATCAATTATTTTATGCAAAAGAATCCATTCCTATGATTCTACGTCGGTATTACTCGCATTAATTACCCTAATGGATTCTTTACCTTTTGTTGATAACCTTATGAAATACGGAGTTATCAACAATCGTCAGTTGATAACTTCAAAAAATGTTTATAGTTTCAGAATTTTCTATCGAAAAACGTCTATTTAGGTTATTAATCAAATTACATACAAAGATATCCACAATTTTCTCCCCAGTTTACAATCTACCCACAATAAGTAATCAAGTTATACACTACCCGCCAAGCTATATATAGTGCATACTATAGTATATTGTATTTATACCAAATTACTGCGATACAATTCACTAAAGTACTAACTATCCAGTTGATTATTCAAGTATAGGATATCATGCCGTTAAACTTTTTAATTGATTGCATGAAAAAGGGACCAGTTACGGTCCCTTTTGCGTTTCTTACACTTGCTGATAATGTTCGGTCAATTGATTACGTAATGAGGCTTTTAGGAATTTACCGACGGATGTTTTCGGGATTTCATCCAAGAAGACAACATCGTCCGGTACCCATAATTTAGCGAACTGGCCTGCCAAATAGGTTAGTAGCCGCTGTTTCATCTCTTCGTCAGCAACCTTCCCCTCTTTCAAGACAACACACGCAAGTGGACGTTCAATCCATTTCTCATGCGGTATCGCTATCACTGCCGCTTCAAAAACATCTTCATGCGTCATTAGCGCATTTTCCAAGTCAACAGACGAAATCCATTCGCCTCCACTTTTGATCAAATCTTTTGTTCGATCCATCAATTTTAGATAGCCGAACTCTGTCATGACTGCAATATCCCCCGTAAATAGCCAACCATCGCGGAAGGCTTCTGCTGTCCGCTCATCATTGTAATATTCACTTGCAATCCAAGGGCCTCGAATGGCTAATTCGCCCATTGTTTTACCGTCCCAAGGTGCATCTCCATTTTCATTGACAATGCGAACTTCAAGACCTGGCATCGGCAACCCTTGAAGTGCACGGACGTCGATTTTTTCATCCATTGTCAAATCGATCATCCCTGATGAATAAACGGATAGACTGACCAGCGGCGATGTTTCGGTCATGCCGTAGCCAACGATGAATGGTACGCCAAGTTTTTCTTCAAATGCACGGATCAATCCTTTTGGCGAAGCTGAACCACCGCTTACAACGGCTCGAAGGGATGACAAATCTCTTGGGTTCTGCTCTTGTTCCTTCAGCACCGCGAGCCAAATTGTTGGAACCCCCGCTGTTATAGTCACCTTCTCCTGCTCAATCAAGTCCAGTAGTAGCTTCGGATTTAAGCCCGGCCCTGGAAGGACTTGTGTTGTGCCAAAAAAGACTGCAGCGAATGGCATTCCCCATGCATTTACGTGGAACATTGGCACGACTGGCAGGATAACATCTCTCTCAGATAAGCCCATGGCATCAGCTAGTCCTAGCGCATAACTATGCAGTACAAGTCCGCGATGGGTATACATGACTCCTTTTGGATTGCCCGTCGTAGCGGAGGTGTAGCACATGCCCGCTGGCGTATTTTCATCGAGATCTTCTGGGAATACAAAGTCTTCAGACGCTGCTGCAAGAAGCGCCTCATACGAATAGACATTTTCGAGAGTTGTCTGCGGTATTTCAGTGCTATCTCCCATGATGATATAATGTTTCACTGTTTTCAGATAGGGCGCAAGTTTTTCGAGATGTGGAAACAGATTATCATCGACAAGCAGGATTTCATCCCCCGCATGGTTGATGACGTATGCAATATGTTCCGGCGATAATCGTATATTTACCATATGAAGGATAGCACCTGTTCCAGGCACACCAAAATAGGCTTCTAAATGTCGATGGTGATTCCAAGCAAACGTTCCAACTTTCGTTCCGTGCTTCATCCCAAGTTTTGTTAGGGCATCTGCCAGTTTGCGCGTTCTTTTTGCGAACTCGCGATATGGAATCCGGTGAATCGAGTCTTCTCCTGTGCGTGAAATAATTAATTTGTTAGGGAAGTATTGCTCTGCTCGCTTAATAAAGGAAGATAATAAAAGTGGTGTTTGCATCATATTAATCGATCCCCTTTTCATGTAGAATAAGTTTTTTTACGTAATAAGTGCGATCTTAAATCATAGACATACGTCACATATGGCCCCGAAAGATAATATGCCATACGAAGCTAAATTATTCCTTCAAGCATCCATAAATCCTACAAACCCATATTCTTCGCGATGATAACCTTCATGATTTCATTTGTCCCTGCGTAAATCGATGCCACAGGAATGTCCCGGTAACGCCTCGCAATTTTATATTCCTCCATATAACCATATCCACCGTGAAGCTGCATACACTCTGCCGAAATTTCGCGCGCCGTATCCGTCAGCCAATATTTCGCCATCGATACTTTCGTGACGACGTCCTTTCCCACTAGATGATCTTCAATAAGTGATTCCAGAAAAGCTTTGCCAATTTCCACTTTAGTTGCAATTTCAGCAAGTTTAAACTGCGTGTTTTGGAACGAACCAATCGGCTTATCAAATGCTTTCCGCGATTTCACATACGCCAATGTCAATTCCAGCATGTCTTCAGATGCCGTCTGTGCAGCAATCGCAACAACAAGCCGTTCCTGCTGTAGTTTTTCCATCATGTAGCTGAATCCTTTTCCTTCTTCGCCGATCAAGTTCGCCACAGGTACGCGGCAATCTTCAAAAAACAACTCCGCCGTGTCTTGCGAATGTAGCCCTACTTTATCGAGTTTGCGGCCTTTCGTGAATCCTGGCGTTCCTTCTTCTATAATAAGTAGACTGACGCCGCGATGTTTGGGTTCGGCATATGGATCGGTTTTTACAGCAACGAGCATCAGGTTTCCATTAATACCGTTTGTGATAAACGTCTTTTGACCATTCACGACGTAGTGGTCACCATCTTTAATTGCAGTCGTCCAGATATTAGCCAGGTCCGACCCTGTCCCTGGCTCTGTCATTGCAATAGCAGTAATATTGTCAGCGCTTACACATCCCGGTAACCAACGTGTTTTCTGCTCCATGGTGCCAAACGATTCAATATATGGAACAACGATGTCATTGTGCAATCCCACACCCGTAAGGCCTGTGCCTACACGCTCAAGTTCTTCCCCGATTATAACGCTGAAGCTGAAATCCAGACCAAGCCCACCGTATTTATCATCCACTTGCGGACAGAGGAATCCCATCTTCCCGAGTTTTTTCCAAAACGCGATTGGAATAAGCCCGTCTTTTTCCCATGTATCGTAGTGTGGGACAGCTTCTTTTTGAAGAAACTTTCGGAGCGAATCTCGAAACATGACGTGCTCATCCGTTTCAAATTTGTATCTCGCCAATGGTCAATCCCCCTTGTGTAACATGCGCTTTTGAAAGTAATAGATTATTAACTTTATCAGCACTTGCTGTGTTGATGTCCATATCCACAAGTTCATTAGGTCTGTAGACCGAAAAGCTCCCTTTTCTCCTGCCTACCGCAGTTCACACTCAATCACCAATAACAATCTCTTTCATTCCCACACCTAGTTATCGTAATTAATTAATTTTTCTTATAATAATAGAATACATGAAAATACTTACAAAATCTAGTATGACTTAGACTGAATCAGCCTCAAGTCTTAGATGAAAATCCGCTTAGCGCCCGTTTGGACGAGCCGGAAATCGTTATAAGATTAAGCTACAAACGAAAGGAGGAACAACAAATGAAAAAACTAGGTCTTGCAGCACTCGGTATTACAGCGGCAATCGTTGCCCTTGTAAACCTTGGATCACTTCTCGCACTTGCATTTTCTGCATTAGTCGCATACGCGGGGTTCCATTATTTCAGAAAGAGCACTTCCACAATCTCAAAACTATTCTGGGGAGGCGTACTTGTCGTTGGCTTGTTAACGGCAATTGCAAATGTACCAGCATTCATCGGAATTATTGCTTTAGTGGGTGTTCTGTATGCTTGCCGTAAATGGCATGGTACAGAAAATAGTAACATCATCAATAACGCCACCGATGATCCATTTGTAAACTTCGAACGTCAGTGGAATGAAATCACAAAATAATTAGGAGGAACTAACTATGAACTCACTTTGGAATAGATTCAAATACTCGGTACAAGCAGATCTTCACACGGTGCTCGATAAAAAAGAAAGCAAAAACCCAATCGCCATGTTGAATCAATACATCCGCGAGGCAGAAAAACAGACCGATTCAATCGGCAAATTACTTGAACGGCAAAGCAAACTAAAAACAGAAATGCAGAAAGAATTGGCAGAAGCAGAAAAGATGGCAGACAAACGCCGCAGTCAGCTCGAACTTGCACAAACTGCAGGTGAAGAAGACTTAGTTGCATTTGCTGAGGAGGAAATCGCTGCGTACGATACGCGTGCAGCAGAACTATCGGAAAGTGTTATGGAAACGGCTTATGAACTGATTTCACTTGAACGTAAATTCGAAGAAATGAAACATAAAGTCAAAGACATGAAAGTACGTCAGCTACAATTAATGGGCAAAGAGAATGTAACGCGGGCCCATCATCGTATGGACCAAGTCATCTCTCCTGAAAATGCAGACAGCAAAATGGCGTCAGTTGGCGATATGAAAAAGTATATCGAAAACCTTGGTGGGAAGATTGAACGTGAGTACGAAACGTCATCTATGGACCGTCGCCTCGAGTCATTAGAGAAAGAATCCGCAAAAGAAGTAGAAATTGTGTAAAATAGACTGTAGGATGCAGGTATGCAAACGTCGTCACAGAACGCGGCTTACTTAAGTTGCTTACCTGCTTCCTTACTTTCTTTACTGACAGATAATCTGACCTCAAGAAGGGGGAATAACAAGATGAAACGAATCGATACGAACAAATTCACATTTTGGGGACTTACATTCCTGCTGCTCATTTTTGTTGAGGCGGCTTTCTTTCATAATGGCAATATCGTGTTCGTCCTTCTTGGCGCCGGACTTATTTATTATGGTTTGCGGAAACGCTCGAAGCTGCTATTTTTACCAGGCTTGTTTTTTATCGCAATGGCGCTTTTCACATTGTGGAGTCTACGAGTGCTCATTTTCACCGTCATCGTCTATGTCCTCGTGAGATTATGGAAAGGCGTGCCGTCTGAGGAAATCATGCGTCCTCTCAAAGATCTCCAGCGAGAAACACCCAACGGAATTTGGAAAAACAAATTATTTTCCGTCCAGTCATCCCCCTTTTCGTCTTATGAATGGGAGGATATCCATATCCAAGGGCTCTTTGGTGATATCCACATCGATGTCACGGATACGGTGCTACCAAAAGGGACTTCTTTAATTTCCGTTAGGCAAGGTATTGGGAAAATCAAGATTGACTTACCTTACGAAATCCCCGTACGCATTCATTACACGACATTAATTGGTGATGCTAAGCTGTTCAATATCTACCGAAAACGACTTATTAACGAGTCGCTCCATATGAAAGATAGTTATGAAGGGAAATCAGCTGAGTCTCCTGAACTTATCATTACACTTTCCACTTGGGGCGGAGATGTCGAGGTGACACGAAAATGAAGGCAGTTATCGGACGTGGACTTGTTTTATCGTTTCTATTTACCGTGATTGCCGCGGTTTACTTCTATTTTATTATTGGGTTGCCTTTAGAGGAAAGTTGGTTTGCATTTTACGAATTGAAGTTTGCGGAAGTTCCTCTTGGTTGGTGGATTTTGAACACTATTCTCCTGCTTGCCTGGGGTATCGCCATATGGACGGGGTTTTTAGGAAGTTCAAGAGAAAAAGCGATTGAGCAGAGGATAACGGCGTTGATCGACACCGAGCTAGAAACCGATTCAATCGGGAAGTTCTCTCCCCGCATGGACCGGGCAATCGGGACGGTGTCAACAGTCATTCATACACAACGAAAAAGTCTGCAACGTATAATAGATGAGCGTGCGGAGGAGCAAGACAAACTGATCCAAGAAAGAATTATACAGGAACGACAGCGGCTTGCACGCGAGTTGCATGATTCAGTATCCCAGCAACTGTTCGCCGCATCGATGCTATTATCCGCAATTACAGAAAACAACGAAGCCGTTATAGCACAAAAATCGGTACTCCAAGTCGAGCGAATCGTCCAACAAGCACAGCTGGAAATGCGCGCGTTGCTCCTTCATTTACGACCGGCGGCCTTGAACAATAAATCGCTCGCTGAAGGGCTTGAAGAACTGTTAATTGAATTAAGAGAAAAAGTTCTATTCGATATCCGATTCCGTTTGGAAGAAGTGACATTATCAAAAGGTGCAGAGGATCATTTATTCCGCATCGCGCAGGAGACGTTATCCAATACACTGCGCCATGCACAAGCCACGGAGGTCGATGTGCTATTTGTTGAAAGAGATGGACTCGCGATTTTCCGTGTGCAAGATAATGGTGTCGGATTCAAGGATAGTGACGGAAAAGGCGGCTCATATGGGCTTCAAAACGTCAAAGAACGTGCAATTGAAATCGGCGGAACATGTAAAATCGTTTCCGTTCCCTCACAAGGAACAATTGTAGAAGTAAAATTACCTGCTCGAAAAGGGGATGAATTGAATGATCAAGATCCTATTAGTGGATGACCACGAAATGGTGCGAATCGGTGTATCGGCTTACCTTCAGATTCAGCCCGATATGGAAGTCATTGGCGAAGCGGTAAACGGGCGCGAAGCCGTTGAAAAAGCACTCGAGTTACGCCCCGATATTATTTTGATGGATATGGTCATGCCTGAAATGAACGGTGCCGAAGCAACTGCCGCAATCATAAAGGAGTGGCCGGAAGCAAAAATCGTTATCGTTACAAGTTTTCTAGATGATGACAAAGTATATCCGGCACTTGAAGCAGGCGCAATCAGCTACATATTGAAAACATCGAATGCGAAGCGAATTGCGGAGGCCATCCGTGAAACATTGAAAGGGCAAACGGTGTTAGAACCTGAAGTCACAACAAAAATGATGCGCAAAATGCGAGCGAACAATGAACGACAACTCCATGATGAGTTGACGGAACGTGAACTCGAAGTTTTATTGCACCTCGCCAAAGGTAAATCGAATCAGGAAATCGCTGATGATTTGTTTATTGCCCTGAAAACAGTGAAGACGCATGTTAGCAATCTATTAGCTAAACTAGAAGTGCAAGACCGGACACAAGCAGTTATTTATGCGTTTAAGCATGATTTAGTGAATTGAAAAGCAGTCATCACACGTCAGACTATACCTGATGTATGATGACTGCTTATTTTTTTAATGAATTATTCTTATGCCAAGCGGTTCAATGCATTAATCATGCCTGCATGAACACCTTCATGCCACACTGCAAATTGAACGACCGCCTCAACTGTTGCCATCGTATGCAAGGGCCCAATTGACATCGGTTCTTGTAATGTATTGTGCTGATTGCCTTCGAGCGCTTTAACCACACGCTCTGGTTGTGCCTCTAAAGCCGCGAGGAGCTCGTCTGTTGATGGGGCACTTCCTTGCCAATCGTTAGGTCCCGATCCCGACACAAAGAGAGGGATCCATTCAGGATGGATAGGTTCATAACCTTCCATTGCTTTTTGAACGAGTGTTTCCATCGTTACAAAAATATGGCCCGCATTCCAACGAATCGTGTTATTGAATCCCGTTGGTTGTGCGTCCCAAGCTTCTTCTTTTGCCTTTACAAGACGTCCAAGTGTATAAATACGTGTAAACTTTAACTGATTCATTGTTTCGATGATAATCATCCCTTTCTTTACTTCTCTGTCACTCTATCGCATCTTATCGGCAAATCAAAACGATCGCTCCACAAGGAACGACCGCACTAAGTTATGGTTTAAATGGATCCTCATTCGGTTTCTCTTCATTCCATTTATCGTGTGTTTCTTGATCAAACTTGCTGTCTTCTTTTTGTTTTTCTCCAGATGGATATTGTTCGCCCGACTTCGGCTTATTATAACCCGTGTCCGTTTTGTATGTTCCATATGCTGACTGTTCGTTCTCACCAGTCTTGACCAAGGTGTTTTTTCTAAAGACATCCGATGTATTCGAGTCGGATGGATCCGCAAGTGGAAGCTCATCGGAATTAGCTGCCCCTTTCACTTTCGGTTCAAGATCTTCTTTGTTTGGGTACTTACCATCTGATTTTGTCATAGTATCTATTGATCCTCCTTCTTCGAATAGCAATTCGGAGAACGGCATTTCCACTTCGGTATTGGTGCACCTAATGGATGCCCACCACTTTCCCGAATAGTGATTCGATTCCCACATTTTAAATTAATAATACAACATATTTCATTAAACAAGCAAGTAGAATCCCATTTTCCACGGCAGAATGGCCACTTCTATTCCCACGTCTCGCTAAACTATTCCTCTAAATGACCGAAAGCAAACATTTTTTCAACAGACGTAAAGGCGTTTGTACTTATCGCCTAGTAATCTGTTTGCATAAGCTAAATTAGACCATTCATGAAAGGAGTGTTGACGATGGGTCAATATGGGGGATTTGAGGGCGGAAGCTCGTTTGCGTTAATTATTGTGCTTTTCATCCTGTTAATTATTATTGGTGCTTGCTTTATTGGTTAATTAAGTATGTTGGGCATCAAGTACCAGGCACTTGCTAGCATAATATCTTTTCTTAGGGGGCGCTTGAAAAGCGCTCCCTTTTTATATTCCCATTTTATTCAATTCAATGAAACCTAATTCATTAATTAGTCGTCCAATACTGAATCAGTTATTGGAGGTTCTACTATGAAACGAGGAATTGTTTTATCGTTATTGAGCATCGCTTTTCTACTGTGGATTGAACAATCAGTAGAAGTTGCGTACATATGGAAAACAATGGCGAAAATGATTCTTTTCCTAATCCTCCCACTCATTTTATTGCGCAAGGCGGGATTCCCATTCTTACGCTTGCGCCAAACTGATCGAAAAAGCATGATGTCCGCGACTGGTTCTGGGGTTGCAATCATGGGGATTATCATTGTCGCATTCATCTTCTTACAGCCCTTCATAGACATTGCTGCACTTCTAGCTGATCTTGCTAGCGCAGGTATAACGACAACTACATTCCCGTTCATCGCACTTTATATACTGTTCGGCAATTCGATGTTAGAGGAATTTTACTTCCGCGGTCTGTTGCCAAACCTTGTTGGCAAGTCCCGGATTCGGTTTATTTTACCATCATTCCTGTTTGCCATTTATCATATCACGATTTTTCTTCCGTGGTTCAACCCTGCTCTTCTTATACTCGCTGTGACAGGACTCTGGGTCGGCGGAGTTATCTTTCAACTTGCCAATGAAAAAAGCGGAACAATTTTGCCCTCTTGGACGATTCATATGTGTGCGGATATTGGCGTACTACTCATCGGTGTTTATATCATGTACTTCTATTGAATAAGACTGCAGAAAAACAAGCTTAGTATCCATATTCTAAAAAAATAAAGCTGTACGCATCCCCCTCCGTATAAGGGCGTTGCGTACAGCTTATTATTTTCACTGGACTATTTCCGGCACGCTTACGGCTAACTATTCATGACAGATTTACTGAGGGGGTCCTAGTGTGTCTAGAAGCGACTCAATCACTTCTAGACACACTTTTTTCAGTCATCCTGTTGTAAATAGTTGCCTGTCGCGTTCCTACACTATTCAAGTGAAAAGTGCAGTTGTTTGGAAAGAAAAGAGTAGATGACTTTCTATAGAGAGTGTAAGTGCCCGAAGATGCAATTTCGGGCACTCTTGCACGTTGTACAATGCGTTCCTTGCTTACTTCTAGCAAAGAGTATGCATATAATCGTGTGATACCTTATAGAAAGTGACACTTCTTTAATAAAAGAGAAAAAACCATAGAGAAAGCATCAGCCGCCAAAATTGCATCTTTGGCGGCTTTTATCCGGGTAGTTACCCCACTATTCTTTCGTCCCAAAAAGTTTCAGCACTTTTGTACTTATTCATTTGGAGCGCGACGGATGAAGGACCACCATAGGAATACCGGGAAAACTGTGTAGGGATGCGACAAAGTCGCATCCCTACACATCCAGACATCTGGGTAATTCTATAGTAGTCGTTCAATCCCAAAGCAATCAAAATGCAACTATACATGTAGAACCAATGTGTGATCAAGTTACTTGCTGGTTATGTTTGGTTAATAAACAGACATGTATTATTGTATATCTATTTGTTAAACCACCGCCACGACGACCGTTACTTTGAATAAATCCCCATCTACTTCGATTTTCATATTCCCATTATGCAAATCAACGATGGATTGCGCAATTGCAAGGCCAAGTCCTGAACCATCTGTATGGCGTGATGTATCCGCCCGTTTAAAGCGTTCAAATAATTCGTCGGTATTTTCACCGAGCTCATACTTCGTCACATTTTTCACGATGAATTCGGCTGTATCACCTACTTTTCGAAGCGTAATATAGACGCGGGTACCCGGCAATGTGTACTTAATGGCATTGACAATCAAGTTATCCAAAACACGCCACCATCTTTTTCCATCCACATAGGCAACGAGTGCCGATTCAGGGAAATTCACCCTAAAGTCCAGCCCTGATTTCGAGATTTCTTCCTCGTGCTCCGCAAGGGCTTGCTGTAGTAATTGCGTCATATCAACGCGCTGTTTGTTTAGTTCCAAGTTACCGCTCGCCATTTTCGATACTTCGAATAAATCCTCGATTAAGGTCTTCAAACGCTGTGATTTTTTGTCTAAAATATCTACATACTTTGTACGTTCTTCAGCTGTAATGTCTTCCTTTTTCAGGAGATCCGTATACGTAATAATTGATGTCAATGGCGTGCGAAGATCATGGCTGACATTTGTAATCAATTCTGTTTTTAAGCGTTCACTTTTCGCTTGTTCAGTCATTGAGACATGAACACCTTCGCGCAAGTTATTCAAATTATTTGCGTGTTCGGCAAGTGGTGATTTTCCTTCTACCTTTATCTCTTCATGAAGACGTCCTGCTGCCATCGCCTCCGTAGCAACAATGATCCGGTTTAAATACGCTGACCGCTTCACTAACATGTAAAGTGCAGGCAAGCCCAGAAACAGGACGGCTGGGATGTAGAGTATTAAAGATACTGGCATAAGAAATACGACTACGAACCCTATCCCGGCAAGGAAAAAGCCGATAAGTAAAATGAACGTTTGAACACCGATTGACTTTTTCAAGAACATATCATGAAAAGCCTTGAAGAAGCTCACTGTATAACTGTCCGCAATGTCCTTTTCAAGCATTCCTTTAATTCTTAGCCGTTCAATGAAATTAACGAGCTGGAATACAACTGCCAATAAGAACAACAGTAAAAAGCCGAACTGAATTATGTTCATTACCCACGCACTCACGTTTATAAAATAGAAATAACGAAATCTGTTTGAAACGATATTTAATACTGCATACATTGCAATAGTAGATACACCCAGCAAACCTACTTTCATATCAATTTTAAGGTGGCTATATTTAATAGCCCAGTCGTTTTCCGTAACCCACCCTTTTTTAAACTGAAGCTTTGTGAATACTACGGCCAACGCAATTGCACCAACTAACCAAAGAACAAACGTAAAATATCTGTCTTGGTTATATTGCTTTATCTGGTGACTGAGTAACCCATCTTTCAATGCATCTTTCGAGACGATGACTTTGCCTTCGAATGTTCGTGTCGGATTGCTGATTGACAACATGTCATCCCTAGTCAGTTCGATTTCATCATCACGCATAAAAGTTAAATCCCTATCTACAGGAATAGACGAAGCTTTTAAATAACCATTTCCCCCATCAAATACCTTCTTATAGGCGGCGTGGGAAAACATATCGCCATATGAAAACTTTTCCCCTGTTTTGGTATCTACTAGTTCGTAAAAAACTGGAAACTCATCAATTTCTAACCTAAGGTTTTCATTCAAATAGCCTTTCAGCATAGCTGCTTTTTTAGTCCTAATTTTTGCCTCTACATGTTCATCACTTTCAAAATTTTGACGAATATCATCCAGTTTCGTGTCCCGCTCTTTAATTAATACGGCTTTCAGCTCTTCATTTTTCGACTCTTTTGCATCTGCAATCCGATCGACATATTGGTCTTGGATGTTGGATATTTGCTCAGACATGGTTCCGAATCTGTTGCGGTGTGCTTCAATTTCCGACTTCGCTACCGGAATCGTTTTTTCTGCTTCTTCCATATTAATCGGATTCAAAGTGGTTGGACCGATATTTTGATAAAAAGTATCCATATTAGCTTTAAAAACTTCCGAATTGACATAACTTTTCCCGATATTCTGTAGATCAGCCTGCACGGTTGAATTAAGCGCTATTAAAAATAACGAAACTAGTAAAACCCATAATAGTAGGGGCGATTTATTACTCTTCATCGTTAAACGCCTCCTTTAATTAGCCTGTTTAATTGGGCGATGGCCCGACTAGAACGTTCCACACCATTACCAACTAAATCGATGATGTGGGTGAAACAATAACCAATACTCAGTGCCGCAATAACAATTGCAAGGATTGACCAAAAAGCAGTGTAATCATTTTTCGATTTTGTAACCAATGCCCCACACCACCTTTACATATCTTGGATTTTTCGGATCTGCTTCAATTTTTTCGCGAATTTTACGTATATGGACAGCAACAATATTTTCAGCATTGTACGCCGCCTCGTTCCAGACGCGTTCATAGATTTCATTGATGGAAAACACGCGCCCTGCATTTTTCATCAGCAATTCTGTAATTTTGTACTCAATGGGCGTCAACTTCACAACATCGCCCTCGACCGTTATTTCCTTTGCTTCTTCATCAAGAACAAGACCGTCAACTTCAATTTTTTTCTGACCGTCATACGTACCAAATTGAATATAGCGACGTAATTGCGACTTCACCCGCGCCATCAACTCCATTGGATGGAACGGTTTGGTTACATAATCATCAGCGCCAACGGACAAACCGTGAATTTTATCAGAGTCCTCCGCTTTTGCACTTAACATGATAATCGGGATATTGCGCGCTTCTCGAATTTTGAATGTCGCTGTAATACCATCCATGTTCGGCATCATAATATCGAGAATAAGAAGATGGACGTCGTTCGCCTCCAATAACTCGAGCGCCTCTTTGCCATCCGCGGCCTTTAGTACATTGTATCCTTCATTTTTTAAATAAATTTCAATCCCGTCACGGATATCCTGATCGTCATCCGCTACCAACACCGTGAACTTCGCCATCTTCCGCACCTCGCTTTTCTTAACTCTATGATACCTATTGTACCCGCCAAATCTTAACAATTACCAACTGTAATTATGAAGAAAGTCTTAAGATAGTCAAAAAACGGGCCTTCCTATACTTACAGGAAGGCCCGGTGCTTATTAATTAGTTCTCTTTACTTTTCTACCACTCAGCGTCAATACAAGAATCCCACCAAGCAACATCGCAATACCCATCCAAGACGTTCCATTCAGTCGCTCACCTACAACAATTACACTCAATAAAGCAGCAGTAAGTGGTTCAGCAAGTGACAGCGTGACTGCTGACGATGATGGTATTCTTTTCAATCCGGCAGAAAAGAGGATATATGCCACACTGGTTGTGACGATTCCAAGATACAACACAACAGAAATTCCACGCCCTGTCATGAGCCCTTCCGTTTCTAATAAAAACAAGAATGGCATGAGCATTATCGCACTCATCGAAAAGATAACCGCAACAGCAGGCACAGGATCTACCTTTTCTAGCACGTCTTTATTGACGAGGGTATAAAAGGCAAACAACAATCCAGCTCCAAGTGACATCGCAATTCCCACTGGATTGACAACGATTCCATCCTTATTTAAAAAGAGCAGTGCACACCCTATAATTGCAAGTGCTGTCGCCATAATCCACACTTGTGTGGGACGGCGTTTTACTAATAACCATTCAATGATTCCGGAAAAAACGGGAGCACTCCCGATTGTGACGACCGTGCCGATAGCAACCCCTGTTAATCTTACAGAAGAAAAAAATAAATATTGAAAAATTGCCATTGAAATAGCTGCGTACAGGGTAGATTTCCACGGCCAATTCCGAAAATTGATTTTACGCATAATGAGCAAAATAACTAGTAATGAAAAACCCCCTACTGCAAGCCTCGATGCGCCAACTGCTAACGGATGTATCGTTTGCGGCATAAATGTTTGGGCGGTGCCCGTCGTTCCCCAAAGGATTGCTCCAAACAGCACGACTAGATATGAAATACGTTGTGACAAAGTGATTCCCCCTTACTCTCTCTATAGTAGAAGATACCACAAAAACAAAATTTCCCAACACCTTAATGGTAAATCAAGTCTGTTGATTATCCGTTTTATTATATGAAGCATTTGTAAGAAAAACGTGAAAGTATCCATTTCCACTCGTTCGTTTTCGGCTGACTTTGGACAAAATGATCACGACAACTTTACCGAGCGTTAAGTGCAATTGCTTTGGACAATAAAAGAATAGCTACCTTTCTATAGAGATTGCAAGTGCCCGAAGATGAAATTTCGGGCACTATACCGCTTTTAATAGTGCCTTTCCTACTTATTTTGGGAAAGATAATAAAAGTAACAGTGTAACGCCATTTAGAAAGTGACACTTCTATAAAATCGAAGGGAATACTATAAAGTTGGATTAAGTAGTAGCCATTCAGTCCTAATAATCCAACCACCTGTACAAAGAGTCCCTAGTGATTTACCACAAAAGTAAGCAGGAATTTACTGGTTAATCAACACCCGTGATATTAAATGTATTTATACAAAAAGCCCGAAATGCAGGTAGCATCTCGGGCAAAAATCAATCTTATATAAAACGTACAACCTCATCTAAAGGCAGACGGGAAGACCCGTATGCCGGGGCAGCAGCCTTTCCTAAAGCGATCAGTACAACTGGGAATTGATCACCGGGAAGGTCGAATCTCTCAGCAAATTTCACTTTATCAAAGCCACCCATTGGTAAAGTATCATAACCTTTTTCTTTAGCAATCAACATAAATTGCATAGAAACAAGCCCTGCATCGAAAGAAGCAATGTTCGCTCTTACCTCTCTTGGCATATTTGGATAAACTGCATTCGTACTGGCAATTGTGAGATCCTTAATAGAATCATCCATATGTCCTTCTGCCACGTTTTGTGTATAAATTTGTTCCACTTTCTTATACGCATCTATATTCCCCAAGACCGCAATAACAGCAGAAGAATCCTCAACGGCAGCTTGATTATTGGCTATTTTTTTCAGTTCCTTCTTCAATTCTGCGTCTTGAAAAACGATAAAGCTCCAAGATTGTAGGTTGCTGGATGAAGGAGCAATTGTAGCCAACTTCAGCATTTCTGCAATTTCTTCTTTACCGATTGTAGCGTTCGGATCGAACACCCTCACTGATTTCCTTGCGTTCATTACACTATATAAATTTGAATCTAATGTTGTAGTCATTGTATTGCCTCCCTTTTACAACTTACTAATAGTAAGTGATTGCATACAACTTACCATTAGTAAGTTGTATGTGTCAACCCTAACGATACATGTTAAGATAGATGAAAGATAAAGCAGAATGGAGGTTTGACTAGTGAATCAACCGAACGAATGTGGGATTTCATCACATGTCTGCAACAACTTTCACGATACGATTGAATTTATTGGCAAGAGATGGATGGGGGTAATTATTTATACATTGATGTCCGGACCCAAGCGTTTTCATGAAATCACTGAGGGTATTCCAGGGATATCAGACCGACTTTTAACAGAACGGCTAAATGAATTAATCAAAGAAGGCCTTGTTATAAAAAAACAATTGGAGCCTTCTACTATAATTGGATACGAACTTACGGATAGCGGGATGGAATTGAAAGAAGTTATTACAGCCATTCGGAACTGGATGGCAAAGCGTACAACCCCTTAGGTTAGAGCGCATATAAACACCTCCAAAAAGAGCTTTTATACCCTCGTGGTTTAAAGCTCTTTCCCCATTCTTTGACTGACTACATTCATCTATATCTAGAAGAATCATTGCTCCCACAAGGCATCGTACACCGATATTTATCCTCCCTAAATTCGTACCTCTTCGTTTTTCACATGTATTGACATGTACGAATCAAAAACACTATGATACACTGTATTGCAGGCTTTTAACACGTGGTTCGTCAACCATCCCACGCTAAAAAAACTAGGAGGAAAAGAATAATGAAGATAAAAACAATGGCCATTAGCGGGATTATCGCCGCTTTATATGTAGCTGTATCCCTATTAATAGCACCATTAGCATACGCAGCCATCCAATTTAGGATCCCTGAGATGTTCAACCATCTCGTCGTGTTCAATAAGAAATTTATATTTGGGATTGTACTCGGCGTGTTTGTGACAAACTTATTTTCCCCGCTTGGCATGTATGACCTGTTTTTCGGGGTAAGCCAATCAATCCTAGCTCTTTCAATCACGATCTTTTCTGCTAAATTCATATCCGGAATGTTCAAGCGAATGGTCTTCAACACGCTTGTCTTCACCTTTACAATGTTCATCATTGCTTTCGAGTTGAACCTAGCGTTAGGACTGCCTTTCCTTCTTACATGGTTAACAGTTGCTATCGGCGAATTTGTTGTCATGGCAATCGGAATTCCGATTATGATAGCTTTGAATAAACGTCTTAATTTCGAAAAGTTGATTTAACCAAAACGTCCCCTGCCACTTTGTCTACAATTGAATTGGCGGAGACTTTTCTAGGAGGGTTACGATGTATATCTCCATTCAAGAAACCGCCGAACACCTTAGTATGCCCGTCGAACAAGTAGAAAAGTACGTACGGGAAGGCCGTATCCGCTCCGTCCATGATGGGGAACAATTCCTCATTAACAAGGATCAGTTTGGTCACTATTTGGAACAGCTCCAAATGTTGAAACACCAAATCGATGAATGGCGGAACGAACCAATCCCACCCGATCGTGACATTAAAGATGAAGATTAAAAAACCGGCTGAGGACACACACGTCTTCAGCCGATTTTATTTTATTTGAAATGGGTTTTCATTACGAGTAATTAGGGCATAGGAATGAAAATCGCTTTAAACGGCAATACTAAACACACCGATTGATTGCTTTAAAAGCACTTTACTAGTATAGTAAGAAGCTGTTTCTAAATTACCAGTTACACGAGGGGGAATTATGAAGAAAATTTCAAATGTCTTTTACATCACAATTGGTCTGATTATTTTGACCGTCGGGTATGGCGCGTTAGCACCCGAGAATTTCGCTGCTGTCACAACTAATGCCAAAAACTTTGTTGCGTCGTCTTTTGGTTGGTACTATATGCTACTCATGTCATTTATGTTAGTACTTAGTTTCTATTTTATCGTCAGTCCATACGGAAAAATCCGACTTGGAAAAGATACGGACCGCCCGCAGTTTTCAACAGTTACATGGGTTGCCATGCTGTTCTCTGCCGGGATGGGAATCGGCCTCGTCTTTTATGGTGCTGCTGAACCGTTATCACACTTTGCAATCAGCCCTGCTTCGGAAGATCCAAATACAGATGCCGCCTTTAAAGAATCCTTACGTCAGTCTTTCTTCCACTGGGGTATCCACATATGGGCAATGTATGGAGTTACCGCACTATCTCTAGCCTTCTTCCAGTTCCGTAAAGGTGAACCGGGATTAATTTCAGCAACATTGAAGCCGATATTCGGCAAAAAAATGGTTGGTCCGTGGGGTACTCTCGTTGATGTACTCGCCGTTTTTGCGACAGCATTCGGCGTCGCTACATCTCTCGGCTTCGGTGCTGTTCAAATTAATGCAGGCCTCAACTACTTATTTGATGTTAAGATATCTATCTTTTCACAGTTTGTCATCATTGCAGTCATCACGGTCTTGTTCGTGATATCCGCATGGTCTGGGTTAAGCAAAGGTATCAAGTATTTGTCGAATACAAACTTAGTCCTGACACTAGTACTTCTTGGGTTTATCGTCGTTCTAGGACCGACATTGCTCATCTTCAATATGTTCACCGATTCATTTGGCGGCTATTTTTCAAACCTTATCCAAATGAGTTTCGGCACAGCGCCTTTGAATTCCACTGATCGGGAATGGCTCGATGGTTGGACAATTTTCTACTGGGCATGGTGGATTGCTTGGGCACCGTTTGTCAGTATGTTCATTGCTCGTATTTCAAAAGGTCGGACAATTAGGGAGTTCATGATTGGCGTACTTGCTGCGCCTACACTCCTGGTTACATTTTGGTTTTCAGCGTTTGGTTCAACAGCGATTGATATCCAGAAAAAAGGACTTGCCGACTTGACAGTACCAAGTACAGAACTAACTATTTTTGAAATGTTCAATGTTATGCCTTTGTCGTTCATAATATCCATTTGTGCGATTTTATTGATTATTTCATTCTTCATCACATCGGCGGATTCAGCAACTTTTGTCCTCGGTATGCAATCAACAAACGGTTCATTGACGCCACCGAATAATGTGAAGCTCATTTGGGGCGTTATTCAGTCCACAATTGCGCTCATTTTGCTATCTGTCAACGGCCTTACCGCTTTGCAAAACACAATTATTATCGCTGCACTGCCATTTTCTTTTGTCTTGCTGCTCATGGTTGTCGCATTGCTTAAAGCGTTGAAAGCCGAATTAAAGTTGATGAAATTAAAATAATGACCCAAAAGCGATTCCATATATGGAATCGCTTTTTCTTAACTAGTAACAAGAACTTTTTCACGTTTCCCAATCATTTGAAGGAAATCTCCAACCATTGCACTCGCCGTTGGGTACATTCCTGCGCCCGGACCAACAAGTGTGAGCGCACCAAGATAATCAGTTTCAACAATAATTGCATTATTTACGCCATCAACACCATATAGCGGATGTTCTGGGCCAATAAGAACCGGCCCCACACTACCGTGCAATATTCCCTTTTCATCAATCAAAATATCAGCGACATGCCGATAACGAAGTTTAGCCTTAGATGCATCCGCTACATCTTCAATTGTAACCTTGTTAATCCCAACAACCGAAACGCCCTGCCAATTTGGTTGACTACCAAAGGCAAGTGCGCTCAAAATCATCAGTTTCCGAAAGGCATCTTTGCCACTTATATCGTCCGTTGGATCTGCTTCCGCATAACCAAGCACCTGTGCTTCATGAAGCGCGGCTTTAAACGGGATTCCCTCTTTCCGCATCTTCGTCAATATGAAATTGGAAGTACCATTCAAAACGCCTCGAATTCGTCGCACTCGATCTGTTAGTAACAAGTTAGTCACCGTACGGATAATCGGTACACCGCCCGCTGTCGTTGCTTCGTAACCAAAGTGAACTCCGCGGAACTTCGCATGCTTTAGCAACGCTGGACCATGTTTCGCAAACATCGTCTTATTTGCTGTTATAACATGAAAACCTTTTTCTATCGCTTCCGAAAGATACGTATATGCGGGCTCCTCCCCAACAATTGCCTCAAAGATGAAGTCAATGTCCGGATTTGACAAAATTTCCTGAATGTCGTCCGTTATCCTCGTTCCAGGTGTTGCTAGACGTTCTTTCGCCTTATCACGAACCAAGATAGAAACGATATCGATTACACAGCCGGTTTCTCGTTTAATCTCTTCTTTTCTTTCATTCAAAATCCTATAAATCCCTTCACCTACAGTGCCGAAGCCAAGTAGGGCGACTTTGATTGACGGCATACCGCCACCTCCATGGACTGGTTGATGACAAGTCCCCATTTTTCAAATTCCGTTAAAAAGCTTTCATGGCCATTTTTTGTATTGACCAAACAATAGATTGAATTTGGAATCATATGGACAAACGTTCGAGTTTCTTCCGTCGGACACATTGGATCGTGCGTAAACGCAAAGGCCACTACTTTTGCAGTTATCCGGCTGGAAGCTATTTCAATGCCCCCCCGATCACGGCCAATATCATGTGTATTCATGGCACGAATTAAGGGATAGCAACTCTCCATATCATTTCTGCTATTTCCAAAAGGAGATTGCCTGCTCCCTATTTTAGTTGTTTGCGGCGTCACAGCCATTGGGAATAGAATATCCATATCTTCGGGATACAAAATGCCCCATTCAAGTACACGCATGCCACCAAACGAACCGCCGATGACCGCCCGGATTCGATTGACGCCAAGTACCGCCAACGCTCTGCGTTCCGCGTGCACCATATCGCGGATTGTTACTTCCGGAAATAAGTTCCTATAAAACTCACCCGTGGCTGGATTAACAGCTAACGGCCCTGTTGATCCGTCACTTCCGCCAAGTGCGTTAAAAGAGATGACTGATAACCCGTTCGTATCGATACTTTTCCCACGGCCGACTAGCCCGCTCCACCAACCCGGGTTTTCATCCGTTCCAACTGTCACGTGATTTCCTGTCAAGGCATGACAAACTAAGACGATCGGTCTATCCAGACTGCCTATTCTTTCATAAGCAAGCTGTACATTTTCTAAGACGACACCGGATTCCAATGTCATGTTACCGATTTCTACAATTCCCGTCTTCACGATTGTCACGCCCTTCCTTTTACCCGAAAATCATACCGTTACTGGTACTGCTAGTTCAATCGCTTGTGCAAGGTCTGCAATAATATCTTCTACAGATTCAAGCCCAACCGATAGTCTGATCAATTCTTCTGTTACGCCCGACTTTTCCAAGTCTTCAGGTCCAAGTTGCTGATGCGTCGTTGAAGCAGGATGAATAATCAGCGATTTTGCATCCCCAACGTTCGCAACATGCGACCAGATCTTAACGTTATCAATTACATTTCGGCCTGCATCGCGTCCACCTTTAATACCAAATACAATAATGGAACCGAAACCGTTTTTCAAGTACTTTTTCGCAAGGTCATAAGATGGATGATCTTCGTTGCCTGTATATGTTACCCATTCAACAGATGGATGTTTCTTCAAGAACTCCGCTACCTTAACGGCATTTTCATTATGCCTTGTCACACGCAGGTGCAACGTTTCAAGTCCTTGGAGGAAGTTGAATGCACTATCCGGATCTAAGCAAGGCCCGAAGTCACGCAAGAGTTGAACGCGTAGTTTAGTCGCAAATGCCGCTGCTGCTGTATCAATTCCGTAACGAAGACCATGATATGATGCATCCGGCTCTGTGAAGCCAGGGAACCTCCCCTGTGTCCAATCGAATGTTCCGGCATCAACAGCAACCCCACCGATTGTCGTACCATGCCCACCAATCCATTTTGTAGCAGAATGGATGACAACATCCGCACCGAACTCAATAGGATTCGAACCATATGGCGATGCAAATGTACTATCTATGAGAAGCGGAAGACCATTTTCATGCGCAATGTTCGCAACCGCTTCAATATCAAGAACATGAAGACCCGGGTTACCGATTGTTTCTGCGAATACGGCTTTTGTTTTATCTGTAATTGCTACACGGAAATTTTCAGAATCTGTTGCGTCGACGAATTTTACATTAATTCCATATCGCGGTAGCGTAGTGGCGAATAGATTATACGTACCACCGTATAAGTTGCTTGCTGCAACAATTTCATCTCCGGCCCCTGCAACGTTCAAAATGGAAAATGCAATAGCCGCCATGCCAGAAGACAATGCAACTGCCGCCGTACCACCTTCAAGAAGCGCAATACGCTCTTCAAAAACTGCAACAGTCGGATTTGTGATGCGTGTGTAGATATTGCCTGCTTCTTGTAGTGCAAATAATTTTTGAGCGTGCTCTGTATCACGGAATACAAAAGAAGAGGTTCTATGAATTGGAACTGCGCGTGAACCTGTTACAGGATCAGGTTTTTGTCCACCGTGTAGAAGAATTGTTTCGGGTTGAAGTTTTGTCATTTTCATTACCTCCAGAGTTTTTTTAGATGGATACGATTGTGATGTACGGAGGCGTTAGGGGTATTTTCGGAATAAAAAATAACCCCCTTCGCTTAAGAAGAGGGTTACGCTTTCGCTTATTCCTCCCCTTATCTTTCAGACCGTTCGCACGAATCTGTAGGAAGTAGCACCTTTGCAAGTTGGTGACTTGCTGGTTGCCGGGCATCGCAGGGCCTATTCCCTCCGCCGCTCTTGATAAGAGTTTGTGATATTCAGTTTTCCATCTTGTGACATAGTATAGTAGATATCTCAATACTTTGTCAATAGTTTATTGAACAATATTTCTGAAACTTGTGTCTATGTAGAATGTTACACTTAATCTATCGCCATTTTAGGAGGAATTTGATATGTGGTTGTGGGTTGTAGGCGTGCTCTTTTGGGGATATGCAGTCGGTTGTCTGCATGGGTCAGTTATCGCGCAGAAAATATCCGGCGTTAATTTGAAAGAAACTGGTGTAAAAAATGCCGGCGCTTCGAATGCGACCATTGTTCTTGGAAAGAAATTCGGCGCACTTGTTGCAGTAATTGATATCGGAAAAGGTGCGGCAGCTGTCTTACTTGTGCGTTATTTCGCAGATAACGCGGGACTTCTAGGAGACATTTTAGCCTCACTTTTATTCCTCGCAGGTGCAGCAACCGTAATTGGGCATAACTTCCCGTTTTATATGAACTTTAACGGCGGTAAAGGAACCGCGACAATTATTGGTGTACTGCTCGCCATCGACTGGCAGATTGGACTCATCGGTTTTGTATTATTTGTCGTCGTAGCGCTAGTAACAGACTTTCTCGTGTTCGGTGTACTGATGCTCTACCTGACGCTTATCGCGATGGCAGTGTGGACGGACGGATACTGGCCGGTCGTGATAGCAACTCTGTTATTTGCAATTGCGGTTTGGAAGCATATTGAGAATTTCCAACGGATGAAAGAGCGTAGTGAGAAGCGGGTTTCGACGGTGTTTAAAAAGAATAAAAGTAAAAACTGAGAGCCCCTAAATAGGAGGTTCTCAGTTTTTTATTTAGCAGGATAAAAAGTATTCCCCTAACTCATTCGTTTTCACTGAACACTCTCTTCATAACCGCAATAATAAAGTCCACATCTTCATCCGTACAAGACAGCGGTGGGCTGAGCGCTAGAATATTGTTATACCCAGCAACTGTATCGCCGTTCCTTCCTATAATAAGTCCATTCGCCTTACATTCGCCAATGATTTTCGCAACACGGGCATTTGTAGCAGGTTCTTTCGTTTCTTTATTCTCCACAAGTTCAATGCCTAACAAGAATCCAAGCCCGCGGATATCTCCAACAAACGGATGATCCTTTAAGCTTGCCAACTCTTTTAGGAGACGCTCGCCAAGCTCAGCCGACCGTTCAACAAGACTTTCTCTCTCAATGATTTCTAGATTCTTCAACGCGACTGCACAAGCCGCTGGATTCCCACCAAATGTATTAACATGGCGGAAATGACTGTTACCTTCACCTGTATCGAACTTTTCATAAATATCTTTTCGAATAGCCGTAACTGATAATGGCAAATAAGCGCTCGTTAGTCCTTTTGCCATCGTAATAATGTCCGGTTTTAAATTAAAATGCTGATGACCAAATTCTTTCCCAGTCCGTCCGAATCCACAAATGACTTCATCAACAATAAGCAGCACACCGTGGCGTGTACAGATTTCCTGGACTTTCTCCAGATAAATCGGATGTGGAATTAGGATTCCACCACCTGTAATAAGCGGTTCCATAATAATTCCAGCGATTGTTTCCTTCTGTTCCCAAATGATCTTTTCTTCAAACTCTTGGGCGCGTTGTATATTGTATTCTTCAATTGACTGTCCCGCAGGTCTACGGTAATTGTCCGGAGGTGCAATGTGCAAGAATCCTGGCGCTAGCGGCTCATACTTGTATTTCCGCAGTGATTGACCCGTTGCAGCCAATGCCCCCATGGAGCTTCCGTGATACGCACGGTAGCGGGAAATGAATTTATAGCGTGACGGCTCCCCGTTTTGTTGATGGTATTGACGCGCAAGTTTAAATGCTACTTCGTTCGCATCAGACCCGCTGTTTGAATAAAAGATTTTATAGTCGCCGCCAAGCATTTCATTCAACTTTTCAGCAAGTAAAATCGCTGGTTCGTGACTTTGAGTCATCGGTGTATAGGCCATCTTTTTCATCTGATCATAGGCAGCTTGCGCTAGCTCCTCACGACCATAACCAACGTTTACACACCATAACCCAGACATTCCATCCAAGTAACGATTGCCGTTATGGTCTGTAATCCAGGCCCCTTCCCCACTCTCCACTATCATCGGTGGATTCTTTTCATTATAGGAAGAAATATGGTGCCAAACGTTTTCCCGGTCCTTTTCAACTAATGATTTCGTAGTCTCTTTTGCTGTAGTCATTTCCTCTACTCCCTTCTATTTTCACAATTAATTCTTAGTATTAGTGACGCGCAGTCAACATTTTTTTACGTGTGTAAAACTCAATCCCATCGCGACCATTCGCGTGCAAGTCACCGTAGAATGATTTTTTATAGCCAGAGAACGGGAAGAACGCCATTGGAGCTGGAACACCAAGATTCACGCCAAGCATCCCCGCATCAATTTCTTCTCTAAATTTTCGGATTGCACTTGCACTATCTGTAAATAAACAAGCCCCGTTTGCAAACTCTGATTTGTTCGCAAGTTCAATTGCTTCATCTAATGTATCCACTCGTACAATAGACAACACCGGAGCAAAAATCTCTTCTTTCCAGATTTTCATTTCCTGAGTGACATTGTCAAAAATCGTCGGGCCGACGAAATAACCGCCTTCCGAAGTAGACTTATCTTCACGGCCATCACGTAATAGTTTAGCACCTTCCGCAATACCTGATTCGATGAAACCGAGTGTCTTGCCTTTATGTGAATCTCTAATAACAGGTCCAAGGAAAATCCCTTCTTCTAGTCCATTACCAATCGTCAGTTTATTTGACTCATCTACTAGTCTTCCGACAAGTTCATCTGCAATATCACCTACTGCAACGACGACTGCACAAGCCATACATCTTTCCCCTGCAGATCCGAAAGCCGCGTTAATAATATTGGTGACCGTCAAATCCATATCCGCATCCGGCATAACAATTGTGTGGTTTTTCGCGCCTGCTAATGCTTGGACACGCTTACCATTTGACGTTCCAGTTTTATACACATACTCAGCAACTGGCTGTGAACCTACGAACGACACGGCCGGAATATCTGGGTGATTTAGAATGCCATTTACGATTTCATGCGCACCATGAACGATATTGAAAACACCGTCAGGCAGACCCGCTTCATGCAATAATTCAGCAAGACGGTTCGCCAAGAGTGGCGTCCGCTCTGAAGGTTTTAGGATGAACGTATTTCCACTCGCGATTGCAAGAGGGAACATCCAGCAAGGCACCATCATAGGGAAATTGAACGGTGTAATCCCACCAATTACTCCTATCGGATAGCGGTACATACCCGATTCAATGTTCGTTGCGATATCAGGGAGCTGATACCCCATCATTAACGTTGGGGCTCCAGCAGCAAATTCGACACACTCAATCCCACGCTGTACTTCGCCGTACGCTTCAGCATAGTTTTTACCGTTTTCAAGCGTAATAATTTTCGCTAGTTCTTCCCAGTTCTCTACTAACAACTGCTGATATTTAAATAGAATTCTTGAACGTTGAGGTACGGCAACTTTCTTCCACTTTGCAAATGCAGTTTTCGCTGCCCCTACCGCATTATTCAAATCTTCTAGCGTCGAAATAGGAACTTCGGCCAAGATTTCTCCTGTCGCTGGATTTGGTACCTCTTCATATTTATCTGTCGTTGATTTTACCCATTGTCCATTGATGAAATTTGTTAGCGTCTTCTTTTCTACCGCTGTTATTATCATTTTCATTCCTCCAATTCTATTGTCCTTGCTAGTTGAGGCTATTTTAGTTAGACTTCTAAATATAGTTTACAAATAATTTGAATTGTTTTCAATTTACACTTTGTCTAATCATTAGACGTTTATTTTGACGTTATGGAGGTCGTAACTTATATGAATAAATTAAAGCTAACCGTCCGCGATGTTCTGTCACGGGACTCTTTCAAACACGCGAAAGTCGTTGCAGGAAAAGAAGGATTGAACCGGCAAGTAAAATGGTCTCATGTATTAGAGGTAAAAGAATTTGATGCCTTAATAAACGGAGGAGAGATGATTCTTACGACGGGAATAGGTTTACAACTAGATTTAGTAAGCCAACTAAAGTATGTAACAAGTCTAATAGAGAAAGATGTGGCATGTATCTGTATAGAGGTGGGACCTATCTATAAAGAAATCCCATTCGAAATCATCGAACTAGCAAACAAACACGCATTTCCATTCATTATTTTTGAAAAAACCGTCAAGTTCGTGGATATTACCCAAGACCTTCATACGTTTATCATTAATCAACATCACCAGATGCTTTCACAACTTGATACCTTATCGAGAAAATTCATAACACTTTCCCTTGCACCCAATGGTATTTTAAAAATCTTACAAGAACTGAATCAATTTTTCCGACATAACATCCTTTTCATCACTGATGATGCAAAGCCTTATTATTACCCGTCCGAGGCTAAGGATTTGGAAACGTCCGTCCGTAACCACCTTGAAGGTTTCCCGTTAATCAATACGGAACAGAAGTTTTTCACACTTGAAGAACAAGTATTTGCCGTGATGCCTGTTATTGGGCTAGGACAAGTTTGGGGACATCTCTGCCTCCAAGTTAAAGAGAAGCTACTGGATGAACTTCCCTTTCTCATTTTGGATCGCGCTGCACTTGCACTTACTCAAATTATGCTACGCAACCGGACAATTGAGGAACGCAAACAGAATAATGAAGACAGTTTTGTACGGAATTTATTGAACGGAAGAGATTTTGAACAGGAAGACCTTCAAAAGTATTTGCCAGCCACAAGTCGCAATATGTATTTCAGAGTTTTTATCATACAGATGAATGCACCGGAAATGAACATCGATGAAGGGAACTGGGAAGAGATCAAACTGCAGCAATCAATCATGACTCGGGCTCTTTTTAAACGAAATGGGTTTTTCCCCGCTGTTTCATCCAGTAAAAATGAAATAACAATTATTGCATCATTTATTGCAGCAGATCATTTAAAACTGGAAACGGTACGATTTTCAGAAATTATACAAAGTCTCATTGGGCTGAGGGAAAGTAATATAATTGATTCGAGTAAATTCACATTTGGAATAAGCACAGTTTACAAAGATATTAATCAAGTAAAAACAGGCTATAATGAAGCGAAAAAAGTTCTTAGATTGTATGAGTCCCAAACAACAACTACTCACTTCTATGAAGAGCTTGGAGTGTACAGACTTCTTCTCTTATTAGCGAATAGCAATAATCTTGAAGCCTATGTAAATGATTACTTAACTGAAGTGCTAGATTATGATAGAAAAACGGAAAGCGATCTATTCACAACGTTAAGTGTCTATCTGGATTGTGGCGGAGCAAAGAAAGAAACTGCAGATCGTTTGTTCATCGTTAGGCAAACGTTATACCACAGGTTGGAGAAACTGGAAATGCTTCTTGGTAAGAATTTTATGGAGCCATCAAACCGGCTTGCACTTGAAGTAGCAATAAAAGCTCATAAACTTTTGAAAGATGGCCCTTATATAGAAAAAAAAGCCGCCATTGCTCCATAAAGCAAAACGGCTTTTCTTTCACACTAAATGTAATGCTACTTTTTCGATAAGAATTTCACCATCTATTACCGTCATCTCAACTTGTAAGTCTTTTATCTTCTCCTTTTCAATCGTTAGAAGACTTTCGTTTAAGACTACTAGATCCGCTAGCTTTCCAACTTCTATACTTCCTTTGTTTTGTTCCTCGAAGCTTGCATAGGCACCCATCCATGTATAAGCTTTGACGGCTTCAAGAATGTCTATGACTTGTCTCTCGCCAACTACCTGTCCTGATTTTGTTTTTCTATTCACTGCTGCATGTATTCCAAGTAGGGGATCATGAAATACAACTGGGGCGTCCGATGCAAATGCTGAAGGAATCGACGCATCAATATAATCCCTTGCAGGATACATAATATCGACCCGATCACCGTAGTTCTCTAAATATGAATCTCCATTTACGTACATGAATGCAGGGTTAGGTACTATGACAACATTCAATTGTTTCATACGTTTCTGTAAGTCTGGTGATGCAATACCCGCATGTTCTATGCGGTGGCGATGGTTGTCACGCGGATGTTCATTTACCGCATTTTCAATACAGTTAAGAACCATTTCAATTGCTTGGTCACCTTGTGCATGTGCGGTTATCTGAAAGCCCTTCTTATGCGCTTCGCCTAAAATCTTGTTTAATTGATCCTGACTATAGTAAAGTATCCCCTTATTCCCCGCATCGCTATCGTATGGTTCTCTCGTGGCAATAGTAGGACCCGTGCTACTACCATCAGTAAAAAGTTTCGCCGGGCCTATTTTAAATCGACTATTCCCCATACCCGTTACAACTCCAGCATCAACCATTTTTTGTATGAATGTTTCAGAATCCGTCAAGGAACCAATCATCGCATAAACTCTAACCTTTATGTCGCCCGACATGACACTCTGCTGCATCACCCTAAGAATATCAGGCCCCGACCCATAGCCTCCAGCATCATGAACACTCGTTATTCCCGCTCTAACAAAATTATCCGATGCAAGCTTCATCGCTTTTTTCAATTCTTCATCGCTGTAGGAAGCAACAGTGAATAATTTCATATGAGCATTTTCAATAAGTCTTCCTGTCAATTCCCCTAAATCATCCTTTTCAAGTATTCCACCTTCCGGGTTGCGCGATTGTTTCGTAAATCCGCCCATTTCCAGTGCTTTGCTATTGGCGATAGATGTATGGTTACAAGTACGAATTATGACAATTGGATGACTTGTCGATACAGCATCTAATTCTTCCTTCGTCGGAAATCGTTTTTCTTCCACTTCATGTTCATTGAAACCCCATGCTCTAACCCATTCTCCTACACTTGTATTCTCTGCCTTCTTTTTGAGTTCTTTAAAGATATCATCCAATGACCGGATATGAGGACCAACACAGCTAACTCCGAGAAGGTTCGTTCCGTAAATCGTCAAATGGAGGTGGGCATCTATAAACCCAGGGATTAGCGATTTCCCTTTCAAATCGATAACTTTTGTTTCATTACCTATAAACTGCTTCATTTCAGCAGACGTACCTGTACTAATTATAATATTTCCTTTGACCGCTACCCCTTCCAAAATAGTCTGTTTAGAGTCTACAGTAATAACTTCTCCATCAATGAATACAATGTCCGCCTTCATCGGATTCCCCCCTGTTTATAGAATGTCTTTTGGAAATAAAGCAAAACTCCAACTACAACTTAACTGCGAAGGTAAATATCTTCTTCTTCATTACCTGGGGATTTTGTCATGAAACTGATTGTCACCATCAAAATAACGTTAGCGATTAAACCCAGTATTCCGGCATGGATACCGAATGGCGTAGAATCTGCAACAAGCTGGAAGTAAAAGTTGAGCGCTGTACCGAGTAGCAATCCGGTTACCACCCCTGATGCAGTTGCACGGCGCCAATATAATGCACTATACACCGCTGGTGCAAACTGAACAATTGCACCATATGCGCCCAAAAGAAGTGCAATTAGACCTTGGCCACCGAAAATAGTGATGAGATAAGCTAATCCGCCAATAACAAAAACACCAATACGCATAATTCGCAAAACAATTTTATCAGGTATATCTTTTTTCAGATTACGAATAATTCCGTCTGTCGTTTCCAATGAAGCACTATGTGTTATTGCATCCGCCGAAGACATTGCTGCCGCTAAGGCCCCTGCCCCAACTAGTCCATATACCCAGCCTGGCAGATTCATTACCGTTGTAACAAGAAACGGGAAAATCTGATCTGCGCTCTCCAATAGATTTGCATCAATTACTCCTTTAGCTGCAAACCCAACTAGAAGAAGAGGAATTAGAAACAATGCAAAAACTGGGTATACGAGTACAGTTTTCTTTATAGTTTTAGAATTTGAAGCGTATGATTTTGAAAACAAGTGAGGCCACATGAGAAAACCGATTACCGACACAAGAATTGTCGTCGTGAAAGGTATTTTACCCATGTTGGAACCTTCTTTGCCAATCTGAAGGAATGAAGGTTGCTCAATTGCAATAGTCGTGAACATTGTTCCAATTGAGTCATGAAGCTGGTGTACGATAGCCAACCCGACAACCCACGAAATAACAATCATTAGAAATCCTTGGAACACATCCGACCACGCCGCAGCGCGAAGACCCCCAGTAGCCACATAAACCACTACAATTCCATATGACACCAACGCACCCAACCAAAAGGGGATTCTTCCTTCTGTCATTATATTAAAGATAATCGCCATACCTGTAAGCTGAGTTGCTAAGTACTGAATTGACGCCAATAAAGCTATTAACCCGACGATGATACCTAAAGTTTTACTTCTGAATCTAATTTTCAAAAAGGAAGAAAGCGTATATAGATTATATTTCCTACCAATCTTCGATATTTTGGGCCCAATGATATACCAAGGCAATATAGCAAAAGCAGTATAAGTAATAATATAAAATGCAGGTGCCCCTTTTTCAAAAGCCCAGCCCGGGGCCCCTAGGAAGGAAAATGCACTGAAGACAGCTCCTCCCATTAAAAACCACATAACTATAAGACCAAGCTTACCGCCCGCCACAGCAAATTCATCTAATGAACTTGAGTCCCTTCCCTTACTAGCAAGCATGCCTACAACTAGTGCGACAACTAAATAAGCAATCATAATGAATAGCGCTATTTGCCAATGGGCCATTAATCTTCACCTTCTTCTGATTTAGTAGGATCCACTTTATATAAAATTAACATTGCTGTAAAAGTGATTAAAATCCATATGATAACCCAGAAAAACGAAAATGGTAATCCCATTATTATGGGTTCAGCCCTATTTGCAATTTCATATAACGGGAATATCAATAGTAAAAAAGGAATAGTTACTGTCACAATATATATAGTAGTAAACTTCTTCTTACTCATATTATCCCTCCTCAAATGATATTTTATAGACATTCATATTCTATTATTGATTTTTACTTACCATCTTCGTTACTGTCCTATATAACAACTCTGTGCCAAGAGAAATATCTTCAATAGAAGAGTACTCTTTCGGATTATGACTAATGCCACCTTTTGAACGGACGAATATCATCCCATAATCGCATACGTAAGACATAGCAAGCGAATCATGAAATGGTCCACTCATCAATTCAGGAGTATTCAACTTCATCTTCATACTTTCCGCTCTCATGATATTAATGATTTCCTCACTGCAATAACGGGGTTCATTTCTTGTATCCTCTGTTATCTCGTATATCAAGTTATTTTCTTCAGCTATTTGAGCGATTTCTCGACGTAATTTCTCTTCAATTTGATTTCTACGTTCTTCATTTATATCCCGAAGATCGACTGTAAATGTCACTTCTTCTGGAATAATATTTCTTGAATCAGGGAATACTTCCAGACTCCCTACCGTCCCTACCGTAGGTGCACTATTATTTTCACTTACAAGCTCATTCAACTTTACGATAACCTTTGCTGCTCCGAGTAGTGCATCTTGTCGCATATGCATCGGAACCGAACCAGCATGCCCGGCGAGCCCCTTTAACTTGACTGTGAGCCACAATGGACCAGAAATCCCGGTGACAATTCCAATCGATTCTCCGGCAACTTCTAATACGGGTCCTTGCTCAATATGTAACTCTATAAAAGAACCAATAGTGGAATGATCATATTCGGATTCTTTGAATCTTTCTGGGTCACATCCGAATTCAATCAACGCTTCTCTTCTTGACACACCATTTTTATCTGTACGATCCAGCTCTCCTTTTTCTAATCTGCCAAGTAGTCCTCTGACCCCAAAAAGCCCTTTGTTAAATCTACAGCCCTCTTCATCTGAAAATGCCACTACTTCAATCGGCCTAAAAGGAATAGTGTTTTGTTCCCCCATCGTCTGAATCACTTCAATTGCGCCAAGCACCCCAATTACACCGTCAAATCTTCCTCCATAAGGTTGTGAATCAATGTGTGAGCCGACCATAAGTATAGGTTCATTAGGTTTTTCCCCATTCAATCTTCCTATTAAATTTCCAAAATGATCGATTCTCGTTTCAAGTCCCGCTTCTTCCATCCACTTCTGTACTTTCAGGACCGCCTCTTTATCTTTTGATGAATGCGCAAGCCTGGAAACCCCATTAATTTCAATTTTCCCAATTTCAGCGAGTTCCTCAATTCTTTTTTCCAAACGTGGAGCGTTAATTAAAGTTGCTAGCGCTTTCATTTTACTCCCCCTCATAAAGTTTTTAATTTAGTCTCGTTACCCTACTCAATATTGTATTCCGAATATTCCATTAGTTCATTTCACTTTTAGTTAAGTCAATTCCATAATTACTTTACACCTTGTCCAATATTAAAGATGGATGGAAGTAGAGGATAAGTTATATAAGGATTTATACAGGATCAAAACTTTTAGGGACGACTCTATAATAATCACGAGATACAATACCTTTCATATAAGAAGTTCATATTATCTAACAGGAAAACGCCTTCACACATCTAAGAATGCGAAGAAGATTAGAAAGTGAAAATCCTGAAGCACTTCAAATTAGAATGTGGTTGTTCCCTTATCTAACCTATGCGACTATTTTTGTTATTACGGGAATCTTTATCGCAATGCTCGTCATAGAATCGTTACGGGTGCAGGCAGTACTCACCTTACTCATTGCCGGATTGACCGTCGCTTGATATTTCATCTTTGTTCGAAGAAAAGAAGGAATCAAAGAATTGAAGAAGGGAATTATACAACCTTCTTCAAGAACGCTACACTAATATATAAAAATATCCGGTATCACCCACATAATGGGCGATACCGGATTTCATCACTTTATGGTTTGCTAAAAATCCAGCCATATTTTAATAGCAGTCCCCAAAATAAGAAGTGCCAATAGCCATTGAAGTACTTTCGTATTCATCTTTTGACCAATTTTCGCCCCAATAGGCGCCGCTATTATACTTGCAACAATCATAACCGCCGCAGGTCCATACAACACTTGATCGGTCGCAACCTTCCCGATTGTCGAACCTATGGAAGAAATGAACGTAATGGCGAGCGATGTTGCAATCGTCATTCGCGTAGGTATCTTCAAAACAACCAGCATAATTGGTACGAGAATAAAAGCTCCTGCGGCTCCAACAATTCCTGCAGCAATACCAACAATGAATGCCAACACTGCCGCCAACCACTTATTGAATTTGACTTGATCGACCGGAATGTCATCCAATCCTTTCTTCGGAATGAACATCATAATTGCAGCGATTGTTGCCAATATACCGTAGACCAGGTTGATAGCACCTTCAGATAACAAATTCGAGCCGTATCCGCCGATAAAACTACCTACTAAAATACTCGACCCCATGTACAGAACCAACGATTTATTTATCAAACCACTTTTACGGTACGCCCATACGCCGGAAATCGTTGCGAAAAAGACTTGAATTGCACTTATTCCAGATACTTCATGAGCGGTAAAGACCGCAACACCAAGAAGAGGCGGGATATATAACAGCATCGGATACTTGATAATTGATCCGCCTATCCCGACCATTCCAGAAACAAAGGAACCAACAAATCCAATTAAAAATATCGTGATAATAAACGCAAAATCCACCCTATTTTCCTCCTTTCAAAAGGAGAAAGGGTATCCAACAAGCAGATACCCTTCCATTTTCAATCAACCTTTTTGAATCCAAAATGTAAATACGCCGGCCTCTTCCGTATGCTTCACTAAGTCATGACCACCTGATTTCGACCATGCAGCTAAATCTGCAACGGATCCTTTATCTGTCGCAAGAATTTCCAACACTTCTCCTGCTTCCATTTCCTTCATCACTTTTCTTGCACGTACAACCGGCATTGGACAAGCCAACCCTTTAGCGTCTAATACTTTGTTTGATTCCATTAAAAATCTCCCCTTAGTTTTTATTAAGTTATCTGATTGCACAACGATTTGGTCCGATTTCCATTTCACGTTGTGTTTCTTCATCAGGAATTATTTTGCCTATATTTGTTTCACGGATTTGCTGGTAAGCATTCGGTTGTGGTGGTAAATTACCTGTTACCATTTCTCTGAATTCTACTTCACTTTCAATATTCAAACCGTGGTTTTCTGCGAATAATGTACCTAGTTTCCCAGAAACACTACCATCGCTATTCAATTCTTCTATGATCATGAAGTGCGCAGGGAGAACAATCAATTCCCCTGACAATTCGTTATATCGTTTGTACAATGACTCCCGCAAATCGCCAACCCAATCTTCGGCTAAACCAGCAAGGTCGGGGCGTCCGATTGAATCGATGAACAAGATATCGCCTGAAAGTAAATACGTGTCATCTACTATGAATGATGTAGACCCAATTGTATGCCCTGGTGTATACAAAGGTTGAATGGCAATCGTCGCATTACCGATTGTAATCGACCGCCCCTCTTCTAATGACTCGTAGGCAAATAACACTTCACCGGCATCTTTTGGCGGCAACCAGTACGTTCCATTTACGACTTCAGCAATTTTGCGTCCCCCGGAAATATGATCCGCATGGAGATGTGTATCCAAAATATGCGTAATTTTGACATCCAACGTTTCCGCAAAATCGAGGAATACATCGGTCATCCGTGTTGCATCGACAATTGCCGCTTCCCCGTTTGATACGATCATGTATGACAGACAACCTTTACCGATTCGTACGAACTGATACAGCTCTCCGCCGCCTTTTAAGTCGCCTACTTTCACCGGCTCTAAATGTTCACTCCATGCCTTCATGCCGCCCCGTAAGTAATGGACTGCGCGCCCTTCTTCCGCAATCATTTCCCCAACCATAATAGATGAGCCTTCTTTTGCGCAGACAACGACAATATCTTGATCTGTAGGAAGCTGTTCTAGGATTTCTTCAACCCCATCGAGTAAATCGAAATAAGGGATATTGAGATACTGAATGTTCTTCCCTTCAATTTTCCAATCCGCAAAGGCATCTTCATTACGTACGTCTAGAATGAAAAATGGTTCTTGATTCACTACTTTTTTCGCTATTGTACTTGCCGTCATTGGTTGAACTGTCATTTGTATACCCCCTCTAGTAATTTCACTCATTAATTACACAACTTTTTCTGTAGGTCCGTTCCATTCACTCATGCCTGGGACAACGTTTTTCACTTTAATAAATCCGGCTTCAGCAAGTTTCCGAGAAGCTACATCACTGCGACTACCTGTACGGCATACGACGTAAACTTCCGTTTCTTTATCAAGATTCCCGAGTTCACTTTCAAGGTCACCTAGCGGCAAGGACTTAGCCCCCGGAATATGATTAAATGCGTATTCTGCCGATTCACGAACATCGAGCACAAGCACTTCACGATTCTTCTCTAAAATGGCTTTCAGTTGTTCATTCGACACGATGTGTGGGTGTTTTTTCTCAACTTGTTCATCTTCGCTTGATTTCCGTACATAATGCGTAAGAACTCCTGCTTCTTCAGTCGTGCCGAGATAATAATGTCCAGAACCCTCAGCCCATGCTTTTAAATCTGCCGTAGATCCTTTATCAGTCGCCTGCACTTCCAACACATTTCCCGGTTCCATTTCTTTCATAATCTTTCTCGTTTTGACGATTGGCATTGGACATGCCATTCCTTTTGCGTCAAGAATAAAATCAGTTTTTATCATGTCATCTGCCCCTTTTACTCATGCCCGTATGGGTATATTTTAATATAAAAAAATGGGTTATTCCACTGAACCTTCCCAGTCATTCATACCGCCAACCATGTTCACTACTTTAAAGCCGTGTCCCTCTAGCAATTGTGTGGCTCTTCCACTACGTCCACCTGAACGGCACACCATTGTGTACTCAATACTTTTATCCAATTCATGCATACGGAATTCCAATAATCCAAGCGGAATATGAATTGCTTGTGGTATTTTCCCTTCTTTCACTTCATCCACTTCACGCACGTCAATCAGGTGAATTGTTTTGTTGGTATTTAAATTTTCTTGAACTTCTAATGGTGTTATTTCAAGCATTTTAAACCCTCCATCTTTTAAATTTTAAATAAATAAGTTTACATTGCCTTCTTGAGCATCTCCAAGATAAGCAGCAACTCCACCGTACTGGATGCCATCCATCAATTCTTTCTGCTGCAAGCCTAGAAGATCCATCGTCATCGTACAAGCAACAAGTTTTATATCTTGTTCTTCAGCCAGTTCGATTAATTGCGGAAGTGTCATCGCATTGTGCTTTTTAATAACGTGTTTTATCATTTTAGGACCCATTCCAGCAAAGTTCATTTTGGAAATACCCATCTTATCTGCACCGCGCGGCATCATTTTACCAAATACTTTTTCAAGCAAACCTTTTTTTACTGGGACTAGTTCATCTTTTCGTAGTGCATTCAATCCCCAGAATGTATGAAATATCGTTACTTGGTGATCATAAGCTGCAGCACCATTTGCGATGATGTACGCCGCCATTGCTTTATCATAATCTCCACTGAATAATACAATGGTGGTTCTTTTCGTTTCAGACAATCAAATCTCCCTCTCTATTTGTACCCCACGGGGTATACTATGCATTAAAAAGAAAAGAGTCCATTATTTCATCGACTCTTTACTAGTAAATCTACAGCTTCTTTTACAATATCCTCTTGTGTTCTTGGATCGCTGTCATCCATTTGTTGAATACATTCAATCAGATTGGAGCTGACAATAACGCCAATCGTTCTATCTATAGCTGAGCGTGAAGCTGACAATTGTGTAATTACTTCTTTACAGTCTTTATTGTCATCCATCATTTTTAAAATACCTTTGATTTGTCCTTCAATTCGTTTTAGCCTGTTTTTTACTTTGTCATCGTATTCCATGCTCTTCACTTCCTTTTTTTTAAGCTATATCTGCATATTATACCCCGGCAGGTATGATGTCAACCTCTTTGCTTTTATTAAGATAAAAATTTCGGGACTTAACCAAAGCTATTTAAATAGCTAATAAAGTCTACTATCATGCAAATTTCGTAAAAATATGGTATACTAATAGTAGACAACATGTGTGTTATCGTTTACGTTAAGTTGTTTTCCATCTTCATCTACTTGTTGCTGCGGGTTTCCCCAAAAGCGCTTTTTAACTAGATGGCAAGATGAGAATGGATGATAGGGGGAATTCGAATGGCTTTTCCACGCAGGGAAAAAGAAGTATCGGATTTTGTCGCAGCGCGCAAAATCGACGAAGAAATTTCATTTGTCCGTAATGAACACGAAGTAAATGGTACTATTTTTAAAATACTTGAGAACTCCGTCATTGTTGAAATCTCATCCAAGGACGCCGAACTTATTGGCGCCGCGTCAAATCTTACTGTTGTTTCACATAAGAATTACTCAATCGTTTAATAAATATAAGAAAAAGGCATCCGCGATTAAAGCGATGCCTTTTTTCTATGCCTTTTATGAAGGGAGAATTAAACTTGCTGATGAATTGCTGGCAATGGACGACAGGTTGCACTAACTGAGCTATAGACTTCCCGAACTATACGACACCCCGCCCGAAACTATTCAATAAACTCCTAAAACTATACAACCGAAAAAGGGTTTCTCTTCCTATTCCCCGAAAAGTAGTAGAAAAGGGGGTTGTCCTTATGATTAGAAGTCTAGTACTCACTGCAATTACCGCTATGGCAATCGTTTATATTTTCTTTATTCCTGCTAATCCAGTCGGCTTCAAAATTATAATGAAACTGATTCCGATGGCACTTATCATCCTATTCGCATTAACGACAAGACCTCTTTTTTCTCCTACATACAAGCGGATTATCATCTTCGGCCTATTCGTCTGCATGATTGCGGATGCCGTTATCTATTGGTTTTTACCAGGACTTATTACTTTTTTAATTGGTCATATTTTTTACATATCGGCGTTCCATCATGTCGCACGGAAGTCCATGCCTATTTGGGCAGCTGTTCCGCTTCTTCTATATGCCACTGCCATGGCTGTCTGGATCGCTGGTTCACAGTTTTCCGCTGGTCAAACCATCCTCGGCATAGCCATTATTGCCTATATTGGTGTCATTTTGACTATGGGTTGGATGGCTATCCGAACGCGAATGAAGCTTACTATCATTGGCGCACTGCTATTTATGTTCTCAGATTCTGTTCTCGCAATCGATCGATTCGTTTACGAAATTCCATACCGCGATGCATTCGTTATGGTGACGTATTATGCCGCACAAGTTTTCCTAGCAGCCAGCATTGGAAGTCGAGTTGTAAAGTATTCCGTAAACCGGAACAATCTGATAAGATAGAGTTACCAGCACTTTATTAGGAGGAATTATTAACTATGAAAGAAAAACTAATCGAACGACTTGTACGTTATGCAAAAATTGACACACAATCAGATGCAGGAAGCTCTTCTACGCCTTCAACACCCGGCCAATGGGACCTTCTGCATGAATTACAAAAAGAACTCGCGAATATCGGTCTAGAAGACATTACTCTCGACGAAAACGGCTATTTGTTTGCAACACTGCCTGCTAATACAGACCGTGACGTACCTGTCATCGGATTTCTTGCACACGTTGACACAACGACCGATTACACCGGAAAAAACGTCAAGCCCCAGCGCATCGATAATTACGACGGCAATGATCTTCAACTGAACGACAACACAATAATGACAGTAAACGCTTTTCCCGAATTGAAAAACTATATCGGTCACACACTCATTACGACGGATGGTACAACGCTTCTCGGCGCGGATGATAAAGCAGGGATTGCTGAAATCGTTACAGCGATGGAATATTTGATTGCCAACCCGGATCTTAAACACGGGAAACTGCGCATCGCCTTCACTCCTGACGAAGAAATCGGCCGTGGACCACATAAATTTAATGTCGAAAAATTCGGCGCCAAATATGCGTATACGATGGATGGCGGACCACTTGGTGAACTGCAATACGAAAGTTTCAACGCGGCGGCTGCTAAAGTTACATTCCACGGTGTCAGCGTTCACCCTGGTTCCGCGAAAGATAAAATGGTCAACTCCGTTTTACTAGCCAATCAATTCCAGGCAGCAATGCCGCCAAATGAAATTCCTGAGAAAACCGATGGCTACGAAGGATTTGTTCATCTTATGCAGTTCAACGGGTCCACTGAAGAAACAACACTTGGCTATATCATCCGCTATTTCGACCGTGAAACCTTCAAAGCCAGAAAACAGCTGATGATTGAAACCGCTAATAAGCTCAAGAAAGAATACGGCGAGAACGCAGTCACACTCGAAATCGAAGACCAATACTTCAATATGGGAGAAAAAATTGAACCTGTCATGGAAATAGTTGATATCATGTCTGATGCATTCAAAAACCTCAATATTGAACCGAACATCGTACCCGTACGCGGTGGTACAGATGGTTCCCAATTGTCGTACATGGGTATGCCAACGCCTAACATCTTCACAGGCGGAGAAAATTATCATGGCAAATACGAATATATTTCAGTCGATAATATGGTGAAAGCGACAAATGTCATCATTGAAGCCGTGAAACTTTTTGAAGAACGCGCCTAAATAAGAGGGGGATAACTTATGAGGGAAATTTGGATTGGTGTCCTTTCCTCCGTTTTTTTCGCGGTGACATTCATTTTGAACAGATCTATGGAATTATCGGGAGGAAGCTGGCTTTGGAGCGCCTCCCTCCGCTATTTCTTTATGGTACCTTTTTTAATCGCTATCGTCGCTTACCGCAAAGGTCTTGGTGATGTGAAGAAGGAATTTGTCCGTAAACCTGCACCATTTTTCGTCTGGAGCGTAACGGCCTTTGTCTTATTCTACGCACCACTTACATACGCGGCAGCTTACAGTCCGGGTTGGCTTCTTGCTGGCACATGGCAATTGACAATTGTGGCCGGCATCCTGCTTGCACCTTTCTTCACGTTGATTATTAAAACACCAGATGGCGAAAAAAAGATTCGGCATAAAATCCCGCTTGTCTCACTTGGTATTACTCTTATTATTTTTGCCGGTGTCGTACTAATCCAAATTCCGCACGCACAAAGCGTTGAACCGCGTACGTTACTGCTTGGCATCATTCCCGTTATTTTAGCAGCGTTCGCCTACCCGCTTGGTAACCGCAAAATGATGGAACTTCTAGGTGGTCGACTTGATACGTTTCAACGTGTGCTTGGAATGACGCTTATGACAATTCCCATCTGGATTGGCTTTTCCATCTATGCGTTCTGGTCAGTCGGACCCCCTTCTATGAGCCAGCTTGGTCAGTCGTTCATCGTTGGTATCAGTTCTGGCGTCATCGCTACAACCTTATTTTTCATGGCAACCGACCGCGTACGCGGAGATCAAGGCAAACTTGCCGCCGTGGAAGCAACACAGTCAACACAGCTTATTTTTGTTATCCTTGGCGAAATGATGATTCTCGGCATTGCACTGCCCGGTACGCTTTCTTTAGTTGGCATCGCAGGAATCATTACAGGAATGGTATTGCATAGTTTGCAAACATCGGTGACGAAACAGGAGAAAATAACTTAACAAGAAATAGCCTCCCAAAGTTGAAATTTCACTCGGGAGGCTATTTTTCACTTCGGATTGAGACGCTAGTATGTTCAGGCTATTAGGTGGGTTTAAATTTCCTCATGGCTAACCATCCAAAATATAAAGCTTGGGCAAAGAAAAGTATTCCCCAAGCTTGGGCAGGGATCAGATGAGTTAGTCCAGCCAGACTAGTTGCATCTCCTGCTTGTAATGGCGTTTTAAAACTTATATACATAATCTCAAACGCCGATGTAATGGATTCTATAAAGATAATGGAAACCAAAAATAGAACAACGTATTCAATAATCAGGCCTTCAGCTTTCCAAAGTAACCATACAAATGCCGCGGTAAAGGTAATGATCCAGAAAAAACCGTATACGTTTCTAACCCAAAATAGTAAACTGATTCCCAAGATGGCTAATAAAATGTAAATCACCATCGAATAACGTCCTTTGTAAATAAGGAAGAAGAAAGTACATGCCATAAATGAAGAAAAAACATATCCCGCTAACCCTGTGATGAACTTACCTATCCAAAATTGATGACTCGAATAAGCTACTCCCTCTGTATTTGAAAATAAATGGATTTCATGCGCCTTACCAAAAGTTAGTATACTGGCCAGTTGATGGCCTACCTCATGAATTAGTGTATTTGCAACAGCGAAGTATTTACCGGCGATTGGTAACTTCGTTAATATAATGGCTAAGACTAAAAACACTAGCACTTTTATGAGTAGTTTCAACCTTCTATCTCCTTTGTTTGGGTACGAGAATATTCTATATAGGTTGAGTTAATGATTACATTGAATGACGCTTCGGCTACCCCTTGTAAGGCGCCTACGCTTAATTTATACGCCATATTCAATACTTCAACATTTATAGCTACTTTTAGTTTAGCATTTAGAAAGTCGAAATGCGATGATGTTCCTTCTAGGGTTGGATCCATAAATAAGTGCAACCCTGATAGGAAGGTACAAAAAAAGAGCTAAAATCACTAGCTCTGAAAGGGTTTTTATTTAGAGGTGTCAACTCTTACATCATATTAATTACAGCGATCACCGCTTATATTCTCCAATCGCCTCGACCGCTTTTTCCGTAATCGAGGTATCTATCGCTTTATCAAAATCAATCTCACCACGGATAGCACCATTTGCTTTGTACGCGTCATATTGCTTTTTAATATCGTCGATGAACATCTTACCATCTGGATCGAGGCCGGTGACGTTGACTTTCTCCCAAAGCGCCGGGTCTTTCAACGCTGTATGCTTCGTCATAATGTCGATTATCTCGTCTTTTCCTTCACCTTTGATAAATCCATCATTGTAATCACGCACACCTTTCAAATAGGCGGCCATGAATCGCAATGATATGTCTTGCTCTTCGGCCATGAATTGAGGTGAACCTAACACCATTGCAATTTGGGACTCCGGCGCAAAATCAGTCGTGTCTCCAAATCGTACATGAAATCCTTTTTCTACGCCAGTTGCGATGAGCGGTTCAATATTAACGGCTGCGTCAATTGTTCCATTACTGATTGCACCGAGCATACTACCAAAATCGCTCATAAGGACAAATTCGACGTCATCCTTTGTCAATCCGGCATATTTAATCATTTCCTCGTAAATGTATTCATCAATCGAGTTGTGTGATGATACGCCAACTTTCTTCCCTTTAAAATCTTTATACTCTTTTATTACGTCAACCATATGATTACCTATGACAAGTGTAAAATACGACTTGCCTGGCACGTTATGCCCTTTATCCGCAATAATTTTCACGTCAATGCCTTGCCCAATCGCGTTGAAGAACGACGCAGTGGAAACACCGCCTGCAATATCCACTTCCCCAGCTGCTAACGCTGGAAGCATGTCATCGCTGTTTGCAAACTGAGCAAACTCTACTTCAATATTATAGTCTTCAAAGTAGCCTCTCTCTTTTGCAATATAGAATCCGGCACCAGATGCAGCACCGTCCTCTGCAATGACGACTTTTGCACGTTTTTCAAGCGGTGCCAAATCACCTGAAGGATTAACTGCAGCTACTTCTTCAGGTTTTTTATCTTCTACTACTGGTTTCGCCGTCTCTTTAGGAGAACAAGCACCAACGATTAGCGCTATCGCAAATAACGATAGCAACCATCCGTTTTTCATCCACTTTGCCATCGAACCTCTCCCTTTCTATTCATCTTCTTGTCTTGAACGCTGCACTTCTTCCTGCAAGTGCTTCCATATTTCCACGAATTGTCCTGCCATAACGGGGTTTTCTCGTATGTCCTCGATTTTTCGCGGGCGTGGCATATCGACAATAATTTCTCGAATAATTTTACCTGGCTGTGAACTCATCAGTAAGATACGATCACTTAGCAATAACGCTTCGTCGATACTATGGGTAATGAATAAAATCGTCTTCCCGGTTTCCGACCAAATTGACAGCAATTCTTCCTGCAAGATGAATTTATTTTGTTCATCAAGTGCACCGAACGGTTCATCCATCAACAATATTTCTGGATCGTTGGCAAATGCACGTGCAATGCTCACCCGTTGTTTCATCCCCCCAGATAGCTCTTTTGGATAAAGGGATGAAAATTTTTCTAGACCAGTCTTTTTCAAGTAATATGCCGTACGCTCTTTTATGAACTTTTTCGGCATATGGCGCATTTTGAGTCCGAACTCCACATTCTTTTCGACAGTGAGCCACGGAATGATACCCCTTTCCTGGAACACCATTGATTGCAACGGTCGATTCTCTCCATCCGTCGCAATCGCAATTGTAAATTCACCAATACTAGGGGTTTCAAGCCCTGCTAAGATTCGAAGTAACGTTGATTTACCGCAGCCACTTGGTCCAACTATACAAACGAATTCCCCATCATTGATTGTTACATTAATATCGTCAAGCGCCGTAACACTGCCTTGTTTTTTATAAAATGCCTTGGTTAAATTGCGTATGATGATTTTTGCTTTCTTGCTCATCTACTCACCTCCACGGTAACATCTTTTTCTGAATTCCTCGTAGCAACAGCGAGAACAGATAACCGAAAAACGAAATGAGGATGAGCCCAACGTACATTTCTTGCAGTAAAAATGATTTGTACGAAACCCAGATTAGATAGCCAATCCCTGATGTAGCACCCATCATTTCCGCTGCGACAATTGTCAGAAGCGCAATCGCCTGCCCCATCTGAATCCCTTCCAACATAACGGGCATTGCACCTGGAAAAGCAATTTTCGTAAAGAAATCTAGTTTACTGGCTCCATAATTTTTTGCAACATCCAAATAGATTGAATCAATATTAATGACACCAGCCGCCGTATTAATAACAACAGGAAAAAAAACACTACCAGCTATCGTTATAACTTTTGATAAATCCCCGATTCCAAAAAGAATAATAATGATTGGAAGCAAGGCAAGTGTAGGTATCGGCATGAGCGCCATCACAATTGGCGAAACAAAATGCCGAATTGGCGTATAAAGCCCCATTAGCAGACCGATGACGACACCGGGTATGACACCTAGCAAAAATCCGACAAAGATTCTGTATAATGAAACACCGATATGACCAGCCATTTCACCACTTGAAATCATCCCAAAAAACGTACTCACAATTGCGGATGGAGGTGGGAAGAAACGAATATCAATCATTCCAGTCCTCGACAACAGTTCCCACATGAGAAGCAGGAACAATGGCGAGGCAATCGTCAGCATCTGCTTTAGCCGCTCTTTCGTTTGCCTTTGTTTCCATTCGCGCTGTTCGATTTCAAACGGATCGTATCGGACAGCCTTATCATCTCTCTTCAACGTCCACCACCTCTTCATTCAAATAGTATGTGTCAGCCTAATAAAGTGTGTTGGGCATATGCAGATAAACGGGCATAATCTATTCTTTTCTACAAAAAAATCCATGAGAGCAACATTCCCCATGGATTTTCCCGATTTTCATTATCCGCGCCAAGCACTCATGCCGCCTGTAACGTTCAAAACGTCCGTAAACTTTTCTTTCTTCAATATTTTCGCTGCTTGTCCGCTTCGCATGCCACTTTGACAAATAACAACGGTTTCTTTCGATTTGTCCAGGCTAGCCAACTGTGATTTCAATGTGTTCAACGGAACATTTTTAAACTCTTTAATATGTCGTCCTTTATATTCGCCAGGCGTCCGAACGTCGATGAACTGTACTGATTTATTTTTCAACATTCCTTTCAAGTCCCCTGTCGAAACAGAACGAACACCTTTAGCCGGCATCATGCGCCAAGCAATAAATCCGACGATTAGTAATATAAATAGCCACTCCATAAAGTCCCACTCCCATTCTTCTTTAGATCTTAATTCGAAATATACCACACGGGGTATAAAGGCGCAATCAATTTGTTCCGAACATAAAAACAGCGCTCCTCGTAAGGAACGCTGTTTCGATGTCAATATAGTATGCCATTTTTCTTCGCATCAAACACTAATTCTTCCCGGAATGCCGGATGGGCAATATCTATGAGCGCTTTTGCACGTTCAGACAACGACTTGCCATACAGACTAGCGATGCCGTATTCAGTGACGATATTGTCGACGTCATTTTTCGACGTCGTTACGACAGAACCTAGCGACAATTGCAGTTTAATGCGTGAAATCGTGTCGTTTTTCACTGTCGAATACATGCAAATAAAACCTTTACCACGCTTCGCAAAACGTGCCCCGCGTGCAAAGTCTGCTTGTCCACCGGTTGACGAATAATAGCGTCCTCCAATTGTTTCGGAAGCACATTGTCCATAAAGGTCAACCTCTGTTGTCGCATTGATGGACACAATTCTTTCTTCTTTCGCAATCTCACGCGGATCATTCACCATACTTACCGGTAAAAATTCAACAGCAGGATTTTCATGGATGAAATCGTACAAACGCTGTGATCCAAATGCAAATGTTGCTACAATCTTCCCTTTATGTGTGAACTTCTTTGTCCCATCGACAGCTCCTGCTTTTACGAGATCAACGATTCCGTCTGTCAGCATTTCAGTATGGATACCTAGGTGACGGTGATCTTTCAGCATGCTCATAACGGCATTCGGGATGGCACCTATACCAATTTGGAGTGAATCCCCATTTTCAATAACATTCGTTACAAATTCAGCGATTTTAAGATCTTTGTCGCCGATTAATGGAGGCTTTTCTTCTGATAAAGGCACATCGTTTTCAATGTAGCCCGCTATTTGGCTAATATGGATTTGGTTTTCACCGTATGTGCGCGGCATATGATTATTCACTTCTAAAACAAATGGAACATGACCGATGAACTCGGAAATATAGTCCGCCTGTGTGCCCAATGAAAAATAACCGTGTTCATCCATTGGTGACACAACTGTCATGATCAACGACATGTTCGTAATTTTCTTTAACATGCGTGGGATTTCATGGAAAACGTTCGGGACTAATTCTGTGTTTCCTTCTTGATAAGCCCTACGCGTTGCGCCACTTAAAAAGTAAGAGACATGTGAAAGATTACCTTTCATTTTACCGTTTATATAATCCCGCTCCCGAAGAGCAAGCATTTGATGGATTCTAACGTTCTGTAATTTCAAATGATTCTCTTCCAATATATCCAGCAGACGATGAGGTTCCCCATTGGCAATCGGGATAATAATATCTGCCTCTTTGTCAATCAAATCAATAAACTGTTGTGCACTCAATCGTTTTTCCACGTTGGTTTTTTCACTCCTATAAAAGTCCGTCTATTCAATTAGTATACAGTAGACCGAGCGCTCGCTCAACTTGATGATTGACTAGTAAGAACGCTATAATCAATTTATGACAAACTTAACCACGGATCAGCTCAGACAACTTAATATGTACAGCATTTATGTAGATGCTCCAGAACGAAATTTATTTACATTAAAAATGCTACTGGACAGTGAAAAGACAGAAGATCTACTAAATGTCGTCCAAGTAGTGAGCGGAAGCCCCAACCGAACTGTAGCAGCATCGTATTTCATGCGCCGTTTCGGTATGTTTACCGCAATGCAATTTTATAACCTGGCGGCCTACGATGAAGTTTGGGACGGAAACAATGAACAGCTTCATTTTGGTGCAAAAGAAGAATACGGGAAACTGGCAGTTAGTACGTTTGCATCTGCGAAGGATTGGCGATATGTAGAGGACGCGGAACGGCGCGACGTCATCAAGCGGATTCTGAAGGATGAATGCGCTGCTGTCATCCGACAAATCCGTACCGTCACATCTATTTCTCCCTTGACGTTATGGGAAAACATTTTCGGTTTTCTCCTTTGGCAGTACCATGTTCTTTTGGCGAACCCAGGCACCTCAATAGAAGCACGCGCGGACCTCAACATGTTGAATGACGATGCTCTTTGGGAAGGAATCGCACCTCGTTCTTTATTTGCCACCTACTTAAAAGGATGCGAGCCGTCCGCACTTTTGAATACTGAAGTCCGGACCACCTGCTGTTTCTCGAAGGATGTACCCGGTCTTATGCAGTGTGGATTTTGCCCATTGAAATGACAAGCTTGTTTCATTTCTTTCGATGGTTCATATACCAGACCTTCATCGAATAAATCGTTCCACTGGCTGCGCCGCCATAGAAAAAGCCCATAAAAATACCTGCTGGCAAGTTACCTGGATGGCTGATAAAAATAGACAAAATAAGTCCAATAATTGTTGCCACTGTTGAAAACCAACTTTCAGGGAGCTTGAATAAAACTTTCAACAGGAATATTCCTAGAAGAATAGCAGGTATCGCCCAAAAAGCATCCCAGACGTTTGTATGGATAGTCGGAAACTCATTCCACATGAAATCAATCCTTTTTTTACATTAGCTTTGCCACAACACATACGATTCAATACACTTTTTGAATATGAAGGGCGGGAATCGAACATGCAAGTCAAAGGCAAAACAGTTCGAGGTAAAGTTCTTGATGAAGAAACGCGCTGTGCACATTATCATTCCGAAATCGACCGGATTGCGATAAAGTTCTATTGTTGTGACACCTACTATCCATGCTATGAATGTCATGAAGAAAACGGTTGTGGCAGTCCTGACGTTTGGCCCGCTGGAAAGTTCGATGAAAAAGCGGTTATGTGCGGAGCTTGTGGTTATGAACTAACTATTTCGGAATACTTGGCGTGTCGATCGAGGTGCCCAGCATGTTCAGCTCTGTTTAACCCCGGATGCAGGTTACATCGGCATTACTATTTTGAGACGTGAACAGGAGCGCATTCTCCAATTCGGAATGCGCTCCTTTTTGTTTCACGGTGATTGTCACCGACTTTTATTTAGGTTTTCTAGTTCTTTTAAAAATAAAATAAATTCCTACCCCAACGAGTAATAGAAGTAAGAGTACTGGCAAGTTTCCGATGAACAGTACAATCAATCCCGAACCTGCCGCAAAGATAAAATTCATACTTGTAGCAAGCTGTTTTTTTGTTTTTTCCCATGTATCTAATCTTTTACCGTCTACTCCTGGAACAATAACACGATTTTCATACATCGCAATTTCAATAGTAGAAAAAGACGTTTGATTTTCTAGATACTTTATCTTACCTACAATTAATTCAATTTCTTCTTGAACCTTCGATAAATCAGACGATATTTTCAATAAATCCTCTGTTTTTTCCGCCTTGCCCATAAACGCGAGTAACCTTTCCTCTACTGTTCGTTTAGATTTCACCCTGGACTCTAGATCAATATATTGTTCGGTGACATCTTCCCCCGTCACATTGCGAGTCAATACTTCAGCCGCTTCCCCTTCAGCATCCGTTAAAAATGTTTGAAAATGCTTCTCCGGAATTCGAACCGTGAGCCGTGCACTTATACTTTCCTCGCTTTCACGATGCACATTCGATTCAACGATATAGCCTCCATATTCGCTCACCTTTTCCTCTATTGTAAGCTGAGTCTTTTCAAGGTTTTTCACATTGAGTTGCAATTCTGCTCTGTGAATAATTTTTCTATTTGTCGGGATTACTTCAGATTGTTCATTGGCTAACTCTTCTGTTTTGTCTTTATTCTCTTGCTCGGTTACTACCATGTCATGTGAAGTTGATGAGCTCTCTGTCTGACTATCCTCCTTTGATGAGTCACTTGAACTGCAAGATGCCAGTAGTACAAGTAAGCCTGATAATAGTAGAGCCAAAACCACTTTGCTCTTCATCGAATCTCCCCTATCTATTTAATCAATGAGACGGATTAATCCGGAAAAGGTTACATTTTCCAATATAGTGGTACAAAAAAAACGCTAGACTCATCTAGCGTTTTTCAGTCTTCTATTTCATTTTTAAACCGTTTTCGTTGCAGCATTTTTAATTTCTCGCCGCGTGGCATAGATGTTTTTCACAATTGCTTTACCAACTGCATACGCCGGAACAGCAACGATAATGCCAAGAAAACCCCCAATATTACCTGCTGCCAATATAACGGTAATGACTGTAAGCGGATGAATATCCAGTGTTTTCCCCATGACATTTGGTGTAATAAGATTACTTTCAACTTGCTGAGCAATAACCATTACGACTGCAGCAAAAATACCAATCTTCGGATCCTGTATGAAACCGATGATGATTGCAGGAACAGCTGAAATCCATGGACCGATGAAAGGAATGAGGTTCATGAACAATCCAAAAATGGCTAATAATAATGCATACTCCAATCCAATAATCATATAACCCGCAAACAACAGAATTGCTAATAGAAAACTGATTAACAACTGCCCTTGGATATAAGAACGGAGTACCGTATCGATATCATGTAAGGTCTTTTTGACCCATTCCCGACGTTTTCCCGAAAAGAAATTGTATATGAACGGTGCAAACTTTTCGTGATCTTTCAGGATAAAAATGAAGAAAAACGGGACTAATATAAGCAGGAACATCGCTTGAAAGAGGGCTTGTAAAAATTGAACAATCCATTTCCCAAAATTCACCGCTATAGATTGAAGTGATTCAACCGCGCTATCAATCGAATCTTCAAGTTTTTGGGGTAAATCACTTTTTTGTTGAAGCAATGAGTATGTCATGTCATTTATTTCTTGGGCGATAATAGGTGTATTATCGACTAAGTTATTAATTTGTTTTGTTACTGGAGGAGCAATAATCGCTACGAATATCCAAGCGACTGCTACAAGAATTGCTATAACCGAAAGAATGCTTCCCCATCTTGGTACTTTACGCTTTTCCAGAAAACGTTGAACCGGCTCCGTAATATAATATAGAACGCCGCCAAGTAATAATGGTATGAATATTGCCTTTGCAATGATGACTAAAGGCGAAAAGATTCCTTGAATCTCCATAAAGTATTTAATAATTAGCATAGCAAGCAGTATCCCAACACCTACTTGAAACCATAACTTTTTCGTCACATTGTTCACTCCTTTTCAAAACTGCCTATTTATGTATCCTTATCGTTAAGTATACGTTGTTATACGGATGGCGTCGAAGGAAGTTTCAAAATTTATAGTTGAAGTAGGAAAAGTGGGATATCCCCATTGCATAGGTGTCGCGTTTTAATTTCAACTTTAAGATTCTAATTGCAACTTCTACCTTTTAATTTCAACTTTACAATTCTAATTGCAACTGTGTAATTCCAGGATTAATTACCTCATAAACTACTTACCATACTACCCAAAACACTAAAGTTAAACACAATTCAAAAAGACTGCCCAATTCGGACAGCCCATTTCACATTCAACTGATGAACTAAATCAACCAACCCGAAGACTAATTCGATTACCAGAAGGGTCTTCCGTCATAAATCCACTGCCGTCCAATTCCACTTTCCCATCTAATGCTTCCACTTTCGTAATCGCTTCTTTCAATACAGTCTCATTCGGATATATAAGCGTATACGATTGGAGTCCGACACTGCCAGCAGTAGGACGTGACACGCCTTCACCATTCCACGTATTCAAGCCAATATGGTGATGGTATTTCCCATTAGACATGAACAATGCTTGCGGATAGTTAGTGACGACTTCGAAGCCGAGTGCATTATAGAATGTTTCCGTTTCAGGCAAGTTGGCTACGTGTAAATGAACATGGCCCATAACCGTCCCAACAGGAAGTCCCTCCCACGTCCGGCCCGCGCTTTCCGCAACAATACTTTCTCCATCCAGCGGATCCGTACTCATTGCAACTTTTCCATTGTTCCAACTCCAAACACCAGGGTCACGATCTATATAAATTTCAATCCCATTGCCATCTGGATCTGACAAATAAAGTGCCTCGCTCACAAGATGATCTGAAGCTCCAATTCGTACATTGTGTTGTATGAAATGCTTAATGATTGCTCCTAAATCAGCTCTCGTCGGCAACAACAATGCGAAATGATACAGTCCAGATTTATGCGCCTCTTTCGGCGTGACATTTTCCGGTTGTTCGATAATAAGTAGTGGTGTCTTCCCGTCCGCTGTCAGTACTACTTTATCTGCAGCTTCCACAAGTACTTTAAATCCAATTACCTCTTTATAGAATTTAACAGCTCTATTCAAGTCTAAAACGTTAAGATGTACTTCCCCCGTATACGTATATGGTGCTTTATGAAAGTTCATTTGTATTCCTCCTATACCTAATTAGTAAGTTACTTACTTTATGTAACTAACTTTATATGTTACAATGAATGTTGTCAACACATTAACATTCCGGCGAAAGGAGCCGACAGACATATGAACGAATTTGAACTTTGTCCACGTTTCGAAAAAGCTGTATCTATCCTAAGCCAACGTTGGACCGCCCTTATTTTGTATCAATTAATGGCAGGACCGCAGCGCTTTTGCACAATGACCGACAAACTCGGTGTCAGTGGAAAAACACTATCAGAGCGATTAAAGGACCTTGATCAGCAAGGTTTTGTCATTCGCCACGTTTACCCAGAAACACCCGTACGAATCGAATATTCATTAACCGAAAAAGGAATGTCGCTAACACCGATTATGAAAGAAATTGAGAATTGGTCGAAAGTATGGATTGCTTCCGAACCTGTTTCAAATGTTAAATAAAGCCGATTGCATCTTAAGCAATCGGCTTTATTTATTCACATTATGCTAGATCTAATTCAATCATGGTAATTCTTCCGGTTATATCTATCCACAAATAAACATAACTGCACTTATGTGCAAAGTATCGAATGGCAAATGAATCTTTTAGTGAATCCTCTAACATCCAATTATCTAAACGAAGAGTAGTCTTTGCGATTTTTGAAACGCTTCTTAAATAAGCCAACACCTCGTCAAACTCTTCACTTTCATATTTCTCTATGTAGTCTGGAATCACTGTATAACGTTCTTGTGGTCTCCATTCACAATCGTTGTAATTCGCTTCAAAAAGACTTTTTATAATTGGATTTAAACTTTGCGAACGAATAACGGCAAGCGATTCACTGCTTGGTTGACTGAGCATCACTTCAACTGGTAAGCCCGCCTGCATAATAACTTTTCTATTGTCAAAATGTGCAATCACTTCTCTTAATGATTGTTCCGTCATTTCATGATCAAGCAAGAATAACGAAGTGACACCATTCATATCTCGCGCTCCCAATGCCAAAAAAAATTGACTCAGAATAGAATACTTTTTATCCGAAGGAGCAAGTTCTCGAATTGTAAAGTCCAAATCGTCTTTCTTATTGGCAAGTTCTACTCGCACCCGATTATCCGACAACTCTAACCATTTTATAGCAGATCCCCCCTATTATACGTCTCTAAAAATCCCTCTATCTGCGCGGATGTTTTCAAATAATGAACAGTCTTCCCTTCCTGTGCATAACGCTGCATTCGCTCCATCATTTTCTTTTTCCGTGCTCCAAATGTCGACACAATGAACTTCAGAAACGCTTTATCGAGTTTCTCTTTACACCCTTCACCGATATCATTCCTTGTTTTCCCGTGGAATTGTATTCTCCGCTTCAACACACGATACAAACAGACTTGGAGTGGGAGCTCCAAATAAATAATGGTGTCTGCATGTGGCTCTCGAATAGTGAATGTCCCCGTATAATTCCCCTCAATAACCCACTGATCATTTTGGACAACTTGTCGCTGGGCTGCTGTAAATTCTTCAGGCGGGGCTTCCACCCAATTCGGTTTCCAATACAAACAATCTAAATGCGTTACTTCGATGCCAGTCAATTCGCCCAATCGACGCGCAAATGTTGATTTTCCAGCACCAGCTGACACTCCAATGATCATAATTTTATTCATTCCGCAGCTCCTCCTCATTGTCTGGAAGTTGGTGAATCCTTTCCTCCATATAGGCTCGCCACCATGACTAAAAGATTCAAAATATGTATTTCCAGCTCCTCAAAATCATTATACGCTATAACTAGTCAAACTTTTCCGAATTCACATACTCCCTTAAAAGGCGAACAATAGTTATTGAATTTTAACGAATGATAGGATATATTCTAGTTAAGTCACTAAAACTATATAAAATAAAATATATTGTTCGTATTTACTCGTGGAAAACCGAATAATGAACTTGATTCACTTTGATTATCAACGCAATTTAATTAAACTAAGATATAATTGTGTCCACATTTCGAATTATTTTACCCATTCTCATTTTTTGAAACTTGCAATATCCATTGAGGGATTATCTTTGTTTTCCTTATGTTAAACGACTATCAAGGGTTTGAAAAAAATGACGTCCATCTTTATTCGCATAATTGGCAATCATTTTAAAATAGAAAAACCGCGTTGATCTCCTTCACCCCATCGCTTCACTATGCTAAAGTAGGGCAATATAAAATTTCGATAGACGAAAAAAGACTTTCACGAAAGCCGCTTTCTATTTAAGGAGGAAGATCATGGATAAAAGCTATCAAGGTACGAATAAGATGATTACAGGAATTGTATTCGGTGTCATAACGTTTTGGCTTTTTGCGCAATCCATGGTAAATGTCATTCCAGCAATTCAATCTGATTTAGGTATTTCACTGGGTGTACTTAATATCTCAATCAGTTTGACCGCTTTATTCTCGGGTATTTTCGTCGTGGCAGCTGGCGGACTTGCCGATAAAATCGGACGTAAGAAAATGACCTATTTTGGACTCATCTTAAGTATCATTGGTTCACTATGCCTCGTATTTACGAATGGGGCCGCCCTGTTAATTATCGGACGGATCATCCAAGGATTATCAGCTGCCTGTATTATGCCAGCAACGATTGCCTTGATGAGAACCTACTACGAAGGGGCTGAAAGACAGCGTGCACTTAGCTATTGGTCTATCGGTTCTTGGGGTGGTTCAGGTGTTTGTTCATTTGCGGGAGGGGCTATCGCAACTTCTATGGGCTGGAGATGGATTTTTGTTTTTTCAATTGTGTTTGCCGTCTTTGCGATGATCTTGCTTAAAGATACACCTGAAAGTAAAGTGAAACAGCAAGGTTCTTCCCGTTTCGATTTTACTGGATTAATCGTATTTGTTTTAACAATGATTGCATTAAACATTGTCATCACGCGCGGTGCAGATTTTGGTTGGACAAGTCCACTCACACTCTGTTTAATTGCCGCTACGCTAGCCGGCATGCTGTTCTTCATCAAAATAGAAACAGGAAAATTACATGCTTTGATCGATTTTAATTTATTTAAAAATAAACCCTATACAGGTGCTACCATCTCCAACTTCTTATTGAACGCGGTAGCTGGTACGCTCGTTGTAGCGAATACATATGTGCAAGTCGGAAGAGGCTTCACGGCGTTTCAATCAGGTATGCTATCGATTGGCTATTTAGTGGCAGTCCTTGTCATGATCCGTGTCGGCGAAAAAGTACTGCAACGAACCGGCGCTAGATTGCCAATGATGGTTGGCTCTATCTTGGCGGCAATCGGCATCGGGTTAATGGCTTTGACGTTTTTACCGGACACGGCTTATATCATCGTTGTCTTTATTGGATTCATCCTGTTCGGTGTTGGACTCGGGGTCTATGCAACGCCATCCACGGACACCGCCGTATCGAGTGCACCGGAAGATAAAGTCGGTTCAGCATCGGGTATTTACAAAATGGCGAGCTCTCTTGGCAGTTCCTTTGGGGTTGCCATATCTGCCACTGTGTACGGCACTATGACTATGTCGGGCAATATTGAAAAGGCAGCTTCTGCAGGCATTATTACTAACGTCATTTTCGCAGTACTAGCGTTCATGGCGATCATGTTCTTAGTTCCTAAAACGAAGCAAGGTCTAGTCAAACACGCAGTCAGTCAAAGTGAAAAAAGATTTACAAATCCCGTTAATAATAGCAGAAGAATGTAATGGGAATCTTTTTTCACTCTCTCAAATCAAACTAAACACAAACAGCCTAAAATCGATAACCGATTTTAGGCTGTTTTAATAATTGTTGAAACAATTGTGATTGTCTCGGTTTTTTCAGTATTGTTTTGGCGACTGTGGTCAACCACCTCATAAGATAATAAATTCGATTCGTTCCCATCAAGCAAATGAAACTCAATTTACACAAGGAAGTCAGCGTTTTATCTATGAATATAAACAGTGGTTCCAATCGGGATCATCGAAGCTAATTCTAAAACATCTTCATTATGCATTCGAATACATCCATGTGACACATTTTTACCGATAGAGGAAGGGTTATTTGTTCCGTGTATCCCATAATGGCGTTTTGATAATCCCATCCAAAATGCCCCGAATGGCCCACCAGGATTGCTTTGTTTATTAATGATTCTGTATGTCCCCATCGGCGTTGATGTAACAATTCTCCCTACTGCAATTGGATATATTTTAATTACGTGATAATCATCGTAAAGTTTTAATCGATGTTTCCGTGTGGATATATCGATCCAAAGATTGATAAGATCGCCTCCATACATAAATATAGTTAACCTATTGTATGAGGGTATGCTCCAGTTAGCAGGGCTTAGAATGACTTAATTTCAGATTCCAAATCTTGCTCATATATCATTACTGTCCATCAAATTGAATTTTCTATTTACAATTCACACCACAAATGCTATTATCTTTAAAAATCAAACGCGTTGAAGAGAAGAGTAGCTAACATTCATTCTTTGCAGAAAGCTCCGGTTGCTGAAAAGGAGTAAGAATGTGTTATCGAAACAAGTCTCTGAGCATCACTTCGGAACCAACAATGGGGATGGAGTGACAGGAGCTCCTGTTATAGAGCCAGGGTATGCGCATCTATTTGCCGTACCTGAAAAGGTTACGATGGAAACATCGTAATAAACTGGGGTGGCACCACGATTGATACAATCTCGTCCTCAAGACTTAAGGTCTTGGGGGTGGGATTTTTTTATTGTCAAAAAGCGAATGATAGGGGAGGAAAATCAAATGAGGATTGGGAACGTAGTAGAATCTTGGAAGTATCCTTCGATGTTGTTAGCTGGAATTGGCATATCCAATGTGGGTGCCTGGATTTATTTAATTGCGCTTAATTTGATTATCCTTGAGATGACAGGCTCTCCGCTTGCAGTGGCGGCCCTTTATATTCTTAAACCTTTGGCTACGTTATGTACAAATTTTTGGTCGGGTAGCGTCATAGACCGGTTAAATAAGCGTAATTTAATGGTCACTCTTGACTTGTTTCGTGCGGTATTTATCGCTATCTTACCTTTTCTTTCTTCACTTTGGTCGATCTATCTAGTTGTTTTTTTGATTAATATAGCAAGCTCTATGTTTGAGCCGACATCTATGACTTATATTACAAAACTAATTCCACCTAAGGATAGAAAACGGTTTAATTCATTACGTAGTTTAATCGATTCTGGAGGTTTTCTAATTGGTCCAGCCATAGCGGGATTGTTATTTATCATCGGCACACCCATTTTTGCCATCTACATGAACGCAGTTGCTTTATTGTTATCAGGATTGGTCACTACGATGATGCCCAACCTCGAAAAACACATACGGGTAAATAGTGCGGATGAAAAATTATCTTTTGAAGTAGTGAAAAAAGATTGGACTGTTGTGTTAAGTTTTAGTCGACGCTACGCCTATATAATGTTCATTTACTTTCTTTTTGGCTGTGTAATGGTCATGGCAACAGCCATTGATTCACTTGAAGTTGCGTTTTCTAAAGAGGTCCTTTCTTTAACGGATAGTGAATATGGTTTTTTAGTCAGCATAGCTGGAGCTGGCATTGTAATGGGCGCTATTGTTAATGCGATGATAGCTACTAAATCATCCACTTCTTTGTTAATTGGTTTAGGTTCCCTATTCGTTTCTGTCGGCTATATTGTTTACGCTTTTTCCACTATCTTTTTCATGGCAGCTATTGGATTTTTCATTCTTTCATTTTCTCTCGCCTTTGCTAATACAGGTTTTCATACCTTTTATCAAAACAATATCCCTGTCGAAGTGATGGGCAGAATTGCAAGTATTTATGGATTAATTGAAGCCGTTTTAATCATACTTGCAACGATCATAGCTGGCATGGCAGCTCAACTCATTTCTATTCAGTATGTTGTCATTGTAGGTACTTTTGTGATGTTGGTGATATCCATGACACTGTTCATCTTTAACATCCGCCCTTCAAAGGCAAAACTTTATTCGACTGCCTCCGTAGATTGAACATAGTCTTGGGATTAAGACCCTTTATTCTCACAACTGTTGGATATTCCCATTCTATTGTGCAAGATCGATTGCCGAATAACCTTTTCAATTCTTCACATACTATTAACATAAATTTACATGCCATTCATGCTAGATTAACATTTCTCGCTTATAGTTACCTTTGTTAGTAGAAATAAATGGGAGGTTTTACATTGTTGAATAAGAAGTTTTTTAAAAAGGTTATTCCGATCGCAGTTCTCTCCACGGTTCTAGTTACAAGTTTGGTTAGTATAAACGCTAATCCAAGCGTTCAGGCGAATGAAGCTAGAACCGACAACAATGCTAAAATTAAAAATGTCATTTTCCTCGTTGGCGATGGAATGGGCGTTTCCTACACCTCAGCTTATCGTTACTTGAAAGATGATCCAACTACGCCCTTTGTTGAAAAAACAGCGTTTGACAAGTACCTTGTCGGTCAACAAATGACTTATCCCGACGATCCAGAACAAACAATAACAGATTCAGCTTCAGCGGCAACTGCAATGTCTGCCGGCGTAAAAACATATAATGCAGCAATTGCTGTAGATAAAAACAAATCTAACGTGAAAACTGTTTTAGAGGCTGCAAAAGAAACTGGCAAGTCGACTGGGTTAGTTGCTACCTCGGAAATTACACATGCAACGCCTGCTGCATTTGGTGCTCACAATGAAAACCGTAAGAATATGGATGCTATTGCCGATGATTATTACAATGAATTAATCAATGGTAAGCATAAAATCGACGTCCTTCTTGGCGGAGGAAAATCAAACTTTGAACGCTCAGATATCAACCTCACGGAATCCTTTAAAAAAGATGGATTTAGCTATGTAACCACTAAAGATGAACTGTTAAAGGATACTAACGATCAAATTCTTGGATTGTTTGCTACTGGCGGTCTTCCCAAAATGATAGATCGTTCAGATGCTATTCCATCACTTGAAGAGATGACTACTGCAGCAATCGATCGCTTAAGTAAAAATGACAATGGTTTCTTCCTTATGGTTGAAGGAAGCCAAATCGACTGGGCTGGCCACGATAATGACATTGTTGGTGCAATGAGTGAAATGGAAGACTTTGAAAAAGCATTTATAGCAGCTATTGAATTTGCGAAAAAAGATAAGCATACGCTAGTCGTAGCAACCGCTGACCATTCTACAGGCGGATTTTCTATAGGAGCAGATGGCAATTATAACTGGCTCAGCGATACAATCAAAGCCGCAAAACGGACGCCTTCCTTTATGGCAGATGAAATTGCCAATGGTGCAGATGTCGAGAAAACCTTAAAAAACTATATTGATCAAGAGTTATTACCACTGACAGAAGTTGAGATCGAATCTGTAAAAGCTGCTGGTGAAAAAGCGAGTGCTATCAATAACGCAATCAAAACAATTTTTGACAAGCGTTCTTATACAGGTTGGACAACTGGTGGACATACCGGTGAAGACGTACCTGTGTATGCTTTCGGTCCATCCAAAGATCGTTTTGCCGGGTTACTCGATAATACAGACCATGCACAAATTATATTTAACATTTTAGATGCGGACAAAAATAAGTAATCATAGCTAGAACCCGTTGCTTCCTAATGAAGCAACGGGTTTATTTCTTCATACAAAAAAAGCCCGAGTGATTTATTCCCGAACTCTTTATTAATAAAATAAAATTACTCCATTAACCAACTACCCTTTATCCTTTTCAAAGTTCTGCCCCAAAAAGTCTTGTCGAATACGGGTGTGTAAAGTCGAATTTCCCTTCCACCTTTACACTTTCATCGACAATTCCGCCATCATTCATCACATATACCCGGTCACACATATACGCAACAGCTTGTAGATCATGCGCAATGAAGAGTAAGGCCATGCCAGTTTCACGATTAAGTTCTATAAGTAAATCAATAATCTCTTTTTGAATCAATCGATCGAGACTGGAAATAATTTCGTCACATACGAGTAGTTTAGGTTCAACAAGAATTGATCTGAGCAAATTAACACGTTGTCTTTCTCCACCGCTCAGTTCGGAAGGGCGTCTATGTAAATGGGCTTCCGTTAACTTCACCTTGCTGAGCATTCGACAAATGTGAGCATCCCGGTCCCCTTTACTCTTACGAAGCGGTTCCATCAAAATCTCACGTACAGTCCATGATGGATTGAGGGCAGCCGACGCGTTTTGAAAAATGAGTTGACACTCTTTGTAAAATGCTTTTCTTGACTGCTTCGTGACGGGCGAACCATTAAATAAAATCGTCCCCTCATCAGTCGCTTCAAGTTGCATAATTACACGTGTCAGCGTACTTTTTCCGCTTCCACTTTCCCCGACGAGCCCAACGATTTCACCTTCTCCAACTGTCAGACTGATTGCACGAAGGACTGCTTTCACTTTACTGCCACTACTATAATTTTTCGATATATTTTCTACCGCTAACACCGTCACACCTCCGTTCTTTTAGAACCTGCTATCCAGCAACAGCTTCGTGTAAGGATGCTTAGGACAATCAAATACCTCTGCCACACTGCCAGTCTCAACAACTTCGCCATGACGCATAACAACCATGTCCTGTGCCGCTTCTGCGACGAGATCCAAGTCGTGCGTAATTAGAAGAATTGTTGTTCCATGCTGCTCATTCAATCGCTTCAATAGTCCAATGAACTCCTTTTGTAGCACCATATCGAGTGCGGAAGTGGGTTCATCTGCAATTAAAAGGGTCGGTTCCATATACAAGGCACATGCAATCATGCATCGCTGCAACATGCCGCCAGATAATTCGAATGGGTACTGTTCCATGATTTCCGACGCAAGGCCAAGATCAACCAAAATGCCTTCCATCTTCAATCGAAATTCTTCAATCATATCGCCCATTTTTCTTCCCGAAAACTCAAAAAGCTGGTGCCTCATCTTCACAGAGGGGTTAAAGCTATTCGCTGCATCTTGGAAAATTGTAAATAAATGTGTTTTTCGGATTTCCATCATTTCTTTATCCGAAACGGTAAGTAAGTTTTTGTCGCTAAATAAAGCCTGTCCAGTCGCTTTCGCTCCTGGTGGCAATATCCCAAGAAGCGCGGAAACCGTCATACTTTTTCCACTGCCGCTTTCGCCAATAATTGAAGTAATTTTTCCAAGTGGAACAGAAAACGAACTATTATGCACAATCGATTTTCCATCAATATCAATTGATAATTGACGTACACTAAGCATCTAAACGCCTCCGTTCCGGATTTTTCAATGCTTCCCCAATAAAGTTAATCGCAAGAATTGTAATGAAAATCATTATTCCGGGGAACACTCCAATCCACCAAGCGCCAATTAGGATATCATTTTGCGCGTAGTACAGCATATTGCCCCATGATGGAATCGCTGGTGGTACACCAATCCCTAGAAAACTAAGCGACACTTCGATGAATATAGCTCCTGCAAAATTGAACAATGTAACAACGAAAATAGCGGGAATACTATTGCGAAGCATATGCCCAAAAATAATGTTCCACATCGGTGTCCCAAACATTGTTGCCATTTTCACAAACTCTGCATCCTTCAATCGGATAAATTCAGAGCGGACGATACGTGCGGTAACCAGCCAACCCGTAACGCCAATAATAAGCGCCATACTCCACATCCCGCCTTGCATGAATGCTTGAAATGCTAAGATGATAATAAGCGAAGGGATTGTAATGAGTGCTTCTAAAAATCGCATCATAACAGTATCAACGAGTCCTCCGACATAGCCACTAATTCCGCCGTATAGTACGCCAATAACAAGTGATACTAGTACAGACACACTTGCAACGGTCAGCGTCACTTTACCACCTTCTAATAGACGTGAAAAGACATCGCGCCCAAGATGGTCCGTTCCTAACAGATGGCCTCCGCCGGGAGAGCTGTATACTTCATCGAGATTCATGTCATTTGGTTCATACGAGGAAAGGAAGCTTGCAAAAATAGTCATAAGTACGATAATACTGAGGATGATGCACCAAAAGATCATTGCTTTTTGTGATTTCATTTATCGCACATCCCCTTTCCGTAGCCTCGGATTCAATGAATATGTAATGAGGTCAATAACGAAAAGGCTTACGACGACAATCAAACCCGTTAGTAAAATACCACCCATTAACAATGGGAAATCTTTTGTAACAACTGCTTTTACGGTTAGTTGTCCAAGTCCCGACCATGAAAAGAGCGATTCCACGATAATCGACCCACCCACAAATGAAGGAATGGTCATTCCGATATAATTCAAATAAGGAATCGATGCGTTGCGCAAAATCCCTTTTCGAATGACTTGCTCCGCTACACCATTGGCACGTGCTACCGTTACATAGTAGTTGCGACTTTCCACTTTTATGCTTTCTTGGAGAAAACGCGCGTAAATCCCGACGTGGGTCAAGATAATAACAGCTGCAGGCATGAGTAGATAACGCAGTTTATCCACAAATCCGCCTTCACCACCGATATCCCCCGTTCCAGATGACGGAAGGACGCCAAGCTTTACTGCAAAAAATGAAATAAATAATATACCGAGCCAAAATGCCGGAATTGAAGACGTCACAATACTGACCGTCGATAATCCTTTATCCCACAGAGATCCTTCCTTCATTCCCGCTACCGTTCCAAGCCAGATTGAACCTATACTAATAAAAAAGAGCGTCACGCCGAAAAGCAGTAATGTATTTGGCAACCGTTCCATAAGAATGGTCGATACGGGCCTCCCTTCCTTATACGAAACGCCTAAATTCCCTTTCACTGTCTCCGCTAACCACGTACCATACTGCGCAATAACAGGTCGGTCAAGCGAAAAAACACGGCTGATTCGTTCTTTTTCAGCCGCGTTCAATGTTTGAGCATTTCCTCCGTAAAAAGCCGCTGCCGGATCACCGGGAGCTGAATGCATGATGAAAAAAGAGAGGAAGCTTACGATGAGGAGGACAATTATCCCCATCATCATTCGCTTCCCAATCCATTTAACGGTCATTCCACGTCCACTCCTCAACATTCCAGAGGAAACCAGATCCGTGGTGGCCAAGTATCCGTTCTTTGACACCGCTTAGATTTTTATTAATGCCGTAAACCGCATCTTCGTACGCGATAAAGTCAAATGCAGGGTCCTCCGCGAGCTCAGCTTGGAACTCCATATAAATCGCTTTTCGTTCTTCAGGATCCGTCGTAAGACGACCTTTTTCGAGTAGCTCATCCACTTTGGCATTTGAATAGCTCCCAAAGTTATAACCTGAGCTCGTTAAACTCGACTGATCTGTATGGAACAGGATATGCGTATGATGATCCGCATCGTATGGGCTACCCCATCCAATCATGAATGCTTCTGCATCTTCAATCGTAATGGCACTCCAGTCAAGCGCGTCTACCTTGACATCCGCACCGATTTTCTTGAAACCTTCGGCAACATAGTTCGCCATATTTACCCGAACTGCATCTGATACAGGTGCGGTAATCGTAAACGCCAATTTTTCATCATTTTTATAACGGAAACCGTCTTTTTCTTCTTTCCAGCCTGCGTCGTCTAGAAGCTCTTTCGCTTTTTCAACGTCGTATGCATACTTCTCTACATTTTCATTGTTGAACGCATGTTTTTGAAGGGGTGAATACGCTTCTGTTCCGTATCCTTTCAAAATGCCTTTGACAATCTGAGCGCGGTCCGTTGCATAGCTAAATGCGCGCCTCACATCAACGTCTTTCCATAAATCTTTAGTCATGTTATAAAGAATTCCGCGGTAATCTGCAGATTCAATATCGTAAATCTTAATATTTTTTTCCTTTTCTAACTCTTCAACCTGTACAGGATCGAGTAATGCAATATCAACTTCCCCAGATTTAAGTTGCAATGCACGGACATTGCTATCCGGAATGAATTTAAAAATCACTTTTTCAATAGAAGGTATTGTTCCATGGAAATCATTAAATGCTTTTAATGTTAAACTGTTGCCACGATCCCACTTGTCAAACATGTATGGACCCGCACCAATTGGATGACTGTTGAATTCAGCTGTCCTCATGTCAACGCCTTCAAATGCATGCTTTGGAAGAATTGGAGCTGTCAGTTTATCAAATATTGGTGTAAAAGGTCGTTTAAGTTTTAGTTCAAGCTTATAGTCGTCTACTTTCTTAATCGAATCAACTTCAGTGAAATCTTCTTTTAAGAATGACGCATTGTTATCGTCGAGAATGCTTTCAATAGTAAAAACAACATCGTCAGCAGTAAGTGGTTCACCATCATGAAACTTAATCGTATCTTTTAAAACAAACGTATACGTTAACTTATCCGTTGATACTTCATACGAATCTGCAATATCCGTAACTGGTTCATTGTTGTCATCGAACCGCATCAGACCGCGAAATAATAGCGCATCCAGGTTCGTTTCCTCCAACAGCGGATTAAGTCCTTCAAATTCAGCTTCCGACGCATAGACGAGTCGATTTTCATTTGTTTTTGAAGTGTCTTTCCCTTTACTTCCACATCCCGAAATAACGAGTAAAATTGCAATAAAAATAAGGAATAAATTCATTTTCTTTTTAAACATAAGAGCCTCCCAATAAAATGTAATTCATACTACCTAATTATAATGAGATGGTTGTTCAATGTCTAACCGGACGCCGATTGGAACAATCTTCAAATAGATTTTTCGGTTAATATCCTACAACTCGGGCATATTATCATGAACAAATAAATAAGGAGGGTGATTAATTGATGAACAAAATGGCCATGGCAGCACTTGGACTCGGTGCAGCGTATTTAATGAGAAATAAAGGCGCTAGGGACAAGCTGATGAAACAGGTTGAATCGTTCACAGGTACACTCCCCATGAAAAACAAATCGCAAGGCAATTCGTAAACTCGTTTTAAAACGATTAAGCGAAAAGACTTTTGCATAAAAACGGCAACCCATAAACGGGTTGCCGTTTTTATGCAAAAGTATCAATCGCTGAGTTAGTTTACGACAGCATTTCTACGCTCCGTATACAGAACGATGTAGATACTGGCTTCATAGAGAATTACCATCGGAATAAGCACAATGAGCTGGCTTACGAAATCCGGTGGTGTAATCAAAGCCGAACCAACTGCGATAGCAAGATACGACCATTTCCGTACTTTTTTCATTGACTCTGCGGTAAGCAACCCGATTGCCGCCAAAAACAACGCAACTATCGGTAACTCGAATAATATTCCAATTGGCATCGTAGTCATGAGTAAAAAGCTGATATATTCTTGCGCCGATACCATTACGTTAAAATTCACGGCACCTAGCGAAACGAGAAACTTATAACTGAGGGGATTTACGATAAAGTAGCCGAATGACACGCCTAATAGAAATAGCAGTAACATGACAGGCGAGTATAGACTAAGAAATCTGCCTTCCCTTTCATTTAGCCCTGGTTTTACGAACTGCCATAGAAAATGACAAAGGAAAGGGATTGACAACCCGAATGCTAGTGCTGTTGAAATCGACATGTAAAACTTCACGACTTCAAGTGGTCCAAGTATGATCAGTTGATGTCCGCGGGTAATATACGGGAACCATAGATTGATACTCGAAAATACAGCGATTAGGAAGAAAAGGAAAACAGCTGCGCTTTTGACGAGCTGTTTTCTTAGGTCAGTAAGATGATCAACAAGGGAGGGATCAGCTTCAAAATTGCTTTCCGTGACCTTGTCATCCCGAGTTATTTCTGTTGTGGCTGGTGTAACAATCTTCAAATTTTCGACTTGAACTTTATCAAGCGGACTTACAACTTTACGACTGTGATCTCCATATGGTTCCATACTTTCACCTGCTTATAGTTGGTCCGGTTTCTTTATTTCCTTTGGGGCTACTGGTTCTTCATCTTCCATAATGTCTTTCGCTGACTTTTTAAACTCAGCAAGTGTCTTCCCTACAGCAGCTCCCACTTCAGGTAACTTTTTCGGTCCGAACAAAATTAAAACAATAACAAGGATGATAATCAGGCCAGGTACGCCAATACTCGCTAAACTCATTGCATAAGGCTCCCTTCATTTTTCTGCAAGTGATCCGCCCGCTTTACTGTATTTAACAATCCCTTCCGCAGCCCGATAAGTCATTTATATTTTCCGCCATCCTATATCCTCCTCTGTATGACTGCCGTCAATATAATCAAGTCCTAGCATAAAGTATGGCAGTTCTATCTAACCTTCATACAATACGAGCCATTTTTTTGATTAACTTAATTTCTACATAACAAAAGAGGCTACTATACACAGGTAGCCCCCCTCCATTTACTTCATAATCGCTTTTACCAATGCCTTGCATCTTTCAAATCGCTCTTCATAATTCCCTTTAACAATGACATAGTCAACACCGGCTTCATCAAACATCTGCTTCAACTTACAGCTATTTTCTTCTCGAATGGATTGCCCCCCATGAACACGCATACCATCGTTCACCCACGCCACATCTGGCTCCAAATATATATGTAAATCGTACTCCTGTAACTTTGCCACTTCAGTTAAAATATCCAATCTTTTTCCGACATACAGCTCCGAGTAATACTGCGTAACAATCGCTTCGGTGTCGATAAAAAGAACTTTATTTGCCGTTCGTGTTTGCATACGTTCATGGTATTTATGCTCAAACGCAATTTCATGGTAATCGCTTTCTAGCGTGATCGACATCGAATCTTTGAATTTGTTATAATATGTACGACCGTATTCCTCAACATACGAAGTATTGTACACACGCGCTAGATTTCGAACGAGCGTTGACTTCCCACTACTCTCCGTCCCAATTATGGCAACCTTTTTCACAAAATAGGGACGAACTTCTTGGGGAATCATATGCCAATGAACGTAAGGTCCTTCCTCCCTAATCAATGTCGTCGAAATATCAAATAGCTCCCGATCATTATCAAGCAAGATATGTTCAGCGTCTGGATACAGCTCAGTAAAGTATTCGTTATAACTACTTTCAGAACTGAAGACCGTATCGATTTCTTTCCCTACAGACGCTTTAATCGCTTTTGCACCTGCCATCCAGTCTTCAAATTTCCCTGTTTGCTTTTCTTCCACACTATGTACAAATACATGATCCAAATCAGCCGTAATTTCACTCCACCAACGAAGTCGTTGAACCGCAGAAATAGGTTTCATTCCCGTCCCTTCGAAAATCTTCTTCTCATATTCTTCATCATAGGAAACAACGACATGTAATTCGTCGACGATTGTTGACGCCATCACCATTGCATTCACATGCCCTAAATGTACCGGTAAAAACTTCCCGCCGTACATCCCAATTTTACGTTTCGATGTCATCTTTCCTGCCTCCCAAAAATGCTTTCTTATGAGTCCAATACTACAAGGTCTTGCAAAAAAAGAAAACCACCTAGTGATAGGCGGCCTCCGAATTACTTCTGATTCATTTCTCTTCCCATTCTCTAATACGTTTCTTCACTTCAGCTTCCAGATCTTCAAGCTCCATTGCATGACTTTCCTGATCGGGTTGCATTTGAAACCAGTTCACTTCATCGCCTTTATAATGACCTTGGTACTCTTTCCCATCCAATGTCAACTCAAAATGTAATGTTTCGTGTTGCGTATCTTCAAATATTTCTTTCCGTACATTAAAGTTCTCAATCATAACGTCGCCTCCATTTAGTCGATTTTTCACAGTGTGCCTTTCCTATCATGCTCACTTATTGACGATTTCTTACTTAAATGATGAAATTCATTTCACACTGCGGCATTTATCAACTTTGCGATTGACGCGGAAGATAATTTGACCGCCTTCAAATCCTATAGACGGAAAATCGATAGCTAAAAAGATAATAATCCTGCTGAACTTCCAATAACGTTTACTATATTCGATGTCGGGTATATAGTTGTATAATTAACCAGACGGGGGTTTTATTGTGAGTAATAGTTTTTCCGACAAATTCAAAGGCGCTGTAAACAAAGTAAAAGGTGAAGTAAAAGAGAAATTCGACACTGCAATGGATAACGACAAGGTCGACAAGTTTAAAGGGCAAGCGCAGGATAAATTTGGCGAAGTGAAAAATAAAATCGACACCGCAATGGACAGTGACAAAGTCGACAAGCTAAAAGGGCAAGCGCAGGATAAGTTTGGTGAAGTAAAAAACAAAATTGGCACAGTGATGGACAGTGACAAAGTCGACAAGTTTAAAGGGCAAGCACAGGATAAGTTTGGTGAACTGAAAGACAAGTTTACTAACAAAAAGTGACATTGTAAGATTTACACCAAACGTAAGTCATCTAGTGAAATTAAGCTAGTACAGCCTTCAGTCAATGAAACAATAAAAAGGTAATCATGTGCACCGTCATTTCGGCGTACACGATTACCTTTTTATGTGTACAGGCCTTCAAAGCCTAGTATCGGAACCCGATCTTCCTCTAATTGAATCTCGTCTAACGGAATTTCGATTATATATTCAAACTTTCCGTAAGCATGCACGTCAATCTTCCCTTTAACAAAAGGATTATTTGTCACAAGTGCAACCTTTCTAGTATTTTCATTGTATCCTTCCACAGCGAATCGATGGCCTGCTATCATTGCATACGGAACGATTTCATATGCATCTTCCAATTCTCTGACTGAGACTGATTTAATGAAAACCTGTTTATATCCACTTATCCCCACAAACCCATTCTCCAAGTCTAAAGGATTACTCGATTGTAAGTAGTATTGTCGTTGATAGGAAACTAGTTCAAACTCTTTATTTCGCCATACAGCAAAACGTCCTTTTCTTATCACTTCATCTCCCCCACTATTTATATTATAACTATTATACATAGTAGATTGAAAATTGCGTATACAACTTTCGTCATATTTTTACAGAAAAGTACAGGTGAAAATGATATTAAAATCTCTTTTTCGGTATAATTTTATCATTTATGACAATCATAAGCGGTAGTACAGTAAAGGAGGATGGTTTAATTGACTAAAAAGAAGCCATTCACAAATGGCACCAAAAACCTTCCAATAGACGAGGTTATTAGTGATGATATGAAATTTGTCGATGCTATTCCACTTGAAGAATTAAAAATGAAAGCATTAACAGAGAAACAACGTCCTATTACAGAAAACACTTTATCAGGCAAAGAAGATTTCCCGAAATCCTAAAACAGTAGCGCCCATTCACTTATTGTGAATGGGCGCTACTCTTAGTCTATTTTCATCAGGTCGAGCGGTGTAATGATTCCAAATAACTTCTCTTCCGGTCTCCCATTTTCCGTAATTAGAAGTGCCTCAAGACGCTTTCCTTCAGCAACAGACTTTTTGAAGTATTCCTCCGCTTCATAAACAGATAAGTCCATTCTTATAAATCGATACGTGTTTTTTTGTTTTTCGTGGGAATAAATGTCGAGAAGTGTCGGCATTTCCCGGGAAATTATTTCGTCTGTCATATTATCTGCAAGCCAATACGTAATACCTGTCGCTGTAATAAGCCCAATGAACTTATTTCCCTGATAAATAGGTATCTGATTGAACTTCTTTTCCCGTATTAGATTCAATCCACTAGCAAGTGTATCGGTAGCTTGTAATATATGGACTTTTCGTAGGAACAAATCAGCCACTGTCACGGGCTTTGACAGTTCTCGATCGATGTATTCAATCAGTTCCACAATATCCTCATGTGGTTCAGCGATTGCATACTCCATACCAGTCCGATTGTGGACGATTGCATTGCGTAAATCACCGCATTCCCGCAAATCCTGCTCAAATTTTTGGATAACCGCATTCAAATGCTTAGACTTATCAATCAAGCGCGGGAAAGGCATAAAGCTGCTCAAGCCACTTACTTTTTCCATAGATTTCTCAATACGATTATATGCAAAGATGAAGCGATCTGAGTTACGCACAGTCATCCAAAGCTCCTCCCTAATCTGAATAATTCAAATTTGAAAGAATTATACCACAAAGGGTTGTTTACACTGTCGTTTTTGCGGCATTCCGTTTCGACATGACTACTCCGAAGACGATTAAGATGCCGATTAGTATTACTGTCAGACCCGAGCTCATCCATAAATTTGTCAGTTCGGAATCTGCCTCTAACCAATAGGATGCGTACACCGACACTTTCCACGGTGACACTGTCCAATAAGTACCGATAAGCGAATCTATAATCTGGTAGACCAGCGTAATTAGAATCGCAAGTCCTGCTGCACCACCGGTCGGAAGCCATGCGCTTAGTGATAAAACAACTGTGACAACGAAGACCAACCATAAACTATACGTTGCAACAAAGGCGAATATTTCTCCCCCATCTACATGGTTAAAGAGGATTTCAATATAGTACCAAGCAGCCATAAAGCCGAGCCATACGCTTCCAAGTACAATACCATTAACGACAATCCATTTACTCAAAAAGTAGTTTAGGAATGACATCGGGCGAACATAGAGTAACGTTGCCGTCCCATTTTTCCGTTCTCCTGAAATTGTCCCCATGAAAGCGAGAATAATAACGAGAATCCCAATAGTTTGGTATTGCCCAAGCAATGACAGAAAGATTTCTTCCCCTTTTAATTCCGGCCATAGGAATTCGGCTCCTTCCGGCATATTACCGACACTTTTCATAATTTCAGGCAAAAAGTGATTCGTTACAGGCTCCATTATACCGAATATAATAAAGACGAGCGGAATCCATAACATTTTGAAATTCCGTGTATGTTCACGCCATTCTTTCTGCACTAGTACGGTAAGACCATTCATCAGACCACCGCCACTTTCATGAAGATGTCTTCAAGGCTCGCCGTCTGCCATTCAACTTTTCGCACTAAAAACTTACCGGCGCTTAACACGGAGAGGACAGATGACATTTCAACCTTTTCCGACCGGATGTCAATTGAAACAATCAACCCTTTTGATGTCACTTGCCATTTAGTCACTTCCGTAAATCGCCGCAACTCTTGCTCTCCTTCAAATTCAATGACTATTCGCGGCTCCGCATAGCGCGTTCGTACTTCATCAAGTGAACCATGTTCGACAAGCTTTCCCTGCCGTAAAAACAGCAACTGGTCTGTCATTTCTTCCGCATCATTCAAAATATGGGTTGAATATAAAATTGTTGTTTTTTGTTGTAACTCTTTCAACAAATCCATAACTTGTCGACGTCCAACTGGATCGAGTGCAGATACCGGTTCATCGAGTAGAAGCAGTTTTGGTTTATGGACAATCGCTTGCGCAAGCCCTAGACGCTGTTTCATTCCCCCGGAAAAAGTACCCGTCTTTTTGTTCACAGCATCGCCTAGGCCTACAAATTCCAATGTCTTTTTCGCATCCATTGTTGCTTGTTTTGTCTCCACCCCACTTAGCCGCGCAGCCATTTCAGTAAATTCAAGCGCAGATAGCCAAGGAAAAAACTTCGGATATTGTGGAAGAAAACCAATAATCGACCGGATATCCTGTTTTGCATCCCCTTGAAATTGTATCGCTCCGCTTGTCGGTGAAACTAATCCCGCAAGCATAGACAATGTCGTCGTTTTCCCAGCTCCGTTTGGCCCTATTAAAGCTGTTGCTGTATGTTCTTCAAGCTCGAACGACACAGCATCCACTACATTATTATCGGCATATTTCTTCGACAAATTATCCACTCGAAGCAAAAATGTCATACTTGCCGCCTCCCGAAGATGAAGTACAGAATTGATCCAACCAAATTGCCTAGAACGATGATGAAAATCCACATGATAAATGGACCGTTCGTCCGCTTATGGCGAATGACATCAACGAGTGCAACAATCATCAAAATGAACTGAAGTACAATCAACGGCATAATGAGATTCCAAGGAAGATTCGCGAGCTCTGACATAAACTTCACACCCTTTCTATTTGTTACTAGTATATCTACTATACCAACACTGTTCTATATTGTATATAACAAACACCTTTAATATGACAAATGAGCTGAAGTATTTATGGCTCATAAGGAGTTATCAATCTCAGGGTCAATTTCCATAACAAAAAATCCTCCCGAACATCATAATCGGGAAGATTCCATATTGCTTAACGAAACAGTTTTGGTTCATCTGTTCAATATTGCCTCAAATTCACCTATCGCCAGTCCAGGCCCAATATTCCACCTTTTTAGCAATAGCGGATTGTCTCCCACCTTGTTATATCCTTTCCTTGTCGTAAAGGCTGTGGTGAATCCAGAATCCCTTAACAGTGATTGCGACTGAATAAAATTCGATCCAAAAGGATAAGCAAAATGTGTTGTGTCGAAACCGCTGTCAGCTAAAAACTTCATATTTCCCTTCAAATCTGCAAGTGCTTCATTATAAGGAAGAAAGTTCATTGCACCTAGGCGACCATTAAAATAATGCATTTCGTGCGTATGCCCATGATAGGCAAACACATCTTTATTGGCCCTCATTTCATGTGTACTTACCGACACGATGGTGTCTGCATTCCAAGATTGGTCATGTTCTTTCACACGACTCGTAATCAGAAATATATTTGCTTTAAACCCATATTTCCGCAAAACAGGTGCTGCGTATACCACGTTCGACTTCAAACCATCATCCATCGTGATAACAACCACTTTTCCTGGAAGATTGATACGATTTAATAAATACTTCTCTAATGTATTCATATCAATCGTAACGTAACTCTCCTCTTTCAAGTATTTCATTTGCCACTCAAATTCTGACGGTTGAATCGTTGTACTTGCTTCTAAAAATTTTTTATTTTCTTCCTTTTTTAGAAAGTGGTGATACATAATCGCCACTACACCATTATCCTTCACCACTTTTTCCTTCTCAACGTATCCAAGCTGCCCAATAAAGTCGACGACATACCAATTATCTGTTTCCTTTATAATCGGAAACCGCATGTTTTCCCTAATCAAACCTAGGTCATAATTCAGATTTGAATCATAGACAACAACATCTTTTTTTGTAATAAAGCTTTCATTCGTTAGTTCAGATTGTGGTACTTGACCAGTATTCCCCAATTTCAATTTCACAGCATCTTCTTTTTTGATAAATCCGGTACCTCTCCCAAAATTCACGTAAAAGTAACGATCATTTTCCCCTACAACTTTAAAATGCTGTCCAACTGCGGCTGTACCCACATATTCAAAAAAACCTGTCATATCACCTATAATTTCGGCATTCTTAACCATCTTAATGGTATCTATTTGCAGTGATGCTTCTACAACTCCATTTTCATTATTCATGTTGCTCTTGTCTTTTGAAACATACGAATGTAAATGACTTGTGTTCTGCAAAGGGAACAACACCAACAATACAATGGAAATCGCTAGTACACTCAAAAAAATACCCATTTTTTTCAAAACCCTACACAGTCCTTTCCGTTTTATATAGTTTGGTCTATATAAACGGATTTACTCGAGAAAACTTTAAGTCGTTTAAATGAACAAAAGCGTAAGCGCCTTGGCAGACCTGAAAAGCACTGGAGTCTAGACGTAAAATCTCTACGTTACAACTTATCCAAAGTACGTAATTTTATTATTTCCTAGACAATAAAAAATCCTCCCAATGAAAAAGGGAGGATTCCATTATTCATCTATTTCTTCAAGCCGAGGCATTGCCGATAATGCACCTGATTTTGTCGCACAGAGGGCACCGAGTTTATTGCCAAAGGATATATAGTCAATCCATTCATTACGTGTTTCAGGCCGCCCTTTTAAATGGACTTGGCAAAGTATTCCTGCGATGAATGCATCGCCCGCTCCAGTCGTATCCACAGCCACAACTGGTTCAACGCCTACATGTGTCATACTGCCGTCAAGGACAGCAAATGTACCGTGTTCGCCCGCCGTGACAAGTATGACGGGAATCCCGTAAGGCACCAGTTTGGCGATTCCATTTTCTAACGTATTTGTCTCCGTCAAGAAAAAAAGCTCCTCTTCTGTCAGCTTCAGCAGATTGGCCTCCCCAACAAAGGACATGATTGTCTTACGACAAAGCGCTTCACTTTCCCACCTTAGCGGACGGATATTTGCGTCGAATGACAATGGTACTCCAAACTTCTGAGCAAGTCGTACCGCTTCCCGCGTCGTTTGTAGAGCCGTTACATGGAACATCGTACCCGAACAAATATGGAATACGGAGGCATCTTGAAATGCCTCTGTAGACAAATCGGTAGTTTCCACCTGGATATCAGGCGTCTCATCGATATACTTATGGAAAATACGGTCATTATCCTGCGTCAAATGCACGTACACACCGCTCACCCGTTTGTCATTTTCCACCTTCGCAAACGTCAAGTCGACGCCTTCTTTCCTCAATTCATCCCGGACAAATTCGGAAGTCGCGTCATCTCCCGTCACGGTGATGAACGCGGAAGACGCACCGAGCCTAGAAACACCCGCAGCCACATTGACCGTTGCGCCGCCAAGAAATGTCTTGAACGTCGAATTGGACTGGTTTTCCGCTATATAATCGACGAATGCATCGCCGTAAATTAAAACATGTTTTTTTGTTGCATTAATCATGAATGTACACCCTATCACTTTATTTTCCCCAATCGTATCATGGAATGCACCATACAGGAAGAGTCCGAATAGGCGGTCACCCCAACAGTGACAACTATCTGGAATCACCGAGCCGCGAAATTCTAGGCAAATTACTTTAATTGCAACTTCGGTGTGCTAATTGCAACTTTTCAATTCTAATTGCCACTCGAAGGTTTTAATTGCTACTTCGCGATTGTAATTTTAACTCCAGAGTTTTAATAACAACTTCACAATTCTAATCCCAACTTAAAAATTCTAATCACAATCAGAACTTACCACAGGCAGTCTGCATGAATTTCTGCTTTTTGCAAAGACTTAACTTAGGTTTGCGATTTCCAACGTCGTCAGACCTCCGACCTGTAACACTTTCCCTAATCGTGGTATACTGTTTTGATGGAACAGGAGGATTTATCTTATGAAACAATGGATTTACCCACTACTTATCGTCTTTGCAGCGAGCTGCTACGGCATTCTTTCAACGATTATTAAACTGGCGATTCAAGATGGTTATACTGCTGCTGAAGCAGTAACGAGCCAATACTTCGTCGGATTTTTCATAGCTCTACTTATTTTCATCATAGTACGGCGTAAAGTCCCAAAATTCGGCGGTGGCGCGACGCTCCTTCTTGCAGGGTTATTCACCGCAACGACTGGTACGGTATACGGCCAAGCCATTGAATACATGCCCGCTTCTCTTGCGGTTGTTATGTTATTCCAATTTACTTGGGTCGGAATGCTTTTCGATTGTATCGCGAAACGACGCCTTCCAAAACGGATTGAAGTCATTTCACTTCTTTTCCTTTTCGGCGGTACAATTCTTGCGGCCGGCATTATCGATGCAGATCTAAGCGGAATTCCTTGGCAAGGTTGGGCATGGGGAATGGCTTCAGCTGTCAGCTTCGCGTCATTTGTTATGATTAATTCACGACAGGTTGAAGGAATGGATACGGAAACACGCTTGCTATTCACATCGTTTTTCGCAGCCATTGCCATCTTCTTTTTCCAAACACCTGAAATCGTCTGGAACGGAACGTTATTCGGTGGCGGTTTATGGGTATACGGTTTGATTCTCGGACTGTTCGGGATTGTCATTCCGATTTATCTCTTTTCAATTGCAGTGCCGAAAGTTGGGACTGCGATGACATCGATTTTAAGCGCAGCAGAACTTCCAGTTGCGGTCACCGCGTCCGTTATTTTATTGAGCGAAGCACTGACGACATTCCAAGTTATTGGTATTATTATTATCGTAATCGGTATGACGTTACCGACCATTGCGCAGAGAAGATTGAAATATACAAGGTAGTTTACACAGCCCACTGCACTTGCAGATGGGCTCATTCCTTTAAATCTTGTAGTATTTGATATAATAGAGAATGTAGAAGGAGGTTTTTTACTAATGGACATAAAAATTCGACAAGCACAACCGGCTGATGCCGAACAGGCCGCGCCGCTTATTATTGACGCAATTGGCGATATCGCTAAAAGAATGACAGGCGAAACAGAATGGGACAAGGTAGAGCAGGAACTATGCGTTCTATTCAAGCGTGAGGATAACCGACACTCTCATCTTTATACTTACGTTGCAGAGTTGGATGGAAAAGTAGCAGGTATTATGGTGTTGTATTCAGGTGCGGATGCCCCTGAACTCGACCATAATTTAAGTCAGTGGCTTTCTAAAAAAGGTGCTACTAACTCCGAAGTCGAAGCGGAATCGTTAGCTGACGAACTTTACATCGATACAATTTGTATTGATCCCGCATTTCGCGGTAAAGGAATTGGTACGAAGTTTTTTGAGTATGCAGAGGAAGTTGCGAAACAAAAAAACAGCGCCAAGCTATCTTTAAACGTCGAAACAGAAAAAGAGCCGGCTATCCGCCTTTACAAACGCCTTGGTTATGAAATCGTCTCGCCATGGACAATCATTGGTGAACCGTTTCATCATATGGTGAAAATCATTTAATTGAAATAAAACCGCCTTTTTGATTTCTTCATTAGAAATCAAAAAGGCGGTTTTATTTCATTATTTACTTTCTTGCTCATTAACGAACTTAACAAACTTATCGACGACTTTATCTAAAAATTTGAGTGTACCTTCATCTGTTAGTTGCCCCTCTCGGAACTTTTGCGCTGCCGAGCCAATGAAGATTTCATTCCCCGCTAGAGGCATTGTAGTTGCTTGGATACTCCCTAATACTTGTCGTAAGTGCAATTGCGCTCTTACTGTTCCGAGCGCTCCTTGATAAACGCCCATCGGCAATACCGGTTTACCTGCTATCGGTTTGTCTACTCTAGATAACCATTCCAATGCATTTTTCAAAACGCCCGACATGGACCAATTGAATTCAGGTGTGCTAATGAGTACAGCATCCGCTTCAGCAATCATTTCCTTGTAGTTCTGTACTTCCCCAGAAGGTGATTGTTCCTCATCTTCATTGTAGAACGGCAAACTTCCGATATCTGCAATTTCTACTTTAAAAAGGTGACTGTATCTCTTTTCAATCGTTTTCACTAACTGCATATTGAATGAATCTTTTCGTAAACTCCCGACAATCGCTATGACTTTCATCAAGTTCTCTCCTCTATTTTACATATTTCATTCTTTAACGTGTACTCTACACGATACCCTACATTCACATATATCATTCGGCTCGACTTTGTAAATAAAACTTTCATGCCTGAAAACTTTTTAGTGTTTCTAAGGGTAAGTATAGTATGAGCAACAAAATACCGTTGTTCTGGAAGGAGTGAAACCTAGTGGAGATGAAAGAATTGATACGAAACATACAGGCTGGCGACAAAGATTCGTTTCGCGAATTTTACGAAGCATATGCAGATTATGCAATCCGAACGGCTTCTGCGATTACGCGTAACCGTGAAATCGCAAAAGATGCTGTGCAGGAAACGTTCATCCGTGTATACAGACAAATCAGCAGTTACAACCCGGAGCTACCATTTGAACCATGGTTTTACCGTATTTTAACGAATGAATGCCTACGGTTCCTAAAGAAAGAGTCACCTCTTTCAATGTTCGAACTTCCCGACTTAGAAAATGATCCATCCCTTGCTGAAGAATCTTTTGATCATCTGTCCGATTTATACGATACGATTCAATCACTTGATGACATACACCGAATTCCAATCATTTTAAAGTATGTGAGGGGCTTCACGGAAAAAGAAATTGCGGACATTCTAGAGTTAAATCACAATACAGTAAAGTCACGGTTGTTTAAAGGCAGAAAACGACTAAAAGAACAGTTAGACCCGATTGATAAGGAGGATGAGCTACAATGAATAACTTTGACGAACGAGCAAAAGAGGATTTCCATAAACGGACTGAAAAAGAAACAGTCGGTCTAAAAGAGGAAATATGGAATAACCTAGAAAGTGAATTATTCAACGAAGAGAAAGTTAACAGAGGAGAAGTGAATAAAATGAAAAAGAAAAATCGTGTAATTCCCATTATCCTAACAACTGCCGCCGCTCTTGTCATCGCATTCAGTTTACAAACCGATACAGGAATGGCGTTCATGAAAGGTATTAAAGACATGTTCGTCCCAGAAAAGGAGATTACTCAAAGCATTGAAGGACAGGACGAAAAAATGGACGTTAATTTGAATGAAGGTACAAATTCAGAGTACATCATTTATGTCGATGAAACACGCTATAAAATGATCAAAGGCGATAAAGCAGACATCGTTACAACGATTGAGCCCCTTCCAGAAAAGTACCCGGAAGTGACAATGGAAATTAGACAAGTCGCAGATCAGAAACCTGAAGATCTTGTTAAGAAGTTTGAAGCCGAGTTAAAGAAAGACTTCCCGGAATTAAGAGCCGTCGAAGCCGTAACAGAACCAGTCGAAGGCTATTTATTACATGGATTGAACGGTAGTGATTGGGATGCTAAAGTTGTTCATGCCTATGTCATCAGCAATGGCAAAGAGGGTAGTTACATCATTACAGAAAACTATTTCCTTGAGGCCGCGGAAGGTCACGGCGCAAGGTTCCACCATATGTTGGAGAGCTTTGAGTTAGTAGAATAAAGAAATATGAAAGAGGATTTGCGATACAAAAACGGGTAATTTTTAGGGGGGACAAAAAAGAAAAAAACATCAACAATAACACTTGTTTCAACGACCCAAAAAGCATCGGTTATAGCGCCGATGCTTTTTTGAATTATTAATTTTACAAGCTTTGCTAGAATTAATGCGACTATCTATACCAATAAATCATGTACAACTCTATTTTTCAATTGAAAATAACAATGTAATTTAATGTCGTCTAAAAAGATTCACAAAAACGTCACTTATGTAAAAAATTCTAAGCATATATAATTACGTTTATTCTCAATACGAAAGGATGTTTTTATTTGCCTAGTAATAAAAAAGAAGGCATTATTTTCGGACTATTTATGTGTTTTGGAATGGTTCTTATTATGTCAGTTTACAACACAGCTTTACACGGATTTTCATCGTATACAGTAGGGAGTGCAGTGATTCAATTTGTCATAACATTTATCGTCGCTTTTATCGTAGAGTCATTCGTTGAACCGAAAGCGCGTAAAATGGCATTATCACTACCTTATGATAAATCGAGAGAAATCAACTTTATTGTGGCGATTGCTTTTTGTATGGTCCCTATAATGGTTCTTATCATGTCAGTTTACGGCCTTATTTTAACGGCGTTAATGACAGAAATTGAAGGTTCAATTTTCACAGCCTACCTTAAGATAGTTGGTCTAAATTTTATCGTTGCACTTCCATCGCAGTTACTAATTGTTGGACCAATCTCACGTAGGCTATTAGTTAAATATATTAAACCATCGACACAAAAGCCAGAAGTAAACGTGTAAAAACAAGCAAGCCACCAAAAGGTGGCTTGCTTGTTTTATGTAGAACTTCCAAATTGGTTTCAATTTCTTGCCCTGTTACTAAAACATCATTCTAATGCAAGTATTGCTACCTGTTATTCAACAATAAGGGACCTATCCGCTAATGCGAATAGGTCCCTGCCTTCCCCTGCAATTTTGTTGTTTTATCCCTAAAAAGAGACCCCGTTAGCGATACAACCATCCTCGTTCTTTATTTTCATTGTAAGAAAAAACTATGTTTCGATGCATAACTGAGCCGACGAAAGGGTATAGTTTATCTATATAGCCTTTTCTAAGGGAGTCATTCTGTAGGTGAATTTGATAAGGGGGCTTTGAAAAGAGATGGACTTATTCATAGTCGTAGTAGACATACTTGTCGTTATCTCCTATATCCTACTTATTGCTTTAATTTCTCCAACTATAATGCGCTTTATCAAAAAAAGAAACTACGACATACTTTTTGAATTGTTACCTGTTCTATCTATAATTTTTGTGAGTAGCGTTGTCATTTGTATGGGTTATGGCGGTTTTCAAGAAACTCTTTTTTTCCAGTTAACAAGCATCATCTCTTTTGTATTTTTGTTATCCCTGTTGTTCTTGACATTGATAATGAAAAAACTATGGCTAGAGAACTATGAAAAGTTGATAACCTGGTTACTCTCCATTCGTTTAAAAGAGATACGTTTCTTGAAATCCAAGTAAGGTAAAGGATTAAGAATTGTACGATTGCCTGCAATCTGAGATATGGCTATTAATTAGCCGTATCTTTTTTTGCATTTATATAGTTGTCTCGACACTAATCTCTGAACTTGCCTTGGTAGCATCAGGCGCGGGTAGATACGTAAAGAGGACAGTAAACACTATAAGTATAATAGCTAGCTATTCTTTCATGAGTAGCTCCTCCTTTAATTTGCATCAAATGTGGGAAATTAATCTAAAAGCCTAATCACCTCTGACAATACCGGTTGTATTCAGAATTATCGATTAGACTAAGTAATTAATTATATTTTTACGTATACTAGTAAGTGATTGGACTAAAATTGTATAAATAATTTTCTTACATAAGGAGTGAGCGAAAATGACAATATCTACAGAAAATATAATTGAAGCCTTAAAAGGTGTGCTCAAGGATGAACAAGTCTCCATCAACGTAACCGTAAGGGAACTTCATGGCAGGGATGAATCCTATCATGCGGCCAGTATTCCTGACATTGTTGTTTTCCCAGAATCGACTGTAGATGTAAGTAACGTAATGAAAGTATCGAAAGAATACCGAGTACCGGTCATCCCATTCGGCCTAGGTTCAAGCTTGGAAGGACATGTAATCCCCTCTAAGGGAGGAATCACAATTGACTTTTCATTGATGGATAAAGTGTTAGAGGTACGAGAGAATGATTTCCTAGTAAAAGTACAGCCTGGTGTAACCCGTACACAGTTAAATAAAGAACTGAAAAAGTACGGACTCTTTTTCTCGGTCGATCCAGGAGCGGATGCTACACTTGGCGGAATGGCGGCAACAAATGCAAGTGGAACAACGACCGTCAAATACGGCGTCATGCGTGATCAAGTCCGTGATTTAGAAGTTGTGATGGCTGATGGTACCGTCATTCATACGGGGAATATGGCTGCGAAATCTGCATCTGGTCTTCATCTAAACGGTCTTTTCGTAGGCTCTGAGGGTACGCTTGGCTGCTTTACGGAATTAACACTGCGTGTATACGGCATTCCGGAGCACGTCACGGCTGCACGGGCTTCCTTCCCTACCGTCAATGATGCGGTGGAAGCTGTCGTGTCCATTCTACAAGCCGGTATTCCGATTGCTCGAGTTGAGTTGGTCGATGAACCATCCATAAAACAAGCGAACCTTTACAGTGAAACTAACTATAAAGAAAAACCGACGCTGTTCTTGGAATTCCATGGCAATGAAGCGGGTTTGAAACAAGACGTTGATTTCACAAAAGAAATTGTGAAAGACCATCATTGTGAAGACATCGAATTCGAAACAGACAACGCGGGACGCAACAGACTGTGGGAGGCACGGCATAATTTAGCCTACGCCTTTATCCACGGCTATCCTGGTAAAAAGATGATGGTAACAGATGTTTGTCTGCCCATTTCAGAGTTAGCAGGTGCAGTCGAACATGCTCGCGAAACCGTTGAATCACTTGGACTCACCGGAGGTATTGTCGGTCACGTAGGCGATGGTAACTTCCATGTTCTGCTGATGATGGACATGAACGATGCCGAAGAACTTGCAAAAGCCGATGAGTTGAATGAACGTATTGTACTGTATGCACTTGAACGAGGTGGCACATGTACTGGTGAACACGGCGTTGGTATTGGTAAACAAAAGTACCAGGAACAGGAGCACGGCACGGCGCTTCTCGTCATGGAGAAAATCAAAAGAGCACTTGATCCAGACAATTTATTGAACCCAAATAAAAACGTGAAATTCGGCTAATTATACAAAGAGTGTCCAATCCTTAGTAGATCGGGCACTATTTTCACTGTTCGTGATAAAATAGAAAAAAAGTCATGGGAGTCGATTTTATGTTAAATGATCGTTTGTATTATGCAGATGCATATTGTAAATCGTTTACGGCTCAGATTATAAAAGCCGCGCAAGATGCTGAAGGAAATCACTATGTCGTGTTAGAAAATACAGCTTTTTATCCGACAGGTGGTGGTCAGCCGCATGATTTGGGGACATTGAACGGTATTGCGGTGCTCAATGTGGAAGAAGTGGAAGATGAGATTCGCCATACATTGGCCGGTAGTCTCGGTTCTTCGACTGAAGTGGAAGGCATAATCGACTGGGAGCGACGCTTTGATCATATGCAACAGCATGCAGGGCAACATATATTGTCAGCTGCATTTGTTGAACTGTTCGAGTTTCCCACGGTAAGCTTCCATTTAGGAAAAGAAATTGTATCAATTGATTTGGATGTGGAGGATGTATCTACAGAACAATTGGACACAGTGGAAAAGTTAGCGAATGACATTATTTTAGAAAATAGACTGATTGAAATAAAATGGGTAACTGAAGATGAACTTCATCACTACCCCCTTCGCAAGCAACTGGCGGTGACAGACGAAATCCGACTTGTCATTATTCCTAATTTCGACTACAACGGCTGTGGCGGTACACATCCAAGTGCAACGGGACAAGTAAGTGCGCTGAAGATTTTATCGACAGAGAAGCATCGAGGTAAAGTGCGCGTGCATTTCGTTTGCGGCGGACGCGTGTTGCAGCAATTACAACGAAAAAACCAGGAGTTGGCGGAAACGTCCAGATTAGTAAGTGCACCGGACGATGGTGTTGCGGATGCGGTACAGAAGTTATTGGAAACGAATCATTCACTTGAGAAATCATTGGCAGATGCGCAAGATGCACTGTTAACATTTGAATCGAAAGCATTATTGGACCAACAGGAACAAGGCATTGTGAAAGCATTCTTTACAGATAGAACGGTTCAACAATTACAGAAACTTGCCCGACTTCTTGTAGCTGAAGCAGATGAACTAATTGTACTTCTCGTTGCTGAAAATGATAATCGACTACAGTTTGTCGCGGCTCGGGGGGCTTCCGTTGAAACAAGTATGAAGCAAGTTTCCTCTGCTGCACTCCCTCTTATTAATGGAAAAGGCGGCGGGAATGAATCGTTTGTCCAAGGTGGCGGTGAACGCTTGGTAACCGCAGAACAATTGCTGACTGTCATGGAAGGCTCACGATGAGCTTGTGATTCCGTTAGTTGATGCCGACTTATAAAAAGCCACCCTTGATTCTTTTTTATACAGCCACTAGACTATGAAAGCACCTTAATGAATAGACAATTACCCAGAAATAATAGGAGGCAATATTAATGCATAAAACAGAAGAAATTTTAGAAGCTAAAAATTACATTCTTAGTAAAACCAAAGAAATTCCCGAAATAGGAATTATCCTAGGTTCTGGACTCGGCGGCCTTGCTGATGAAATAGAAAACGGAGTTGTCATTCCATACGAGGATATTCCTTTTTTCTCAAAATCAGCTGCTGTTGGTCACGCAAATGAATTAGTTATCGGACGTTTACAAGGAAAAACAGTCGTGGCTATGAAAGGACGTTATCACTTCTACGAGGGGTATTCTTTAGACGAAGTTACCTTCCCTGTCAGAGTGATGAAAGCATTAGGTATAGAGAAAATGATTATAACGAACGCATGCGGAGCTGTAAATACTGATTTTAATCCGGGCGAATTAATGCTAATTACAGATCATCTTAATTTAGTTGGCATTAATCCATTGATTGGTAAAAATAACGATGCCTTAGGAACGCGTTTCCCAGATGTTTCTGAGGTTTATAATCGTGAAATGAGAGCAACGGCTTTAAAAGTAGCGCGTGAGAATGATATTACATTAAGAGAAGGCGTCTATGGTTGGTGGAGTGGCCCTATTTACGAAACACCTGCTGAAATCCGTATGATTCGTATTTTAGGTGCAGATGCAATTGGCATGTCAACAGTGCCTGAAGCAGTTGTTGCGATCCATTCGGGACTGAAGGTATTAGGAATATCGTGCTTAACGAATATGGCATGTGGAATTCTAGATGAACCACTAAGTCATGAGGATGTAATTAAAGTTGCTGCTCAATCTCGAAGTGCATTTGTACATTTAATTAAAAATGTCTTGAAAGAGATTTAAAGAAAATCATCAATGCGAAAAGCCTTCTGCGAAAATCTCCCAGAAGGCTTTTCACATACTTTTAAGTTTTAACTTACTAATAAACCTCGAAGTTCTGGCCAGTTTGCAAACCAAACACACTCTTTTCAAAAGCATGGACCACTCGCTTTACAGGTACCGCTTCGAACCCTTGAAAAAGACCACTAAGTCTGTGCCACGACTCTTGTAACACATTTGGACTTACGCTATTAATGCGAATTCCTCTTGGCATTTCAATAGCCGCAGCTTTAACAAATGCCTTGACGCCGCCGTTCGCCAAAGCCGCTGAAGCTCCTTTCGCGATTGGATCATCCATCATAATCCCCGTCGTTAATGTGAAACTTCCACCATCATTCAAATTATCAAAACCTAAAAGCACTAGATTGACTTGCCCTTTCAGTTTGCTATCAATTCCTACATCATTCAGCGCGGGTGTCATGTCCGTAACTGCGTCGAAATGAGCTCGCCCTGCCGCATTAATCACCGCGTCAACTTTACCAACCTGCTCATACATCCTTTTTATGCTCTCTACTGACGTAATATCAACAGATACATCGGCACCATTTCGTCCCGCGCGGATCACTTCATGATCTTTCTCCAATTCTTTAGTAATTGCATTGCCAATTGTTCCACTTGCACCTACGACGAGTATTTTAATATGTAATCCCCCTTTTTAAAGTATCTAGCTTCAATTAGTTATTGTTCTATCATACTAATTAAATGCCTTACTTATGAAAAGTTTTGCGATTTTGCTTAGGTCTTTAAACACTTCACCCAAAATACTTCACTCCAATCTGGATAATCAGAAGTACAGTTACGACGCGAAGTATCGGTTTAACATGCTCCGTTTTCAACTTACGCGCAAGACGAACACCGAGTTGAGCACCACTTATTGAACCGAGCATTAATGCAATCGTGAGTGGCCATATTATTTTACCTGTTGAAATGTAACTAATTGAAGCTCCGAAACAGCTTGAAAAAATCATAATTCGAGACAATCCAACTGCTCTCAAATAAGAAATTTTCAATCGAGCATACAGGTATAAGGCTAATGTTCCGCTACCTGGCCCAAAAACACCGTCGTAAATACCGATTCCATACAATGAAGTAGCACTCTTTTTAGTTACACGAAATGATTCATCGCCATCAAAATCCGCTTTCCCAAAAAAGGATGAGATGAATGCGAAGGTTAATAGGATTATCGCAATAACAATCATCCATTCTTCTTTCAAAAAGGAGGCAATAACCCCGCCTGTAATCCCTCCGGCAAGACTAATTGGAACAACCTTAAGCGCTTCTTTGACTGTTACTTCTTTATTTTTGTAAATCACAAGAAAACTCGAAAATGAGCTCACTGTGTTTGATACTTTATTCGCCCCAATTGCTGAATGAACCGGCAATCCCATTAGTAGCATAGCCGGTAAACTGATGAGTCCCCCGCCCCCGGCTAATGTACCAAGCGTTGTTGCAGCAAACCCGATGAAATAAAGCAAAATATATTCCATATAGCATCCTTCTTTCAGTTAAGACCCCTATATGACTAGCATATTCAACCTTAGTTCATAAGTAAATTCAATTGAATGAATGAATCTCAATTCGAAAAACTAATGGAGAAATCTATATATACTACTTAGATTGCACGCTGGGGCAGTTTCCTCACTAATTCAAAACTTCCAGCTTGCGGCATGGGAAAGGGAAATTGATATGTTTTGGCGTACTAATGATTGGGTATACGCCCCAGTATTCAGGGAGGGTATCGGTGACCTTACCGGCGAGAAGGTAATAGCGACGTTGATGATTTGCTATCGTGAACCTTTACCCGAAACTCAACCACGCACGGATATTCGCAAGCTTGTTGCGGTTATAAATAAATAACTTTTCGAACCGGAGACTAAGTAGCGCTTGTGAGCGGTTATCCGAATTAATTTATACATCTACTCATGAACTCCTGTTATTAGCCATATAGTTAGGCAGTATAAGTTGATATAAGGAGGAGGCTATCATGCAAACAAAAGAAGTGCGCTTACGACGGATTCAGCGCCTAGCTCATGAAATCATGGATGAGATGAACAGGGGAAATGAACCAAGACAGTTTGAAACGCTAAATCTTGCGGTTGATAATCTATCCCGGGCACTTGGAGATTTAGCGGATCCATTCGGTAATTATTCACTCGACTATATAGAAGATAAATTGGGGAAGGCCCATTTTCTATTATTTGAAAACGAAAAAAAGGTAAAGCTTCATTCTTCATGAGTGACTGTCATTACTGACTAAAATCCCCGCAATCTCATCGTAAGCTTCAACGAGATTGCGGGGATTTTTTATTATGCCCTAGTTTTTCAATTCAAGTAGTTCCCCTTATATTGTTACCTTCTAAGTCCCCGTCACACAACAGGGGCTACTACCAATAATAGATTGAGTTTTTTATTCCCGCCATGAACTAGTTAAGAACAATATCCCTCACCTTTTACTTTCCAAATTGCTACATAAGCATCGACAAGAACCACAATGCCCGCCATAAAATAACGCTACGCTGTACCAGCCGTTACAAGCATACTTATCACTTTATCTCGGAACGTATTGACTGGTAATAATTCAAAAACACCTTTGAGTGTAGCTGGAATAGCACTCGCGGGTGGTCCATCTACTGCACGCCAAATTGGCAGATGATCATTTTGTGGTTGTGGCAAAATCTTCATAGACACGCAAAGGATCAGATACCCTTAGCACAGTTGCAGAATTTGCAATTTCAATATTGATTGTTGCTTGTGCTACAGCGCCCAAAATGACTGTATGTGCTTGTGTTGTAAAATGCGTTTGAGGACACTCCCCTACTGCGTGCGAAAACATCTAGTCCGCCTGATTTGCAAACTTACTTGCTTCAATCAATTCATGAATACGTTGCTCTCATTCTCATTCAAGTTGAAATCGGGACAGCTTAGGGCAATTCAAGAAAAAACTACCGCACTTACTCTCACGCCCAAAACATTGGTCTGCATTTTGAGCATAAAACAAAGGGAGCAACTCGGTTAAGAGTTGCTCCCTTTATAGTGCTTATTTTAGGAGTTCGATTGTAAAACTAGATGTTCTGAAAAGTTCAGGTAATCGGTCTTTAGATGCAAAAGCTTGGTTCCCTGCAGCTCCACTGAAAATTACAACAAGTAAAAGTATAGATAAAATCTTTTTCATTATAAATCCTCCCATGTTTTTATTTTTCTATAAATATAATCATATCTATTTGCCTCTTGATAACAAATAGATGATAATTTATATTTTCTATTACTGTAATACCATTCGGCTAATGCGATAGAATATTTATGAACATACTGATAATCCTGTTTGTCTTTAAAATATTCAATCGCTTCTTTAGTCATTCTTTCGGATAGTCCTTGTTCACTATGGAGTGATTTGAAAACTTTAAAATGATGGTAATACGATGTGAGGTTATTATCTTTTAACTGTGAAAGTAATGAGATCCCCTCATCACACCAATCATTGACAAACTTCCGGTTATTCATTTTTGCATACTCGATTACTAAACAAAATATCGAAATGAGTGGGGTATCTTCATTTGTTTTATATGCAATGCTTTCTTTATAGTAACGGATTGCTTCCCTATTATTGCCCATTATACTAGATAACGACCCTAGGTTGTGGTAAACAATTCCTTTTTGGCGATGCAAGTTAAACTCATCACATATTTGCATTGCTTTTAAATAGGATTCTAATGCCTCTTGATATTGTTCACTTTTCTTTTGAGTAATACCAATAAGTACGTAACAGTCTAACACTCGCTTCATCAAAAAATTTTCTCTGAAATAGTCAAGAGCGCTTCTTATATAGTCAACTGTGCTAAAAATACGGCTATCAGCTGTGTAAACTACTCCTATCATAAAATTTAACTCAGCCTTTTCCCAATCCTCTAATGAAATGTCACCTACTAATAATAACACATCTTCGAAATATTCAATCGATTTATTCCGATTTTCTGTCGAATAATAGTAAAAAGCCTTATTTAATTTATATAAATAGGCTTGCCTTGGGTTGAAATCTTTGCTTAATTCTTCAAGATCTTCAATTCCCTTTTTTATTTCATTCAAATTACTGCCTGAAATAATGCGGAACCTTAATACAATGAGCAGATAAGTGTAGTAGAGCGTTTGATTTTCAAATAAGGGACTGTGTTGTTCTAAATACTCCAGTTTTTGTTTAGTAAAACTTTCATCTCGATTTGTAATTACTTCTTTGTAAGTAGCCTCTAGCATCTTCTCAAAATCAATTTCAGTTTGCTTATTATTATTCTGTAACTTCGACGGATCTATGCCTAATCGATTGAATAGTAACAGGACTATGTCTTCACTTGGAAAAATTAAATTCCGTTCAATTTTAGATAAGTAAGAAGGCGTGCAGATTCCTTTTGCTAATACTAATTGTTTCATCTCTTGTCTAATTCGTTCTGCCCTTATCAAATGACCAACTTTCATTAGCGAATCCCTCACTTATATAGCATAGTACATACGTTACATTTATCATACCACTTTATTGTGGGAAATTATTTAGCAAAAGACCAAAATAAAGCATGATTTCAAAAAAAATGTCCCAACCTAATTGAATATTACTTTAGTCTTGTTAGTGTTATGTTTAATTCAGCAAGAAATGGGGGGTAGTACTCATGCGAATTGAAGACATTTATTTTGAGGAAGCCTTTAAGGTAAGAAAAGTAAAGAAATGTACTTGTCAACATAGTGATAATAAAGTACGAGTACGGGATTCTAAAGTGATTTCCAATATATTAAACAGAATGCAAACCTGCATACCATTCTTTCGAAGGGAGTGATATTATGCCTATGGAAACGACGAACGAGCAATTGGATGTTGATTTTAGAGAAATGCAATTATATCAAATGAAAATTGAACTGATGGAGTTTTTGGATAAGATGAAATCTAATGGATTTCTGGAATCAGTAGAATTCCGGGATATTCCAAATGAAATCAAACAGATTTAACTCAGGAAGTTATTCAGTCGATTCTATCATTGAAAAGTTTTTCATTTCAGGTGAGGCTAAACATATGCTAATTCAGTTTCAAATAAGTTTGCTTAATAGTTGGAAATTGCAATCCAATAGCGGATTTAATCATGCGCTAATACCAATAAAATCATATACAACAAAAAACTCAGTCATATTGGATAGGACTGAGTTTTTCTATACTATTGTAGTTTACTTGAATAGATACCTGTCGTTCACCCCAAACCGCTAACACATAACAATAATTTTATGGGGAGTCGTTTGGGCCGGGATACTTCTAGTAGTAGCGCCATAAGCAACAATCAGATTTCGATTTGTAATATTCCCCGTAAAGGTTTGCCCATTTTCCAATAAGATTTGAGTTTGCGGAGAAACCGTTAACTTTAATGTGCCGTCGCTACTTTCCAATCGGCTGTTAAAAAAGGCTACTTTCACATGTTGATAGGGCGTGTCTTTGGCCATCACTAGCGCTCGATATTGCGGCGGGTATATGAAAGGAACTGGCGCGTTTGCATCATAAAACCCTGTTATTCTATCCCCCACTGCCACCCTTACATGATCTACAAAGTAAGTCGTGGGTGCCACAACAAAATTTACCGACGTTCCATGTCTGTCATCTACAGATATTATTTTATAACAACCAACTTCATTATTTTGCCCTATCGAAAAATCATCAATCATCGTGACAACACCATTGAAAGCTTGAAAGTTTATCATCCCTTTACCTCCATTGCTAATCGAACTTATATCTGTATAGACTATGCAATATTCTTATCGATTGTTCGCTAGACATGGAAGTTTAGGTAGACAAGTTAAAAGCCAGAGAGCATATGGATCCCTGGCTATAGCACTTCTATTGAAAGATTAGTATTATTTCACTTCATTTGTCGCTTCCATTGCAATACCACTAGCGCTTCACCAATAGGCTAGCTGTTAATTATGGCCATGAGAAGATCGCGGAGATTACAGGTATGCTAGCACGAATCTTTTCACCGCCAGTCTTACTAGCAAGAAGAAACGCACGATTGTGATTGAATACAAGAACCCTATACGTTCAGAGTATTATCATCAATCAGGTCTTAGGATAGAGGTGAAGAGAATCGAATCCATCTGGAATGTTTCGATACACTCGGATGGTTATACTACCAATATATGTTGGAGTAAAGAGCAGACAGCTTGGCTTGTCTGCTTTTTTTGTTCCCACAAAATAAATAATCATCTTCCGTTCCCCACTAGAGCCCCTGCGACTTTTACTGTAAACTGATTCATAAGGGAAGCATTTTGCCGGGACATCCTTTCGACCCGAACAATTTAATAAGACGCATTGTACGCCACGTAATTTCAAAGCTATTCCAAATTATTTTTGAATTTTAGGACGTGCTGGCACTTTTACAGATATCTTTCCAGAAGGCGTTAAATCAAAGAGACCGCCATTAGACTCTTCGTCAAAGGAATAGATGGTCAACCTCATTGGGTAATAAATACAATCAGTACAATAACGGCCGTTACGATTGTTGCAAATGCTATAAAGTACCTACTCTCCTACCCAAACGGAATTACATTAGAAAACCTCCCCCATCTATGCGATAATAATAGAACTAACGTTTCTTTTACTGAAGAAAAGAGGTTTTTTTATGAAGCCAGTAATAGTAGCCGAAAAACCAAGCCAAGCGAAGGCATACGCAGACGCTTTTTCTGTGCGGCGCCATGAAGGTTATTTGGAATTATTACCTTCTCCAATTTTTTCAGAAGGTGCATATATTACATGGGGAATCGGCCACCTTGTCGAACTAAAAGAACCGAAAGAATACGATTCGAAATGGGCCAAGTGGTCACTTGCTAGTTTACCAATTTTGCCAGACCACTATGAGTTTCAAGTTGCAAAAGGCAAGAGTAAGCAGTTCGCCATTGTAAAAAAGCTGATTAAAGGAACAGATACGGTCATTAACGCTTGTGACGTGGACCGTGAAGGATCAAATATCTTTTATAGTATTTATTATCAAACAGGCGCAAAAAACCAAACGATAAAACGGCTTTGGATTAATTCGCTTGAAGTCGATGAGGTTCGCAAAGGATTCGCCAATCTACAAGATAATCGCAAAGATCTTCTGATGTATGAAGAAGCAAAAGCGCGTCAAATCAGTGATTGGCTCGTTGGGATGAATGGCTCTCGTCTCTATTCTCTTCTGTTGCAAGCACGCGGCATTCGAGAAGTATTTTCAATCGGACGTGTTCAATCACCAACTGTTTACCTTATTTATCAGCGACAAAAGGAAATTGAAGCATTTGTTTCTGAGCCGTTTTATGAAATAGAAGCGACGTTTACTGCCGAAAATGGGACGTATAAAGGGAAGGCCAAAGCAAAGGATTCCAAAAGGGAAATTATCCGGGACCTTCTCGCGAAACATAACATTCACCCAAAATCACCTGGTGTCGTTACTTCCGTGGAAACAATTGATAAACGTACCCCGCCTCCGCAGCTACACGCACTGTCTACACTACAGGCAACGGCAAACCGCTTGTGGAAAACGAGTCCCGCGAATGTGTTGAAGACGATGCAAGGGCTCTATGAAAAGAAACTCGTGACGTATCCGAGGACGGATTCCCGGTATATCACGCCGAGTGAGTTCACCTATCTCGCGGGACAAGTAACTGAGTATCAGCAGCTCATCGGTCATACTTTCCCAGTCGCATCACTCGCTCCGAAAAAGCGCTATGTCGACAGTTCAAAAGTGCAGGAGCATTACGCAATCATTCCAACGAAGAAAATTCCGTCACAAGGGGTACTTGCTGGGCTCTCGACCATCGAGCGCAACTTATACGAAGAAGTTGTCCGCACCACGCTCGCTATGTTCCATACCGATTACCTGTACACGGAAACGAAAGTCACGACGGACGTCAACAACCTACCCTTCTTCACAATCGGGAAAACGGAACGCGATAAAGGGTGGAAAGCATTGTTCGTCCGTTCGTCTAAGGATAATGACAAAGATAAGGACGAGCCAACTCTGCCTCCACTCGTTATGCACGAACCCGTCGAAAGTGATATAGGTATTAAAGAAGGCAAAACGATGCCGCCGAAACCGTATACGGAAGGTCAGCTAATCGCGATGATGAAAACATGTGGGAAACTTGTTGAGGATAAAAAAGAAACCGATATTTTGAAAGAAATCGAAGGACTCGGTACTGAAGCGACGCGAAGCGGTATCATTGAAACGATAAAACGGCATAACTACATCGATGTGACGAAGAACATTGTTTCTATCACGGATAAGGGGCGCATCCTCTGTCAGGCAATCGAAGGAAATCTCCTCGCAAGCCCATCCATGACGGCTAAATGGGAAGCGTATTTACGAAAAATCGGTAATGGTGAAGGAACTGGAGAACGTTTTCTCGGAAGCATTGCGAAGTTCATCTATAGTTTATTGGAAGAAGTACCGGGTCAGCTGAAATCACAGAAGATCGATATCAAACTGACTTCTACTACTGCCCCATCTTCATCTGTACCCGTTCAAAATGGCATCGTAGCATGCCCTGCTTGTCAACAGGGTACAATCGTCGCGCGGAAAGAGTTTTATGGTTGCACCGCCTACGCAAGTGGCTGCAAGCAGACTTTCCCCGCTGTCTTTTTGAAGAAAAAGCTCACGCCTGCTCAAGTGAAACTTCTCTGTACGAAAGGGAAAACGAACGTTATAAAGGGTTTCGTCTCCAATTCTGACACGAAGTTTGATGCGAGCTTAACGCTTGTAAACGGGAAAATAAATATCGAGTTTAATTCCTAACACAAAAAGTCACCTCCTTTTTTAATTAAGGAAGTGACTTTTTGCACTTAAGTAATCTAACTACCCAAAACTATCCGGGCCAATTAACGTTTACTAACTTTTTCAGTTAAAAACGTAATGATGACAAACAATGCAAAGCTAATAAGTAAGATTGTTCCACCGACGATGTAAAGAATGAGTGACACTGTTTCATTCACTTCAAACGGTTTCATGAACTGTAGCCACATACCCGATGTCAGACCGATTGCTCCAATAATTCCCGTCCAGCCATGAATCGCAACTAATTTTTTTGCCCGAACTTTGTAAATGCGGTAGAAGACTCCCCAAGCAAATAGGGACAACCAACCAACTAATAAAATATGCGCGTGAATTGGACGGAATGCCGGTGATCCCGCTCCTGCCATATGTGAACCTAATACTGTACCGATCAAACCAAAAATTGCCGCTACACGAATCAAGCGTAAACTCCATTTTTGCTCCATATTAAATACCCCCTGTATTGTTGATGTTATACTCTTATCTTATACAGTCTACATGAACGGAAAGTGAACAGGACATTACAACTTTGGAAATACAACTGTAAAAGTGGTGCCTTGCCCTTTATGACTAGCAACTTCAATTGTTCCACCATGCAGTTTCACGACCTGTTGGACAATGGATAATCCTAGTCCAGTTCCGCCTGTTTCCTGCGTTCTGGAATCATCTGCTCGGTAAAAACGGTCAAAAATTCGCCCCAGTACTTCTTCATCAATGCCTATTCCGTTATCCTTGATAAGGACCTTAACTTGATCCGATTGCTCCGTTAACACGACTTCAATCGCCCCGCCAATCCCTGTATACTTTAAAGCGTTCGATAACAGGTTCTCCCACACTTTCTCAAGAAATGCAGGATCACCGGTAAAACGAACCTCTTCGATATCCATTTCTAACGTCATTTCTTTCTCTTCCAGCAACCATCTATACTTGCGGACTGTCTCCTTCAGCTGCTTGTCCAAGTCAAAAGTCCTTTTTTCAAGTGGGGATGATAACTGATCGAGTGATGTGAGAAGCAGCAACTGTTTGGTCAATGAAGACAATCGTTCCGTTTCCGATTGAATAACGTTAGCATAACTTTTCCGTGAATCTTCCGTGAGCTTATCATCCAACAACAGCTCAGCATATCCTTTTATATTAAGCAATGGTGACTGGAAATCATGCGACACATCACTTATAAATTCTTTGCGTATCCGATCATTATCGCTAAGTTTTTTCGTCATTAGCTGAAAGCTTTTCGCCAGCTGGCCGATTTCATCTCTTCGATTAATATCAAGTGTCCCAGAGAATTGTTCATCCCCAACCTTTTTCGTTGCGGCGGTTAACTCTGTAATTGGATCAATCAGCATTTTAGCCACAATTAACATCGCTAGCAAACTAACAACCGCCATGACAAGCACCATCCCACCAAGGATATAATGCACTTCTGTAAAAAGCATCTTAATATCAGGGCGTAGAAAAAGGGCATACTTTTGTCCATTAGACTCAAAGGGTACCCCCACGGTATTTGCTAATTCATTCGAGAAAAAACCGGTTACGAACGTTTCACTCGGGAGATCTCTCATCCCGTGATACACGTCACCATTCAATACCTGATCTATAACTTTTCTTGAAAGATTTTCTGCCCGAAATGCTTCTCCATACATCGTCGCTTCTTGGCGTTCATTGAGAACGTAGAGCTTATAACCGACGGCAGATTGCGCTTCAAAGTAGTTTTCCAGATCTAATTCCTTATCCGATTCAATGAACGATGCAATGCTTTTTGCGATGCCCATATTCTTCTCGTCATTTTGCCCTTTCAGCTGTTGATGGTAATATGTATTAACCGCGAGAAATGCAATAAGAGCACTCGCTATCATGATAACCGCCGTCATCGCGATGAATTTCCCGTACAACGATCTCATGCCGCTGACACCTCAAGCTTATAACCAACACCCCGCACCGTTAAAATGGTCACCTCGCCCGTCAGCTTCGCCAATTTGTCTCGAATCCGCTTGATATGAACATTTAACGTCTGTTCATCGCCTTCATAGTCATAACCCCATACCCGCTCAATTAATATCTCCCTTGTAAATACATAATTTGACCGTGATGCCAAAACCGAAAGTAATTCAAACTCCTTTAGCGGGAGAAGTAGCACTTTCTTACCAACAGAGACTTCATAACTTTGTCGATTTATTTTCAGCGGTCCAGCTTGAATGAACACGTCCACAGCTTTATCATACCTGCGTAAAATCGCGTTTATCCGAAATAATAATTCCCTCGGCTCGAACGGTTTTACAACATAATCGTCAGATCCCGCAAGGAACCCTTTTTCCTTATCTTCAAGCTGTCCCTTGGCCGTTAGCAATAAAACCGGAATATCCGCCTCTGCCCTGAGCATCTTAGTTAACGTATACCCATCCATCCCCGGCATCATTACATCAACCACTGCTAAATCCGGTAATTCCTCTTCCAATATCTTGAGCGCTTCAAATCCATCAGATGCTTTCAGAACCGTATACCCCGCCTGAGTCAATTGGATATTTACGAGCTCTAAAATATTTGGGTCATCATCTACCACAAGTATTTTCATCATAATATTCTCCTCCTCCTTTTTCGACTGGATGACTTCCTCCATTCCGAATTTAACAAACCTGAAATCAAAATAATGACTGCAGTAAAATAAAACCAGATAACCAGCAGAATAATACCCGACAATTGTCCATATAACCGAGTATAATCAACATTCGATACATAGCTACCGAACACAAGTGAAAATAGCTGCCATCCAATAGCAGAAAAAACCGCTCCTGGAAATGCATCTTTAAACTTCATCCTACCTGTTGGTACAACTTTATAAAACAATAGGAAAAAGAGAAATAGAAACAACGTTCCCAAGCCCCATTTAACATTCGGCCAAATATAAAACCATCCTTGCCATTCCTCAATTGTATCGTAATAAGTCACAACTCTATATAAAGCTTTTTCGATAATCGGAAGAAACAATGATAATGGAATGACCAGCATAAAAAGAAGCGTCACCCCAAGGTCACGAATCAATACCTTCCAAAATGCATAACGACGTACATAGCCATTCGCTAGATCAAGGGAACGCGCAAGGGACTGCACTGCCATCGAAGTGACCCAAAACGCCGTGGCGAGGCTTGCATACAGTACCTTACCATGTCCTTTACTAAGAACCGCGTGAACATTCTCTTCTATTATAGTGAATGTTCCATTAGGCGTAAAAGGTCTAAGAAAGGTAAGAAGCGTCTCTTCATTAACTGGAAACAAACTAAGCAAGGATAGGACGAAGAGGAAAAATGGAAAGATAGATAGTAAGAGATAGTACGCTGTTTGCGCTGCCTGATCAAAGAAACGTTCATTAAAAAAACGAACCACTACGTTTTTAATAATTGCCATTTGCAACCCTCCCTCTTTCAATATACCCTATTCTAAAGAAAGCAATAGGATAACTATGAAAGAATATAGTCCTGGAGACCAAGTATATAATCACGGCACCAATCATAACTTATTGCAGACCAAGCATATAATTACGGAACTGATTATAGCCCATCGCAGACCAAGCATATAATTGGTAGGATCAATTTCAAATGCAAGTTTTCACAAATAAAAAATTATCCCTTGTTCTACCTACGTACTCCCCACCGAATTCTCCAGCAAATAACATTAAAAATAAACACAAAAAAAGCCATTACCTATAAGGCAATGACCTTTCAATGAGACCGGCGACGTCCTACTCTCGCAGGGGGAAACCCCCAACTACCATCGGCGCTGAAGAGCTTAACTTCCGTGTTCGGGATGGGAACGGGTGTGACCTCTTCGCAATCGTCACCAGACTCTT
>NZ_JADPRX010000010.1:0-99745 GCF_017347125.1 Sporosarcina sp. E16_3
GTGAATAAGCTCAATAGTCTGGTGACGATTGCGAAGAGGTCACACCCGTTCCCATCCCGAACACGGAAGTTAAGCTCTTCAGCGCCGATGGTAGTTGGGGGTTTCCCCCTGTGAGAGTAGGACGTCGCCGGGCGCAAGGTCATTGCCAATAGGTAATGGCTTTTTATTTTTAATTTTAATTGGTCTTTTATATAAGCGTAAGGTCATTGCCAATAGGTAGTGACCTTTTTTTGACGTCTAGAAAATAATGAAAATCTCGTACTGTGGAAAAGCGAGGACGTAAAGATTTTACGTCTAGAAGCTAGTACCTAGAGGCTTGGAGTCCCACCTGATGTGGGTCACGCAGACATTGCCGCAGGAGGTGGCGTACTCTGGCTGTGTACCTTATACTTATCAGTCCAGTTTCGAAGGATTGAACTGCATCCTTACCCGGGCAAAGACGCTGCTTGGGCCTACAGGATGCAGGTCATGCAGTGGCAAGGGATTGAATTTAGATCACTCCTTGTGCGACACGACGTCGCGAGCCTACAGGATGTAGGTTATGAAGCTGGGGGGATTGAACTAGATCCCCCTTGTTGCCACAGGAAGTGGCGTACTTTGGCCGCGTTCATCCGTAACAGGAGCTTGCGCTTTTGTTCAATTTATTTTTAATACTTAGTTCGAAAGGCAATTAACAAGCAGAGTTGCCATTAGAATTCCGATGTTAGTATAAGAGGTGGGAAGTTGGTATTAGAAAGCGGAACTTGCAATTAGGACCCTAAACGGTACTTATAATCAGTAATATCCCTATATCCTATAGCTTCTAGAGATTGTTCAGTGTGTGCTTTGGTACCGAGAGTGTGATTCCAACTACTGATACAATTTGAATGGCACAAATGGAGTCAATAACTAGAACGATGCGTTTATCTTTATGTTACTAGTTATTTCTTTATCCCTTTAGATTTAGCGGAAGGCATCCCCTAAGCGCCGGAGCTATATCCAATGGAATCAATCAATATACATAAAAGTTTTCTGCAAATTCTCAATGCCTTGAAATCATCCACAATCAGAGATACGATGATAACTATGCAGTAATAGAAAGGGTTGTTTGTTGTGCAAATGGTGCTCATTATATTCGCAATTAATATCGTTTACGTTACTTTCTTTACAGTACGCATGATTATGACGCTGAAAGGGTATAGGTATATTGCTGCTGTTGTTAGTGTGGTGGAAATTGTTATCTATGTTATCGGTCTTGGACTAGTACTAGACAATCTGAATAGAATAGAGAACGTGATAGCCTATGCGGTCGGTTATGGTTGTGGTGTAGTCATCGGCTCAATGATTGAAGAGAAGATGGCACTTGGTTATATTACTGTAAACGTAATTACATCAGAGAAATTATTGAAATTACCGAGTATACTGAGGGAAAAAGGATATGGCGTAACGGATTGGTCAGCGAATGGACTAGACGGAGAACGAACTTCTATGCAAATACTAACACCAAGAAAATATGAATTAAAACTTTATGTTGCAATTAAGGAAATAGATCCAAAAGCATTTATTATTGCATATGAGGCAAAAACAATACATGGCGGTTTCTGGGTGAAGAGCGTGAGGAAAGGAAAGTTGTTCAAGTGAGTAAAAAAACAGTATGGTTTGAAGTGGAAGCCGAAGAGGCTATTGAAGATTGTTTGAAGAGAATGACTGCTGAAGGTTATACTGTTGCAGGCCGAAAGGAAGAGCCCCTGTTTGCAGAGGTAAACGGAGAATACGTGCCAGTAAGACAGGTCATCAAGTTTAAAGGTATCCTGACAGAACAATAACGCGCCTCAAAGGCGAACGATTTTAAAGTAATATATACCATTGTTCGTCTTTTTCATTGACGAACGGTTCTGTTCTTGATAAAATAAAGAGAGTTATTAGAAATCCCCATATATACTGTGGAATTGGCCACAGTGTTTCTACCAGGGCACCGTAATGTCCGGACTATGCGGGAAAGCGACTTTCAGGAATGGTAGCGAAAGGTGTGTGGGTACCAATGGGTGCAGTCATCTTAACGCATATTTCAACGTCCTCGAATGATCTGCTTTTCATGCATATGAAGAGTGGTTTGTTCGAGGACTTTTTAGTTTAAAAATGTTGGCTCAGCCTCGGGGTCATAAGCCGGTCCGTCTTCTGCCTGCCGCTGGCGTACAACATGTAAGTCATGCAGCGGGGAGGGATTGAACTACATCCCTTCTTGTTGTCACAGGCCGTGGCGGACTTAGGCAGCGTTCATTTGTTGCGGCACCTTACGTTTTTCTTAAAAAGGAGCGGATTATAAGTGGAACCGAAAATCGGTGTCATTATGGGAAGTAAAAGTGATTGGGAAACGATGAAACATACTTGTGACATTTTGGACGAACTAGAAGTCCTTTATGAGAAGAAAGTTGTCTCGGCACATCGTACTCCTGATTTTATGTTTGAATATGCAGAACTAGCGCAAGATAAAGGTTTAGAGATTATTATTGCAGGAGCTGGGGGAGCTGCACATCTTCCTGGAATGGTTGCAGCAAAAACATTGCTCCCGGTTATTGGCATACCAGTTCAGTCGAAAGCGTTGAACGGAATGGATTCCTTATTGTCGATTGTTCAAATGCCTGGAGGTGTGCCAGTTGCGACAATGGCGATTGGGAAAGCAGGCGCTGTGAATGCAGGTCTTCTTGCAGCACAGATGTTAGGCGTCCATGATAAAGCCTTAATGAAACGTATTGAAGAGCGTCGTAACAACATGCGTGATGCGGCACTGGAAAGCAGCGGTGATTTACTATGATAACAATTTTACCTGGACAAACGATAGGGATTATTGGCGGCGGACAGCTTGGTCGGATGATGGGGCTAGCTGCGAAGGAAGCGGGATTCAAAATCGCGGTGCTGGATCCTGTCATGGATTCACCGTGTGGTCAAATTGCTGATATCCGGATTGTTGCACCGTACAACGATGAGGCTGCACTCGAGGAACTAGGTGAAGTGAGTGACGTCATCACATACGAATTCGAGAATATTGATTTTGAGGGTTTGAAAAGACTCACTCAAATCGCGCACGTACCGCAGGGCGCAGAACTTGTTCGAATCACACAGAACCGTATCAACGAAAAAGCAGAAATCACAGCATCAGGTGCACCAGTCGCAAACTATGTAACGGCACAAACCTTTGACGAACTAACAACAAGAATCACAGAGGTTGGCTTCCCTTGTATCGTTAAGACGGCATTCGGCGGCTATGACGGAAAAGGGCAAGTGAAAATTGACTCTGAAAGTGATCTTTACGAAGCGGAAACACTCTTTGAACATTCGGCATGTATTGCAGAAGCATTCGTTCCGTTTACGAAAGAAATATCAGTAATCATTCAACGCAATGCCAAAGGACAATCTTACTGCCTTCCCGTCGCTGAAAATATCCATAAACACCATATATTACATGAATCAATCGTTCCAGCACGGGTCCATGGAAATGTCTTAGCCAAAGCCGAAGATGCAGCGACGAAAATCGCAGATCATCTTAATCTTGTCGGGACATTGGCGGTTGAAATGTTCGTTTTAGAAAATGATGAAATTATTATTAATGAATTAGCACCACGTCCACATAACTCGGGCCACTATTCAATAGAGGCGTGTAACATATCTCAGTTCCATCAGCATATACGTGCCATCTGCGGGTGGCCTCTTCGCAAGCCAATTCTATGGCAATCATCGATTATGGTGAATGTACTCGGAGAACATGTTGCGCCACTGACAAAGATTGTCACGGATTATCCTGATTGGTCAATCCATCTATACGGCAAAGCCGAAGCGAAAATAAAGCGTAAAATGGGACATGTCACAATTATGACTGACAATATTGAAAAAACATTGGAAGTTATTGATTCTACGGGCATTTGGTCTGAATAAAGGGGAATACTTATGATAAAGAAATACCCCAATCCAAAAATTGGCGCTATACGGTTAGAGCAAAATAAGTGTGAGACGAATTTCAAACAGCTCCGTCTTGACTGAATAATTGACGGCAGCTTTTCAACATTTCAAAATTTCAAAAAGAAACCTAATCTAATTCCATTTGGGAGGAAAAAAGACATGACGAAAGTAAACGTATACGTAACACTCCGTGAAAGTGTTGTTGATCCACAAGGGGTAGCAACGATAGAAGCGCTTCAAACGATGGGTTATAAAGAGGTCGAAAACGTACGCATTGGGAAATTGATTGAGCTAGAAGTAGATGGATCAGTTGCAGATATCGATGCACGTGTCAAGGAAATGTGCGAAAAGCTTTTGGTTAATAAAGTTATTGAGGACTACCGATATGAAATCGGGGAGGTCGCGGGCAAATGAAGTTCGCTATACTTGTTTTCCCAGGATCGGGTTGCGACATCGACATGTTTCATGCAGTAAATACCGTTCTGGGCAATAAAGCAGAATATATCTGGCATACAGAAGCGAATCTTGATGGTTATGACGCAGTACTTATTCCAAGCGGAGCATCGTACGGTGATTATCTGCGTCCAGGCGCACTGGCGCAAAGTTCACAAGCAATCGAGAGCTTGAAAGCATTTGCGGCAACAGGGAAACCTGTTCTTGGTGTGGGGAACGGATTCCAAATCCTTGCGGAAGCAGGTCTTTTACCAGGAGCTTTCTTGCGCAATAAAGGTCTGAAATTCAGGTCTGGAAAGACGAAATTGACTGTCCTGAATACAGAATCGACATTTACTTCAGATTACGAAAACGGGCAAGAAATCACAATTCCGTTTGCTCATGAATTCGGCAACTATTATGTTGATGAAAAGACGGCAGCAGAATTGGAAAGTACTAACCGTATCGTCTTTACATATGCGGACGGAAATGCAGATGGCAGCACAGCAGATATCGCTGGTGTGTTGAACGAAACAGGCAATGTACTCGGTATGATGCCCCTTCCTGAACGTGCAGTTGAGGAAATCATCGGAGGAACAGATGGATTGCCTCTATTCAATTCAATCTTAAAAAGGTGGAGTGAAAATAATGTCAGCCAAGCATGAACCGAACGCACAACAAATTAAAGATGAACAATTATACCGCCAAATGGGAATGACAGACGAGGAGTTTGAACGTGCCGTAGGGATGTTAGGACGCCTTCCGAACTATACGGAAACAGGTCTATTCTCAGCATTGTGGTCTGAGCATTGTTCATATAAGAGTTCTAAACCAGTACTTCGTAAATTCCCAACTGATGGACCGCGTGTTCTTCAAGGACCGGGAGAAGGAGCGGGAATCGTCGACATTGGCGATAATCAGGCTGCTGTATTCAAAATGGAATCTCATAACTCACCTTCTGCGATTGAACCGTTCATCGGTGCAGCAACAGGTGCGGGTGGGGTTCTGCGTGACGTATTTTCAATGGGTGCCCGCCCAGTAGCACTCGTTAACTCTCTCCGTTTCGGCGATCTATCAGATGCGCGTGACCGGTATTTATTCGAAGAAGCGGTTGCAGGGATTGCGAGTTACGGAAATGCAATTGGTATTCCTACTATTGCCGGCGAAGTTCAGTTCGATAATTGTTACTCTAAACGCCCACTCGTAAATGCGATGGCTGTTGGTTTGTTAAATCATGAAGACATTCAAAAAGGGATTGCTTCAGGTGTCGGTAATAGTGTGATGTATGCCGGTGCTACAACAGGACGTGACGGGATTCATGGTGCGACGATGTCTTCATCCGAAGTGTCGATTGATAAAGAGGGCGAACTGCCTGTAATGCAAGCTGGAGATCCATTCCTTGAAAAACTTGTGATGGAAGCATGCCTTGAGCTTGTAAAATCAGACGCGTTAATAGGGATTCAAGATATGGGTGCGGCGGGACTTACTTCATCTGCGGCTGAAATGGCGTCAAAAGCAGGCTATGGCGTTGAGCTAAACCTTGACCTAGTACCACAACGTGAAGAGGGAATGACAGCTTATGAAATGATGTTGTCAGAATCTCAAGAACGTATGCTAATCGTCGTGAAAAAAGGCCGTGAACAAGAAGTAACGGATTTATTTGCAAAATATAATATCGAAGCGGTAACGATTGGTAAAGTAACGGACGATAAAATGCTACGTCTACTTCATAAAGGTGAAGTTGTTGCAGAAGTATCGGCTGATGCACTTGCAGAAGACGCACCGGTTTACCATAAGAAATCTGAGGAACCTGCTTATTTTAGAGAATTCCAAGCGATGAAAATGACAGAACCTGTCGTGACTGATTTGAATGAAACACTTAAAGATCTATTACAACGTCCAACGATTGCATCGAAAGAATGGGTCTATAACCAGTTCGATACACAAGCTAGGTCAAATACCATCGTTGCACCAGGCTCATCTGCAGGTGTCATTCGTGTCAGTGGAACGAATAAAGGCCTTGCAATGACATCCGATTGTAACTCGCGTTTTGTCTATCTTGACCCAGAAACAGGCGGGAAAATTGCAGTTGCTGAAGCAGCGCGTAATCTCATTTGTTCAGGTGCGGAGCCAATTGCAATTACAGACTGTTTAAACTTTGGTAGTGCTGACAAACCGGAAGTGTTTTGGCAGCTTGAGAAATCAGCTGACGGAATTTCTGATGCATGCCGCAAGTTGAATGCACCTGTAATAAGCGGGAATGTTTCCTTGTCTAATGAAGTGAATGGTGTTCCAATCTATCCGACACCAACGATTGGTATGGTTGGTCTTGTCCATGATTTATCACAAGTAACGACTACTGAATTCAAGCGTGCGGGCGATGTCATCTATGTCATAGGCGAAGCGTCACTTGACTTCGGCGGTAGTGAATTGCAACAAATGATGGAAGGGAAGATTTTCGGCCAAGCTCCGGCAATTGACCTAGAAGTTGAAGCAGCACGTCAGAAAGAGCTTTTGACGGCAATCCAAGCAGGACTTGTTCAATCTGCAACTGATTTATCAGAAGGCGGATTTGCAGTAGCGCTTTGTGAAAAAGCATTTGGTACGGAAGGTCTTGGGGCAGGCGTTACAGTCTCTGGATCAGCAGTAACGGCATTATTCAGTGAAACGCAATCACGTTTCCTTGTGACTGTAAAAGAAGAAAATGCAGCAGATTTCGAAAAAACTGTGGCAGATGCGATTAAAATCGGTGTAGTTACGGATAGTAACCGTATCGTTATTAATGGTGAAAATGGCATGTTAATCGACGGGACGGTGGATGAACTCCGTTCTGCATGGAAAGGGGCTATCCAATGCTTGCTGAACTCAGAGGCCTAAACGAAGAGTGCGGTGTGTTTGGCATTTGGGGTCATGAAGACGCGGCGCAGATCAGTTATTATGGTCTGCACGCATTACAACACCGGGGTCAAGAAGGAGCCGGTATCGTTACGAAGGAAGGCAAGAAATTTCATGTGATCAAAGGCGAAGGTCTTGTCAATGAAGTGTTTTCTGGTAACGAGATAGATGATTTAAAAGGAAATGCTGCAATTGGGCAAGTGCGTTATTCTACAGAGAACGGTCGCGGAATCGAAAATGTTCAGCCGCTCGTTTTCCGTTCAACAACTGGAAGTCTTTCGGTCGCTCACAATGGTAACATTGTGAATGCGGTCGAACTACGCGAGCATCTTGAACGCCAAGGTAGTATTTTTCAAACGAATTCTGACACGGAAGTGCTAGCGCATTTAATCAAGAAGAGCAGCGGTTCTTTAACGCAGCGTGATCGCGTGAAAAAAGCATTGTCGATGTTAAAAGGTGCGTTTGCGTTTGTCATCTTGACAGATGATGGGTTAATGGTCGCGCAGGATCCGAATGGTCTTCGTCCACTATCCCTTGGGAAAATAGGCGATGCATGGGTCGTAGCATCTGAGACATGTGCGTTCGATATTATCGGCGCAGAATGGATTCGTTCGGTAGAACCGGGGGAACTCATCATTATTAATGATAAAGGTCTTCAGTCGGACCGCTTTGCGCCAGCTGAAGATTCGGCTATGTGCTCGATGGAATATGTTTATTTTGCACGTCCGGATTCGGATATTGATGGTATTAATATTCATTCGGCGCGTAAACGCTGCGGCAAACGCCTTGCACGCGAAGTGCATATCGAAGCAGACGTCGTCACAGGTGTACCGGATTCAAGTATTTCAGCCGCAATTGGATTTTCTGAAGAAAGTGGAATTCCGTATGAGTTAGGGCTGATCAAAAGTCGTTATGTCGGGCGAACGTTCATTCAACCGACACAGGAGATGCGTGAAAAAGGCGTGAAGATGAAACTTTCTCCAGTGCGTCAAGTTGTGAACGGTAAACGAGTCGTCATGGTGGATGATTCGATTGTTCGCGGCACCACGTCTAAAAGGATTGTCAATCTGTTAAAAGAAGCCGGTGCGACGGAAGTTCACGTTGTGATCGCGTCTCCGCCGCTTGTCAGTCCGTGTTTTTATGGCGTAGATATCAGTACGGATTCAGAATTGATCGCAACAAACAGGACGGTTGATGAAATCCGAGAACTTATCGGTGCAGATTCACTGACGTTCCTGTCTGCTGAGGGAATGGTCGAAGCAATTGGACGTCCCGATAAAACAAAGAACTGTGGACAATGCCTTGCATGCTTTACAGGGGAATATCCTACAGAAATCTATTCGGATACAGTTTTGCCACATAAGAAAGAAATTGTTTGATAGGGGGACTTTTACATGTCGAAGGCTTATGAAAACGCAGGTGTAAATATCGAAGCTGGTTACGAGTCAGTTGAACGGATGAAATCCCATGTTGCGCGTACTGCACGTATTGGTGTTACAGGAACGTTCGGCGGTTTTGGCGGCATGTTCGATCTATCCGCACTTAATTATAAAGAGCCGGTTCTTATTTCCGGTACAGACGGTGTTGGTACAAAGTTGAAACTGGCGTTCATGGCAGATAAGCATGACACGATTGGTATTGACTGTGTTGCTATGTGTGTTAACGATATTGTCGCACAGGGCGCAGAACCTCTTTACTTCCTTGATTACATCGCGCTTGGAAAAGCCGTACCTGAAAAGGTAGAAGCGATTGTTAAAGGAATTGCAGATGGTTGTGTTCAATCTGGTGCGGCATTAATTGGCGGAGAAACGGCTGAGATGCCAGGACTTTACGAAGTCGATGAGTATGACCTTGCAGGATTTGCAGTTGGCGCATGTGAAAAGAGTAAAATTGTTACGGGTGAAAAAGTTGTTGCTGGTGACGTTCTTGTTGGTATCGCTTCAAGCGGTATTCATTCGAACGGATATTCACTTGTCCGTAAAATTGTAATTGAAGACCAAGGCTGTGAAATTGACGGTTTAATCGCCGGGTACGAAGAGCTTGGAACGGTTGGAGACGCACTTCTTACACCGACGAAAATTTACGCGAAACCTGTTCTTCAAATGCATAGCGAACTCGATGTCCATTCAATGGGCCATATTACGGGCGGCGGATTCTATGAAAACTTACCACGTATGTTGGTAGATGGATTCGGAGCAGAAATTGACCTTGGTTCATGGCCTGTACTTCCAGTATTCAAGATGCTGAAAGAAAAAGGCGAACTGTTAGATAAAGATCTATACAGCGTATTCAATATGGGTATCGGTTTTGTTGTTGCACTCCCTGAAGAACAAGCGAATGTTGCCCTTAAAATTGCAGCTGAGCATGGAGAAGAAGCATTCATTATCGGACGTGTGATTGAAGGAGAAGGCGTCACATTTACAGGTACACATGACGGAAGTCTTGCCGAATGAATCCAAAAATAAAGATTGCCGTTTTCGCGTCTGGAAGCGGCAGTAATTTTGCGGCGATTGAAGAAGCATGTAAAACAGGTGAATTGAACGCTGAAATAGTCCTCATGGTGACGAACAAACCGGAGGCATTTGTGGTTGAACGTGCTGAAAAAGGTGATATTCCAGTCGCAGCGTTCCGTCCAAAAGATTTCGAAACGAAGGATGCATACGAAGAAGCAATTCTTCATGCACTTCGGGAATCCGGGGCGCAGTGGCTGGTTCTTGCTGGTTATATGCGTCTTGTTGGTCCGGTACTATTGACGGCTTATCCTTCTCGCATCGTCAACATTCATCCTTCATTGTTGCCTTCGTTTCCTGGAAAAGATGCGATTGGACAAGCAGTTGCGCATGGCGTGAAAGTGACGGGTGTCACCGTTCATCTGGTAGATGAAGGAATGGATACAGGACAGATTCTTGCACAGTGTGCAGTTGATGTTGTCGACGGCGATGAAGACAAAACGGCCGAGGCGATTCATGCTGTTGAACACGGTTTATATAAAGATACGTTAAATAATATTTTTAGCCAGTAATGATAAAGGCTGGGGCCGGCAGGATGCAGGTCATGCAGTCGTTGCGACAGGAAGTCGCGATTTTAGACTGCTATCCTTATATACTAATTGGAGGGTTTTATTCGTGAAAAAACGTGCATTGCTTAGCGTGTCAGACAAAAACGGTATTTTGGAATTTGCAAAGGAATTGGAAAGTCTCGGCTATGAATTGCTATCAACAGGCGGTACAATGAAACATCTTGCGGACAACGGCGTCGCAGTAACGGCAGTCGATGCAGTAACTGGATTCCCTGAAATTATGGAAGGTCGCGTGAAAACGCTCAACCCGATGATTCACGGAGGACTTCTTGCAAAACAAGACGATCCCTCTCACATTGCGCAAATGGTAGAGCACGGCATCCAACCGATTGACGTAGTTTGTGTTAACTTGTATCCGTTTAAAGAAACGATTTCAAAACCGGATGTAACCAATGAAGATGCAATCGAGAATATCGATATTGGTGGACCAGCGATGCTTCGTGCTTCTGCGAAAAACCATGCATACGTTACAGTTATTGTAGATGCAACAGATTACGATCAAGTACTTTCCGAAATCAAAGCAGATGGTAAAACAACACTTGAAACGCGTAGACGTCTGGCGGCAAAAGTATTTCGTCATACAGCGGCATACGATGCACTTATTGCCGGTTTCTTAACTGACCTTACAGGCGAAGAATTCCCGGAGCAGGTTACGTATACATATGAACTAAAACAACCGCTTCGTTACGGAGAAAATCCACACCAAAAAGCAGCTTTTTATAGCCGTCCGCTTGGTTCTGATTTCTCAATTGCGTACGCGAAACAATTACACGGCAAAGAACTTTCATATAACAATATTCAAGACGCGAACGCGGCTATCCAAATCATTAAAGAATTTGATAAGGCAGCTGCAGTAGCGGTGAAACATATGAATCCATGTGGAGTTGGAACAGGCGAAACAATTTTCGACGCGTTCAATAAAGCATATGAAGCAGACTCGACGTCTATCTTCGGCGGTATAATTGCATTAAACCGTGAAGTAGATGCTGCAACTGCTGAAAAATTAGCAGGAATTTTCCTTGAAATTATTATTGCACCAGCTTTCACGGACGAAGCAGTTGAGATCTTGACGAAGAAGAAAAATATTCGATTGATGACAATTTCGTTTGATCAACATAAAAAAGACAAATGGAATACAGTCTCTGTTGAAGGCGGATTGCTTATGCAAGAGCCTGATGCGTACGGATTTGCAGATGCAGACATTCGTGTTGCGACAGACCGTCAGCCAACCGAAGCTGAATGGGAAGCGATGAAACTTGGTTGGGCTGTTGTGAAACATGTGAAGTCCAATGCAATTGTCGTCACTGATGACAATATGACACTTGGTGTTGGTGCAGGGCAAATGAACCGTGTTGGAGCAGCGAATATAGCGCTAACGCAAGCAGGCGAACGCGCTAAAGGTGCAGCGCTTGCATCTGATGCATTCTTCCCAATGGACGATACAGTCGAAGCGGCAGCGAAAGCGGGCATTACGGCAATTATTCAACCAGGCGGATCAGTGAAAGACGAAGATTCGATTAAAAAAGCCAACGAATACGGTATTACAATGGTATTCACAGGCGTACGTCACTTCAAACATTAAGGAGAGAGTTGCATTGAATATACTCGTTATCGGGAGCGGCGGCCGCGAGCATGCGATTGCCAGACAGTTCAATGTCTCCCCTTCAGTAAATAAAGTTTTTGTAGCACCTGGCAATGATGGCATGATAAATGATGCTGAATGTGTGCAAATCGATGCGCTGGATTTTGAGGCGCTTGCTTTATTTGCAAAAGAGAATCATGTGGACCTGACATTTGTTGGTCCTGAACAGCCGCTTGCGGAAGGAATTGTGGATTACTTTACTGATCGCGGATTAACGGCGTTTGGTCCAACGAAAGCCGCGGCGCTGATTGAAGGAAGTAAGTCATTCGCCAAAGAGCTGATGACGAAGTATGATATTCCAACAGCTGCGTACGGAACATTTACCGATGCAGAAGAAGCAAAAGCATTTATCCGAGAAAATGGTGCACCAATTGTCGTTAAAGCAGACGGACTTGCAGCAGGAAAAGGCGTTATCGTTGCGATGACACTGGAAGATGCGCTTAAAGCAGTCGACGATATGATTGGCAACCAGAAGTTTGGTGAATCTTCATCACGTGTCGTTATCGAAGAGTTTTTGGACGGTGAAGAGTTCTCCTACATGTCATTTGTCCATGATGGACAGATTTACCCGATGGTTGTCGCACAAGATCATAAGCGTGCGTATGACGGCGATAGAGGACCGAATACGGGTGGTATGGGCGCTTATTCACCCGTTCCGCAAATTTCGGATGCAGTTGTGAAAGAAGCATACGATAAAGTCGTTGTTCCGACCGTTGAAGCAATGGCTGCAGAAGGGACTCCGTTTACAGGTATTTTATATGCTGGCCTCATTTTGACTGACAAGGGTCCGAAAGTAATTGAGTTCAACGCACGTTTCGGCGATCCTGAAACGCAGGTTGTCCTTCCACGAATGGCATCCGACTTTGGTGAATTCATGACCGCACTTATGGCTAGTAAACCGTATGACTTGAAGTGGGATGACAAAGCGATGTTGGGCGTTGTCATCGCCGCAGATAGATATCCGGGAGATGTAGTCAAAGGGGCAGAATTACCTGATCTTGATGTTTTATCAGCACGAGGCTTAGAAGTCTTCCATGCAGGTACAAAATCGAATGGTGCAGGCTTCGTTGGTAATGGAGGCCGTGTACTCCTAATTACAGCGAAAGCAGATTCATTGAAAGAAGCGCAGGTTGAGGTTTATAAAGGCTTGTCTCAATTAGAATGGAACGGATTCTTTTATAGGCAGGACATTGGCTGGCGTACGTTTGAATAAATGAAAAGACCACTAACTTAGTAATGAGTTAGTGGTCTTTTCATGTTTACGAAACACCCAATCCAGTAATAAAGAAATGAGAGACTTGTAGAATACGTATATAGTCGGTACTTAACAAATGGAATTTTCTTCTGAAGCCGCTTAGTCGCTTGGTGATGGCCTCAAGCATTAAGCCCGTCAGGAAGATCGCTGTCGGTCTTATTGCATCGGCTCACACTTGTCGCTCCTGCGCTAGATTTGTTCGTTATACTGACGACGTATACAACCTAGTTAATTCTAAATAAGTAGTGCCGAATGTATAGTTGCAAAATTTACCAGGTTATTTATACTTAAGGTGATGCTTTAACAGAAAGGTGAAGAGACAATGGGTTTGCAATTTACTAGCGTGGAGAAAAGATTAAATGATTCACTCATTTTTCCGGAATTCAACTTACATAGTGGTAGTAATCAAGTAACGGCAATCTACTCCAGTCTTAATGTGCGCAATACGCTTTTACAGATGCTTACTAGGGAAATACCTATTTTAAACGGCGAAATATACATAAATGATGTCGAGATTTCAAAGGTGACTCTTTCAGACATCGGTTTTTCATTTCTGAATGAAGGGCTATACGAGCGTTTAACGGTTGCTGAACAGCTCAATTTTTACCGTAAACTTTATAGCGCAGATATATCTACTGCAACGATTTTACGAAAAGTTCACCTTGAAGAGAAGCGAAATGTAAGGATAAAGAAATTATCTCACTCGGAGCAAAGACGGATCCAATTTGCGAAGCTCCTCATTCAAAATCCTGAGCAGTTCATATATGAAGAACCCGACCAAAACATCGATATCGAAACACAGCGCGTATTAATTATTATGCTGGAAGAGCTGCGGGCTAAAGGTAAGAGTGTACTGATATTAACGGGAAATATGGAGAGTGCAGTCATTTTATCGGATAAAGTTTTTAAGTTGGATGAAAGTGGTTTGCATGAAATTCAAATAGCTAGGGAACTTGAAGAGGACATACCTTCAATTTTGGAAGCGAGCGCTGAAATAGATAAAACAGAAATACAACCAGTCCGATTTGAAAAAATACCTACGAAGGTAAATGAGAAAATTGTTCTCTTTGATCCACCTGAAATTGATTATATTGAAAGCAACGATGGACAGTCTTCACTCCATATTAACGGGGAAGCATTTCCAACGATGTTCACGATGAATGAGCTTGAAGAACGATTGCAGCATTTCGGATTTTTTCGTTGCCATCGATCCTATATCGTAAACCTTCAAAAAGTTCGCGAGGTAATTACATGGACACGGAACAGTTACAGTCTCATTTTAGATGATGAAAAAAAGTCGAATATCCCACTGTCGAAAACAAAAATGGCTGAATTGAAAGTGATGTTGGGCCTGAAATAAGCTCCATTCACCCCCGAAAAGGCTCTTTTCACGGCAAATATGATGTTTTTTCTTTGAAAACGACCTAATCTAAAGGTGTAGCAACAAAATAACGACTTGCACATTTTAGGGGGAGTACAATGGAAAAAATCATCGAAGTTCAATCATTGGAGAAAGTTTTCGCAAACGAGACGGCACTTGAAGACGTCAGTTTTTACGTTAAAAGGGGAGAGATTTTTGGATTTCTTGGCCCAAGTGGTTCGGGAAAAACAACAACGATTAAAATATTGACGGGTCAATTAAACCAAACGAGCGGAAAAGCGGCCGTCTTTGGAGAACCGGTTTCAGGGATGAAAAAAGGTGAATCGAGAAAGAAAATCGGAGTGCTGACGGATAACAGTGGATTGTATAGTAGGCTATCCATTTACGATAACTTGAAGCTTTATTGTGTGCTGTATGAAGTATCGGAACAACGGATTGCCGATGTGTTAGCGCTTGTTAATCTAACAGAAGAAAAGAAAAAGGTTGTTTCGAATTTGTCAAAAGGAATGCTGCAGCGTGTGATGCTGGCACGAACACTTTTACACGAACCTGAACTATTATTCCTTGATGAACCGACATCGGCGCTTGATCCAGTGAATTCACAACATATTCATAGTGGGTTGCGTGAATTAAAAGCACGGGGGACAACAATTTTCCTTACCACTCATGATATGAATGAAGCGGAATTGCTCTGTGATCGGGTCGCATTTTTAAACAAAGGCCAAATTAGACTTATGGATGAACCAGGGAAGTTAAGAAAACAGTATTCGGATTCAACAATGACTGTAGAGCTTAAAAACAATGAGAAAGTCGTCTTGAAGAGCACAGCTGAAGATGCCGGGAAGATGTTCGATTATATGTCGTCAAACAATGTTGTGTCCATTCATACAAACGAACCAACATTAGGCGATATTTTCGTCGAAGTGACAGGGAGGAAATTATCATGACTTTTTCAATGAAACGTGTAAATGCTATCTTTCAGAAAGACCTTAAAGATATATTAAGAAACTCAGCTGTTTCGCTTACAGCGTCTATGCCGCTGATTATTGCATTTGTCATGGGCAAGATGAGTGATGATATTGCGATTGATGGGCATTATATGGTTATTAATATCGCAATGGTTACTGTGGGATCATTTATTCAGTGCTGTTTAATTGCTGAAGAGAAAGAGAAGAATACCCTTCGCGGATTAATGTTGTCGCCTGCTTCGACATTGGAAATACTCGGTGGTAAAAGTTTGTTGAGCTTAATAGCGATGATGATTATTGTTATAATTGGGGCTTTTTTAACGGGCTATCACCCAGAGCAAATTGTTGTTATAGCCATCGCAATCCTGTTCACTTCTATCTTCTTCATCGGACTGGGAACGCTCCTTGGCTTACTTGCTAAATCGGTTATGGAAGCTTCTGTTATTATTATGCCATTTATGATTGTGTTCGGTTTTGGATCGATGGCTACGATGTTTGCAGACAAATATCCTATATTGAAAGTGATGGATTATACGCCGAATACACAACTTGCGGCCATTGCAGTCAAGGTTGAAAGTGGAATTGGACTTGGTGGAGTTTGGTTGAATTTTGGCATCATTGCGCTTTGGATTATCGGTGTTTTTGTTTTGACAAGCATTGTGTTCAAGAAAAAAAGAATGGATTGATTCTATCCACTCTCCAGCGAAGGCGCCTTACTGGGGTAGCTGAAGCGATAAGACTGATAGTGATTTTCTATCAGGCTTATCGTGGGAGGCATCCCCAAGCGCCGCAGCGGATTCAATGGATTTTTTATTGACCACCTACTCCGCCTTACAAATCCACCCACCAAACATATTCGTCGTGAAGAACTTAGCAATGTTCCCAAATCCAGCTTCCCTTAGCAAACGGACAATCTCCTCTTCAGGAATAAAGGAAAGCTTCCTTACTGTTTTCTCCATTTCATTTACCTCTGCTTCAGTTAAATTTGTTGAATCCAACCAGTACGCTTTCCATAGAGCGAATAGCTCATTAAATGAGGGGTCGCTCGGATTCCCGTACATGGATGCCATAACGAATGGGGCGCCGGGTGATAGATGGTGTCTTATTTTTTTAAGTAGATTGCTTTTTTCATCGACATCTTCAATGAAGTGAAGGACGAGCATACAGGTTGCAGCCCCGAACAGTTTCTCATCTGTCACATCATTGACAGTTCCTTCGACGAATTCCACACGGTCATCCATCTTCAAATCGATTGCTTTCATTCGCGCGAAATCAAGCATTGGCGGCGCGGGGTCCACTGCCGTAAATGTCCACTCGGGATTAGCAGGTCCTAATGTGGCAAGTTCATTGCCGCCACCCGCTCCAATTATTAATACACTTTCTTGTTGTGTTATATTTGCCCGAAGATAAGCCTGTACAAGTTTAAACATTGAATCGTAGGTAGGCAACGTCCGGCGTACACCTCGATCATATTCAGCGGCCATCTCTTTATCAAACTGCATCTTGGCGGTCATTTTATCAAATCCAATCGATTGTAGTACTGTACTATTTCGTCAAAAGGAGGTGGAAACCTTTTACTGAGGGAAAGGTTCGCAACGTATCTCTGAAAGTGAACAACGCGCCGCGTAAACTAAACAACAAAGTGGAGAAAGCATGCAACGTTACCTCAAAAGTAGACAACAGAATATCAAAAGTTAATAACGTTCAATGTAAACTTCACAACGCCCGCCTCAATATGAACTCCTTGTTTGTCCGAAATAACAAAAAGTGTCTACCGAACTCCCTATTTATTTCCTCAATGCTATGCTACGATAAATAGTATGAATAGTTCAGTTAAAGGGAGAGTGTATCATGTGGGAGCCTAAAGAAATAAAAAACCAACTACATATGATTGACGGTAAGAAAGCGCCGGACCTCATTATCACCAACGCAGAATATTTACATTCAATCTATAAAAAATGGGTGACAGGAAACATTTGGATTGCTGGTGACCGGATTGTTTACGCTGGCAAAGAGATGCCGGCAATGACAGAAGGTGCCGAAATCTTCGATGCTACGGGGAAGAAAATTGTTCCTGGTTATATAGAACCGCATGTGCATCCGTTTCAGTTGTACAACCCACGGACGTTTGCAGATTATGCATCTCGACTTGGGACAACGACATTTATTTCGGATAATCTCATTTTATTTATGTCACTTAAAAATGAAACATCGTTTGCGTTGCTTGATGAATTGAATAAATTGCCGTTTTCGTTTTACTGGTGGGCGCGGTTTGACTCGCAGACGATTCTACAGAATGAGGCTGAATTGTTTAATCTAGCGTCTATTAAAGAGTGGATTGAACGTCCAGAAGTGTTGGTGGGCGGGGAATTGACAGGTTGGCCGCGGCTGATGACTGGTGAACCTAACATGGTCGCTTCTGTAAATGCTGCAAAAATAGGGGGCAAGAAAATCGAAGGGCATTTCCCTGGCGCTTCTGAGCGGACCTTGGCACGGATGCGTCTTCTTGGAACAGACGGTGATCATGAAGCGATGACGGTAGAAGAGGTAGAGGCACGGCTGCTGCATGGGTATGGAGTGACCCTTCGCTATTCGTCTATTCGCCCAGATCTCCCTCATTTATTAAAAGACATTGTTGCCAAAGAATTAAATGTGTTCGATCACTTGATGATGACTACTGATGGTTCGACACCTTCATTCCACCTCGATGGCGTTATGGATAAGTGTATCCGTGCCGCGCTTGAAGCGGGAGTTCCGCCAATTGATGCATACCAGATGGCATCTTATAACGTTGCGCGCTATCATGACATGACCGATTTACACGGATTTATTGCCACGGGTCGTTATGCAACGCTAAATATCCTGGAGGATGAATACAACCCAGTACCGACGGATGTTTTATCCAAAGGGAAATGGTTGAAAAGTGAAAATGAATCGACTGAACATTTCCCCGCCATTGATTGGTCATTTGTTGAAGCGTTCGCACCGAAATTTGATCTTGATGAATCGGATTTCATATTTGACAACCCGATTGGAATCGAAATGCTCAACGACGTCATTACAAAACCATATAATGTGACGATTGACACAAATGGCGATAAACTCGCGGATGATCACGATGAAAGTTTCCTGATGCTTCTTGATAGGAATGGAAAATGGCATGTCAACGCAGTTATAAAAGGGTTCGCAACAGGGATTCAAGGCTTTGCTTCTTCGTATTCGAATACAGGGGATTTTATCTTAATCGGTAAGGATAAAAAAGAAATGCACAATGCCTTCAAGGAAATTAAACGAATTGGCGGGGGTATGGTGCTCTCGGAAAACGGTGGAATCGTCGCGACTCTTCCGCTGCCAATCGGCGGCGGATTATCGGCGGAGCCGGTTCATAAATTGATTGAACAAGAGTTAGAATTGAAAAGGGCGCTTGCAGAACGCGGTTATACGAAAGGCGATGCGGTCTACACGTTGCTGTTCCTACAATCAACACATTTGCCGTACATACGTATCACGCAGATGGGAATGTATGATGTTATGAAAAAAGAAATTATTGTTCCGGCAACCGGAAGATAGGAGGCAAAGATGGAGAAGAAAATGAGGGGATGGCTATTGTTTATAGCGATCTTACTATTGCTGCTTGCGGCGTGTTCGAAAGAAGAGAAGGCGGAGGACGACATACCCGAGCCGATAGAGGAAGAGATAGAAGTAGTCGTTGAAGAAGAACCTGTACAGGGCCCAACTTTGTATAAAGCACCGTTCACTGGTGTTCTATCAGAAGAGGAAAGTACCCATCGCGCTGTTCTTGCGACGATTAATAACCATCCGCTAGCAAGGCCGCAATCAGGTATTAGTGATGCTGATATTGTCTATGAACTAGCAGCAGAGGGCAATATCACAAGGCTTTTGGCATTATTCCAAAGTGAACTTCCTGAAGAAATCGGCCCTATCCGCAGTGCTAGGGATTACTTTGTGCATATCTCAAAAGGCCTTGATGCATTTTACGTGGCTCACGGATATAGCCCTGATGCCAAACAAATGCTGCAAGACCGTTTTGTAGATAATATAAACGGCATGCAATATGATGGAACGCTGTTCAATCGCTCTAAGGAACGAAGAGCTCCGCATAATTCGTATATAACGAAGGATAATGTGCTAGCGGGTATGGAGAAGACCAATTCGTCGACAGAGTTGTCAGTGAAACCGGCATTTTCTTTCCTAGAATCGATAGAAGATGCTAAAATAGGAGATATCGCATCAATGCTCGTTGTTCGTTATGGAACAGATCCGGATTTTACAAGTACTTATTCTTATGATGCTGAAAAAGGAACGTATAATAGAATGGTAAAAGGGATACAAACAGTCGATAAATCCAATGAAAAACCAGTGGAGCTATCCAATATACTTATATTCGAAACAGCTCATCGTACAATTGATAACGTCGGCAGACAGTCAGTCGATATTGAGTCGGGCGGTAAAGGTATGCTATTCCACGCTGGTATTGAAAAGGAAATCGAGTGGAAAAATATAGATGGAATCCTGACACCTATGGAAAATGGTGTTCCCGCAGAACTAGTTCCGGGTAAAACATGGATTCACGTCGTTTCTACTCATCCTGGAATGGGAACGTCTGTCACATATACCCCTTAAGAAATTCATTCAGAGAGAGGGAGACGTATGCAAATTGACAAAATCCGTGGCCATCAGACGGACCAACTATTTAAGGCAATGCTCGAATTAAAAGACCTCGATGAATGCTATGAATTCTTTGACGATCTCGTCACGATAAGTGAATTGCAGTCACTCGCCCAACGTCTCGAAGTGGCACAAATGCTTATGATGAAGAAGACGTACGATAAGATACAAGGTGAGACAGGTGCCAGTACTGCAACAATCTCAAGGGTGCGGCGCTGTGTGGATTATGGCTCTGGCGGGTATGGAAAAGTACTTGGACGCCTTTACCCGCAAGTGGATGAAGGGCAAGTCGAGACCAAATAAGTAACCCCAAGATGCCAAATGCATCTAGGTGTTATCTAGGCAGGCGCCTTACGCTTTTAGGGAGAACCGGACAGGGAAAGAATCTGTCCGGTTTTTTTGCTATACTAGAGAAACGAACATTATAAGATTGGGTGGTCAAACATGGATTTCACAACATGGCGTCATGCCTTTAAATTAGATCCTGAAAAAGCGGTAACAGACGAGCAATTGGAACTCCTTGCAGAGTCAGGAACAGATGGGATTATTGTTGGTGGTACAGATGGAGTGACACTAGATAACGTACTCGATTTACTCGTCCGCATCAGAAGGTATTCCGTTTCAGTTGCACTTGAAATATCGACAGTTGACTCAGTGACACCGGGTTTTGATTATTATTTCATCCCAACGGTGCTTAACTCAACGAAAGTAGAATGGATTAATGGTCTCCATCATTCCGCGCTCCGTGAATATGGTCATATGATGGATTGGGATGAAATTCAAGCAGAGGGGTATTGTATTATGAACCCCGACTGTAAAGCGGCGAAATTGACCGGCGTGACAGAAGTACCGGACGAAGAGGATGTCATCGCTTATGCTCGCATGGCGGAACATCTTTTCAAATTACCTATTTTTTATCTAGAATACAGCGGTATGTACGGTAATCCAAGGGTAGTAGAAGCAGCATCACGCGTGCTTGAAAAAACACGTCTTTTTTACGGTGGTGGCATCAGAACTGTTGAAGATGCTAAAAAGATGGCTGAAATCGCTGATACGATTATCGTTGGCAACGTCATCTATGAAGATTTCAAGGCGGCCCTGGCAACAGTCGACGCGGTGAAACGGGTTTCCCGTTAAGACCAAATCAGTGTATAATAAAAGAACAAATGTTCCGAGAGGGCGATAAATAGATGAATAAAATAGCAGAAGACTTACTTATAGGTATGAACCCAGAACAAGCACGTGCAGTGAAAAAAACAGAAGGTGCACTTCTTATTATGGCGGGTGCTGGCTCCGGTAAAACACGTGTCCTGACACACCGGATTGCCTATCTCGTCGTTGAGAAAAATATTTATCCTTCCAATATTTTAGCGATTACATTTACTAACAAGGCAGCACGTGAAATGCGTGACCGTATCGATGGACTGCTTGGTGCGGGGACAGGCGAGCGGATGTGGGTTTCTACCTTCCACTCAATGTGTGTTCGGATCTTGCGTCGCGATAGCGATCGAATCGGAATTTCAAAATCATTTTCGATTCTCGATTCAGCCGATCAATTGTCGGTTATTAAAAGCGTTTTGAAAACGTTGAACCTTGATGCAAAACAGTACGAACCGCGTACAATGCTGAACGCTATCAGCTCAGCGAAAAACGAATGTATTGATGCGGAAATGTACCGCGCTCAAATCAACCCCCACAACCCTTACGAAAAAACAATTGCAGATGTCTACGATGGCTATGCAAAACGATTGCGCCAAAACCAATCGTTCGATTTTGACGATTTAATCATGATGACACTCGTTTTATTCGAACGTGTACCAGATGTCCTTGAATTTTATCAAAACAAATTCCAATACATTCATGTTGATGAGTATCAGGATACAAATAACGCACAGTACAGACTTGTTAATATGCTGGCGGCTAAATTTAAAAACTTATGTGTTGTTGGAGACTCTGACCAATCTATTTATAGATGGCGGGGTGCGGACATCGGCAATATTCTATCCTTTGAAAAAGACTATAAAAATGCTGAAATGATCATGCTTGAGCAAAACTATCGTTCGACGCAACGCATCTTACAGGCGGCGAACGACGTCATAACAAATAACAAGAGTCGCTATGATAAAAAGCTTCGTACAGACAATGAAGAAGGCGATTCAATTTATGTCTATAAAGCGAGCGATGAAAAAGATGAGTCGCAGTTTGTTGTTGGTAAAATCATTGAATTGAAAGAGCAGGAGAAATTAAAGCTAGATCAGTTCGCTGTTCTATATCGTACGAACGCTCAGTCGCGCGTTATCGAGGAATATCTTGTGAAATCGAATCTCGATTACACGATTGTTGGCGGCACGAAGTTCTATGAACGGAAAGAAATCAAGGACTTGCTTGCTTACTTAAAACTCATCTCTAACAATGATGATGATCTTGCGTTGGCCCGAATTATTAATGAGCCAAAGCGAAGTATCGGTGCTACTTCTTTCGATAAAATGGCGCGCTTTGCAATTGAACACGACCGCTCTATTTTTGACGCATTACAAGAAGTTGACTTTATGGGTATCACGTCAAGAGCTGCAAATGAAGTTGCCAAGTTCCGAGAGCTTATCGTTGGATTCACTCAAATGAAGGAATATTTATCAGTAACTGAACTTGTTGAGCAAATACTTGATAAATCGGGTTACCGCGAAATGCTTCACCGTGAAAAGACGATTGAATCAGAAAGTCGTCTAGAGAACATCGAAGAGTTCCTATCCGTCACAGAAGCTTTTGAAAAACGGGCAGAAGAGGATACTGGTGACAAATCATTACTCGCCTTCTTGACAGATCTTGCACTCATCGCAGATATAGATTCACTTGATAAAGAAGAGAACAAATCTACAGAGAAAATTGTCCTTATGACGATGCACGCAGCAAAAGGTCTTGAGTTCCCTGTTGTCTTCATCATCGGAATGGAAGAAAACGTCTTTCCACACTCCCGTTCAATGGGCGATGATGAGGAGATGGAAGAAGAAAGGCGTCTTGCGTACGTGGGTATCACGCGTGCGGAGCAAAAACTCTATCTCACTTCCGCATCATATCGTACGCTATATGGACGTGCGAGCTATAACAGCCCTTCCCGTTTCATCGCAGAAATTTCGGATGACATTACAGAAATTGTTTCAAGAAATTCTGGATTCTCCATTGGAGGAGGATCCAAGGCACGCAATGAAGCAGCTGTACGATCTGCAGTTAAAAAGCCTGTCTATAACACAAGTGGCGGAGACAAAATGGGATGGAGCCCGGGCGACAAAGCGGTCCACAAAAAGTGGGGAACCGGCATGGTTGTCAGCGTAAAAGGGACAGGCGAAGAAGTCGAACTGGACATCGCATTTCCGAATCCAATCGGGGTCAAACGTCTCTTAGCAAAATTTGCACCAATTGAAAAAGCATGATGGTTGAAGGAGAGAAAAAATCGATGGATCGACTTGAACTCGAAAAACGGGTGGAAGAATTGAATAACCTGCTTCATCAGTATGGCCATGCTTATTATGTGCTCGATAAACCGCTTACCTCTGACGCAATCTATGACCAATATATGCAGGAATTGTTGTCGATTGAAGCGGAAAATCCTGACCTTATTTACCCGGACTCACCGTCGCAGCGGGTAGGTGGCGAGGTACTAAAGGGATTCGGAAAAGTCGTCCACGAGTTTCCGATGCTTAGTCTATCGAATGCGTTCAATGAAGAGGATTTAAAAGAATTTGACAGGCGTGTTAAGGCTGCAGCAGGACACGACGTTTCGTATATTTGTGAACTCAAAATAGATGGACTTGCGATTTCGCTTAGATATGTCGACGGAAAGTTTGTGCAAGGCTCAACGCGCGGAGATGGCACGGTCGGGGAAGATATCACGGCAAGTTTGAAAACAATCCGGACAATCCCACTTCGACTGCAAGAATCTGTTGCGATTGAAGTACGGGGCGAGGCCTATATGCCGAAGCAATCGTTCGTGAAATTGAATGCAACGCGCGATGAATCGGGTGAAGAACCATTCGCCAATCCACGTAACGCAGCGGCGGGTTCACTTCGTCAACTCGATCCTAAAATAGCGGCGAGCCGAAATTTGGCGATATTCGTTTATGGTATCGGCGGCGACGGTGGTGCATATGGACAGGATAGTCATTCGGATTCACTGGATCACCTCGCTGCACTTGGATTCGAAACGAACAAGGAACGTAAGCGATGTGACACAATTGAAGAAGTGATTGACTATGTCGGGAAGTGGGGGGAAAGCCGCTCTGCTCTTGACTATGAAATCGACGGGATTGTTGTTAAAGTCGATAACTTTGAGGATCAGGAACAGCTTGGATTTACAGCGAAAAGTCCGAAGTGGGCAATCGCCTACAAGTTTCCTGCTGAGGAAGTCGTCACAACATTGCTGGATATAGAGCTTAGTGTTGGCAGAACAGGTGTAGTCACCCCAACTGCAATACTTGAACCAGTACTTGTCGCAGGATCGACAGTCGGACGCGCATCACTGCATAATGAGGATCTCATTAAAGAAAAAGATGTTCGAATCGGTGACACTGTTATTATTCGTAAAGCGGGAGATATTATTCCGGAAGTAGTCGCTGCAATTGTGGAGAAACGTACTGGCGATGAAGTGCCTTTTGAAATGCCGAAGAACTGTCCTGTTTGCGATTCGGAACTTGTCCGAATTGAAGAGGAAGTGGCGATACGTTGTGTTAATCCGCAATGTCCAGCTCAGATGAAAGAAGCAATCATTCACTTCGTGTCCCGAGGTGCGATGAATATCGAAGGAATTGGTGAACGAGTAGTCGACCAATTGTACAAGGCAGATCTTGTCCACGACGTATCGGATCTATATACGCTAACAAGGGAGCAATTGATCGAACTTGAACGAATGGGTGAAAAATCCGTCTCAAATCTACTTAATGCAATTGAGGCATCGAAAGAAAATTCACTTGAAAAAATGCTCTTTGGACTTGGAATCCGCCATGTAGGTGAAAAAGCGGCGGCCATACTTGCCGAGGAGTTCGGAACACTTGCCGATTTAATGGTAGCCGATGCAGAGCGACTTCTAACCATCCACGAAATCGGGGATAAGGTAGCAGATTCAATTACGACCTATTTCAGCAATGAAAAAGTTCTTGAAGTACTTCGAAAGCTGGAGTCTTACGGATTGAATACTGCCTATAAAGGACGCAGGCGGCAAGACGCCCCAACAGACGGATTGTTTTCTGGCAAGACTGTGGTCCTAACAGGAAAACTATCCATTTTAACCCGCGGCGAAGCGAAAGAGAAAATCGAAGCATTCGGTGGAAAAGTGAGCGGCAGTGTAAGTAAAAAGACAGATCTCGTAATCGCGGGAGAAGATGCCGGCTCGAAATTGGCAAAAGCTGAGGAGCTCGAAATCACTGTATGGAATGAAGCACAGTTGATTGAAGCGCTTGGCGAAAAGGAGTAATTATATGATGAGAAAGTTAGGTGTATTACCTGGACTCGCGGCCATTCTTCTACTTGGAGGATGTCTGCCTTCATTCGGAACAGAGAAAGAAGAAGTCATCCAGGAGAACGAGGAAAGCGTTGAAGAGACTGTCATGATACCGGATGTCCGATTGAAAGAGGAGTTTTACAAGACGCCTATCCCTTTCAAGAAAAGTGCGAGCCGTGGTCTTATCGTTAACAATATCTATACAAAATACGATATGCAGGAAGCCGAGGAAGGGCTGTTACGTATTTCCAATCAGCATTTCAATCCGAAAAATCATTACTTCCAGGAAGGGCAACATATTGATAAGGGGACTGCCAGTGCCTGGTTATCAAGAAGCTCTGCGAATGAGGCCGGTTTGAATCCACCCATCAAGGAAGGCATGAGCGAAGATACAGCCTCGGAAGTAGCGCCGAATTATCTGGCCCATATCGTCGAACAGAACTACCTCGTTATGACGGATGAAAAGAAAGTTCGTCTTGCCGGTATTTCGGTCGGTCTAGCACTCAACTCAACCAGTTATTCAAGAAGTGGAAAAGCGACCAAAATAACGGATGAGGTACTTGAACAGCAAGGCATGAAAATGGCAGAAGAAGTCGTTCGTCGTCTCCGCACACAGGAAGGGCTATCAGATATCCCGATTGTTGTCGGATTGTTTAAACAAGAAAGCCGCAACTCCATTGTTCCAGGCACCTACTTTGCGACAGCCGTCGCTGGAAAAGGGCAGTCGGCACCGACAGGCTGGAAAAAAGTAATAGAGAAGTATGTGGTGTTCCCGGCTTCTTCAGAGACTGGCGCATACCGGGATATGAATACTACATTTGATAACTTCAAACAAGATATTGATGCGTATTTCCCGAGTTTCGTCAACGTCATTGGCACAGGGTTTTATAAAGACAGCAACTTAAAATCACTCGAAATAGAAGTGCCAATCCAATTCTTTGGTACAAGTGAAACGATTGGCTTCACGCAATATATGACAACACTTGTCAATAAATATTTCCCAAATGTGCATACAGAAGTTAGTATAACGTCCGTCAATGGACCGGAGGCATTAATCGTAAAAGAGGCTGGTGACGCGAAGCCATTCGTTCATATTTATGGCTATTGATCAACATAACTTTTCATCATAATAGGAAGATGATATGATTAACCGTACAATTCAAAGAGGAGGAGGAAAAACAATGACACAATTGACGATTGATGAAGTGAAACGTCACGCAGGTCTAGCGAGAATTGCTATGACAGACGCTGAGGCAGAAATGTTCGCTGAGCAACTCGAAGACCTGATTGGATTTTCCAATAAGCTACAAGAAGTGGACACTGAGCAGGTTGCTACAATGACACATCCACTGCCGCTTTACAATGTATTGCGTAAGGATATTCCGACAGACGCGCTTGACAGGGAAGAGATGTTGAAGAGCGTGATAGAACACGAAGACGGACAAATCAAAGTGCCGACTATCCTTTGATGAATGGATTTAAGGAGGAAGAAAAATGACGTTATTCAAAAAGACGGCAACAGAGCTTCAGTCGCTATTACATAATCGGGAAGTATCTGTCAAAGAACTGACGGCAGAATCACTAAACCGTATTGCAAAAATGGATGGACAGGTACAAGCTTTCTTGTCGACAAATGAAGACCAAGCACTTGCTAAAGCAGAAGAATTGGACAAGCTGCCAATGGACGGACGCGGACCATTATTCGGTTTACCAATTGGTCTAAAAGATAATATCGTTACAAAAGGCATTGTTACGACTGCTGCAAGTAAGATGCTTGAAGACTTTGTACCCGTTTACGATGCGACAGTGGTTGATAAAATCAATGAAGCAGGCATGGTAACAATCGGGAAACTAAACATGGACGAATTTGCCATGGGGTCAACAACAGAACGCTCTGCATTCAAGACAACACATAATCCATGGAATCTTGAATACGTTCCAGGAGGCTCATCAGGTGGTTCTGCGGCAGCAGTAGCAGCTGGCGAAGTTGCGTTTGCACTTGGTTCAGATACAGGCGGATCTGTCCGTCAACCTGCTGCATTTTGTGGCGTTGTCGGTATGAAGCCAACATATGGTCGCGTATCACGCTCAGGTCTTGTTGCGTTCGCATCATCATTAGACCAAATTGGTCCGATTACGCGCAACGTTGAAGACAATGCATTATTGCTAAGTGCAATTGCAGGCTTAGACCCTAAAGATTCATCTACATCTCCTCAGCCAGTACCTGATTTCAGAGCTGCGCTAACTGGCGACATTAAAGGCTTGAAAATTGGTGTTCCAGCAGAGTATTTAGGTGAAGGCGTATCTGCAGAAGCGAAAAATGCAGTGATGGAAGCGCTCAAAGTGCTCGAATCACTTGGTGCTGAGTGGGAAGAAGTTTCACTTCCGCATTCGAAGTATGCATCTCCTGTTTACTATGTGATTTCTTCATCTGAAGCATCATCAAATCTGGCTCGTTTTGACGGTATTCGCTATGGCTACCGTGCTGAAGGCGTCCAGAATCTTGAAGAACTATACGCACGTTCACGTTCTGAAGCCTTTGGTACCGAAGTGAAAAAACGTATTTTATTCGGTATGTATGCACTAGGTGCAGCTCATCACGAAGATTTATATGTGAAATCACAAAAAGTTCGTACACTCATCGCGCAGGACTTTGCGAATCTATTTGAGAAATACGATGTAATCATCGGACCTTCATCTGCGACAACGGCTTATAAGATTGGTGAAAAGCTTGAAGATCCGTTGACGCTGTATGCAAACGACATTTTGACAGTTCCGATTAACCTTGCGGGTGTACCGGCAATTTCGGTTCCATGCGGCTTTTCGAATGGACTTCCACTAGGTCTTCAAATCATCGGGAAACATTACGATGAAGCGACACTTTACAAAGTAGCACATGCTTACGAACAAGCGACTGATTTCCATACACAAACTCCAGTCATATGGGAGGGGAAATAATAATGAACTTTGAAACAGTAGTAGGACTTGAAGTCCACGTAGAACTTAAAACAGATACGAAAATTATGTCTCCATCTCATGCTCATTTCGGTGCCGAACCAAATATGAACATTCATGTTATTGACTTGGCTTATCCGGGTGTATTACCGGTGATGAACGAACTTGCAGTTGATTTCGGTATGAAAGCTGCAATGGCACTTAACTGTGAAATTGCGCCAATCACTAATTTCGACCGTAAGCATTACTTCTATCCCGATAATCCGAAAGCTTACCAAATCTCTCAAGATGACCGTCCAATTGGTGCAAACGGTTGGGTCGAAATTGAAGTTGACGGTAAAAAGAAAAAGATTCGTATTGAACGCGTTCACCTTGAAGAAGATGCAGGGAAATTGACACATACCGATGAAGGTCACTCACTTGTCGACTTAAACAGACAAGGTGTACCACTAATTGAAATTGTGACAGAAGCTGATGTACGGTCCCCAGAAGAAGCGTATGCTTTCCTTGAGAAATTGAAAGCAATCATTCAATATACAGGTGTTTCCGACGTCCGTATGGAAGAAGGATCACTCCGTTGTGACGCCAACATTTCAATCCGTCCGTTTGGACAAGAGGAATTTGGTACGAAAACGGAATTGAAAAACTTGAACTCATTCAACTTTGTACGCAGAGGAATTGCATATGAAGTCGATCGTCAAGTAGATGTCTTGTTATCTGGCGGTTCAATCGAGCAACAAACACGTCGTTACGATGAAGCAACAGGTAAAACACTTCTTATGCGTGTCAAAGGCCCAGCGAATGATTATCGTTTTATCCCTGAACCTGACTTGACAGATATTCATATCGACGAAGCGTGGATTGAGCGTGTTCGTGCTGAAATACCAGAACTTCCGGATGCTCGTAAAGAACGTTATATCAACGATCTTGATTTACCTGCTTACGATGCGATGGTTTTGACATTGACAAAAGATATGTCCGATTTCTTTGAAGCAACTGTTACGGCTGGAGCGGATGCGAAACTTGCGTCTAACTGGCTGATGGGTGAAGTTTCGGCTTACCTAAATGCAGAGGCAAAAGAACTTGATGCGACGGCATTAACGCCTGAAGGTCTTGCGAGTATGATCAAATTGATTACAGATGGTACGATTTCATCGAAAATCGCGAAAAAAGTGTTTAAGGAATTGATCGACAACGGCGGAGACGCAGCAGACATCGTTAAAGAAAAAGGACTCGTCCAAATTTCTGATGAAGGCACGCTTCGTACAATCGTCACCGAAATACTAGATGCAAATGAACAATCAATCGAAGACTATAAAAACGGGAAAGAACGCGCAGTTGGCTTCCTCGTTGGTCAAATTATGAAAGCGACGAAAGGGCAAGCAAACCCGCCACTCGTCAATAAAATCCTTCTCGAGGAAATCGCGAGAAGGTAATGAGAAAAGCGTCTGGCGCCTGGAGCCTAGACACCATTTAAGGTAAAAACTTATTATTTCTTATTTTTAAAACGAGACGCTCTGTATAAGACTTTTTCAAGTCACTGTACAGAGCGTCTTTTTCTAATCTCGTAATTTGATTCGCGGGAAGGGACGACGTACAATTGAAGAAAAGGAGTGTGGATAGTTAATGAAAACTGAAAAACAATACTTTGATGAAGCCATTTCACTCGAACTGTATATGAATAAGATGGAAAAACATAAAGAAGAAAGTTTTCGCATTTATGAACAATTCGAAGTGCCTGCAGATGATGAATTCATCGAGCTGTTAAAAGTAAAGAAACCAAATATCCTAGTAATTACGGAAGATTGGTGCGGCGACGCAATGATGAATAATCCGGTTCTTCGAAGAATAGCGGAAGCCGCGGAACTTGACGTACGCACGGCTTACCGTGATGCTGATACAGACTTAATCGACAAGCATCTGACCAACGGCGGCAGATCGATACCTGTCTACTTGTTGCTAGGGGAAGATGGGGAAGTCGAGGCGAAATGGGGACCGCGGGCGGCAGCTATCCAAGAGTATGTTTTGGAGCTACGTAAAGACTTACCCGCAGCGGATTCACCAACGTATAAAGAAAAGCAGCAGGCGTTCATTGAGCGAATTACTGCTGAATATACATCTAAACCTGAACTTTGGTTAACTGTATACGATGACATCCGTAAAACTTTCTTACCAGTATTGCAGAAACAATCTTAAGCGCCAAAGTGCGTGTACTATAATTGAAGTATTTTTGCTTATCAATAAAAAACATATGTACGAATAGAGGGAATTCCGGATGAAACGAGCAAGAATTATATATAATCCGACGTCGGGACGCGAAGCATTCCGCAAACACCTGGGTGAGGTACTCGAGAAGCTTGAAATAGCCGGTTATGAAACCTCTTGTCATGCGACAACGTGTGAAGGAGATGCAACAGAGGCGGCTAAACATGCTGTTAAATCTGGTTTTGACCTTATAATTGCCTCGGGTGGGGATGGTACACTGAACGAAGTCATCGCGGGTGTAAGTCCATTCGACAAGCGTCCTAAGGTAGGTCTTATTCCTACGGGAACGACGAACGACTTTGCACGTGCGCTGCGCATTCCTCGTGATATTAACGAAGCGGTAGATATTATCATTCGGGGAGAAACGATTCCTGTTGATGTCGGTTTAATGAACGACCGCCACTTTATTAACATTGCAGGTGGCGGGAGATTGACCGAATTGACATATGACGTCCCAAGCAGATTGAAGACGGTACTTGGGCAGCTTGCGTATTATTTAAAAGGTATTGAGATGTTGCCGTCAATCCACTCAACTCACGTCAAGATTGAATACGATGGAGAAGTGTTTGATGATGAAGCAATGATGTTTCTTGTCGGCTTAACGAATTCAGTCGGCGGCTTTGAAAAACTTGCCCCTGATTCAAGCATTAATGATGGGAAATTCACTTTGCTCATCCTGAAAAAGTGTAATATCGCTGAATTCATACGTGTTGTTTCACTTGCTCTCAGAGGTGAGCATCTTGATGATCCGCTTGTGATTTCAACTAAAGCAGAAAAGATTACAGTGACATCAAATGAAAAGGTTCTTCTAAACCTGGATGGGGAATACGGTGGCGTATTGCCGGCGAGGTTTGAAAATCTTTACAGACATATTGAGATGTTTGTTCCGATGGGTGAAATTCGGAAAGAGGATCGAATAGATCTAGTGGACTCTTCTGTAGAGTCGTAAAGAGTAGCCAGGGTTAGGTATTTAGCGGATTGGACAAAATAAGCTGTATGGATGCCACTAGTGGACATCCATACAGCTTATTTTTCTAAATGAATTCAATTGCCTGGTCTTGATTGGCAGCAAGTTCAGGTAGATTTTTGACGGATACCCAGCGATGACAGAATGTCATACCGTCGTCTTTTCCGCCTCCGTCTACGCGATGTTCCCATTTAGCATGTTCTTCGCCAATATATGCAAGATGAAAGATATTTCTTTCATAGATGACATGCTTATGTTCAGGGAAATAGTTTGTTTTATTTACTTTTCCTTTTAACTCTAAATTACTACGCTGTATACCTGTTTCTTCTTCAATTTCTCGGTACAATGCATCTAACAATAACTCGTCCTTTTCGATTGTACCACCAGGGACTTGCAAGCCGGCATCTGGATTATCTTTTTGCTCGAACACAAGAATTTGACGTTCGGCACCTTCACCTTTTGTAATATAAGCTAATACTTTTCGTTTTAACCTCATTGTGTTCACCTCATCTTAGTTTATTAATGATACACAATATTCTGTCCATTAACAAGTGGATACTTTGCTACTAGTCACAAATAGTTCATGTAAATCGTTTTAAACGTAACTAATGGGTGGTATAGAGGGTATACAATAGAATCAAGATGAATTTGAAAGGACGTGGTGCCAGTGTACAAAATACATGAAAAACGACTAATGTGGCTTGCATTTATTATTGCAGGAATTATGCTGTTATCAATTGGTGGTAAAATCTTTGGAAGTTAAAGGGGGATAAGAAGATGGGAAATGAAGAAGCAGTCTTTTTTTCAAGGGTCTTAACCGAAACGACTTTATCATTCCATATTATTTATGCAACTATCGGCGTCGGAGTACCGCTGATGATTATGATTGCACAATGGGTTGGCATAAAGAAAAACGATGATCATTATATTTTACTTGCACGACGTTGGGCACGAGGTTTTATCATTACAGTTGCCGTTGGTGTCGTAACAGGAACAGCGATTGGTTTACAATTATCCTTGTTATGGCCTAATTTCATGGAACTTGCAGGGAACGTTATTGCACTGCCGTTATTTATGGAGACATTTGCGTTCTTTTTCGAAGCCATCTTCCTTGGCATTTACTTATATACATGGGATCGATTTGAGAACCAGAAGAAACATTTTCTGTTACTTATTCCGGTTGCCATCGGTGCATCCTTTTCTGCGGTATTCATCACAATCGTTAACGCATTCATGAATGCACCAAGAGGATTTGATATCGTTAACGGTGAATTTGTTAACGTCAATCCGCTTCTTGCGATGTTTAATCCGGCGATGCCTACGAAAGTGGCACATGTTGTTGCGACTTCTTATATGACAGCTGCTTTTGTGCTTGCAGCGATCGCGGCATTCCGTCTGTTGAAAGGTTCGAATCACGAATATCATAAAAAAGCACTATATCTAACGATGAAAGTCGGCCTTGTGTTTGCAATTGCATCAGCAATCATCGGTGACTTCTCAGGGAAATATTTAGCGGAGTATCAGCCTGAAAAACTGGCTGCCGCTGAATGGCATCTTGAAACGAGTGAAAATGCACCGCTAATCATGTACGGCGTTCTCAAAGATGGAGAAGTTAAATACGCCATCAAAATACCGTACGCATTATCATTCCTTGCACACGGTAGCTTTACGCAAGAGGTAGCTGGTTTGGATCAATTCCCTGAGGATGAAGTTCCGCCCCTTTATATCCATTATTTATTTGACATAATGGTGTCGATTGGTATTTGGATGACCCTTCTCTCCGGCGTATTTTGGTTAGGTGTTCAACGAGGTTGGAAAATGGTTTCGACGAAATGGTTCCGCTGGCTTATCGTACTCGGCGGTCCGCTATCAATAGTAGCGATTGAAGCAGGTTGGTGGCTCGCTGAAGTGGGGAGACAACCATGGATTCTAAGAGGTATCATGCGAACGCAGGACGCCGCTACAACGAGCGGACATGTTGACTCGATGCTTATTCTGTTCTGCTTGCTCTATCTAGTCCTTGGGGTCGGTAGTGTAGTTGTACTGAGAAGAATGTTCCGCAATAATCCAGTTGAACGTGAAATTGAAGATCGTGATACGGAGAAAGGCGGCGACGTGCTATGACACTCGAAATACTTGGCATATCCGTTCTATGGACTTTCCTTTTCGGTTATATACTGATTGGTGCCATTGATTTTGGAGCAGGTTTTTTCAATGCTTACAGCACGCTCACTGGCCGTCAGCATATTTTAACGAATATCATCCAGCGCTATTTATCGCCTGTATGGGAAGTAACAAACGTTTTCTTGGTGTTCTTCTTTGTCGGGATCATTGGATTCTTCCCGAAAACAGCGTTTTATTATGGAACGACGCTATTAATCCCCGTCAGCATCGGGATTATCTTACTGGCCATCCGTGGTTCCTATTATGCATTTGAGACGTATGGCGCGCGTGGACACAAAGGATATTCGTTTATGTACGGTCTTGCTGGAATACTTATTCCAGCATCACTATCCATCGTATTAACCATTTCTGAAGGCGGATTTATCGACATGGTGAACGGTAATCCCGTTCTCGATTATTGGAAACTGTTCACCAGTCCGTTAACGTGGGCGATAGTTGTGCTGAGCATCGCCGCAACGCTCTATATATCGGCGGTATTCTTGACCTGGTATGCGAATAAAGCACGTGACACGGAAGCGACAAATATGATTCGGAAATATGCGCTTATCTGGGCATTGCCAACGATTATTACCGCAGGTGGTATCATTGTTGAACTCAGAAATCATAATCCCGAACATTACAGCAATATCCAAAACTTTTGGCCGATGTTCCTCATATCGTTCCTTATGTTTATCGGAACGCTGTGGTTAATCTGGAAACGCCGTAATTACGGACTCGCCTTCCTGTTACTTGTAGGGCAGTTCGCATTTGCCTTCTTTGGCTATGGTGCGTCCCATTATCCATACTTGTTGTACCCATACTTGACGATTTACGACAGCTTCACGAATCCAGCCATGGCCATTTCGCTCATTGTCGTGTTCATCATGGGACTTGGGCTACTGATTCCGTCGTTGTACTTGCTCATGCGCCTATTCCTTTTCGATAAAGACTACGTCCGCGGAAAAGGCGACTACCACGCATAAGGAGGAACAGAACATGAATCACTTTCTAATGTTTTATGCACCCTTCATCGTCCTCATTGGGGGACTCGTCGTTGCGTTCGTTATTGGACCGATGGACGGGGCTGTAAAGAAACAGATTGAAAACGAGAAGTAAAGGAGAGCAGACGTCGATTATGGCGTCTGTTTTTTTGTTGTACGATTAAAAAGAGGGGCGACCGATCATATAAGTATGGCGACCAAGCATATAAGCAAGTTGAGCGATCAAATGTGAGTGCTGATCAACCATTTCCCACCGTAAAGTACACGGATTGTCTAATAGATGCCCTCGCGACATCTGTTTTTTCAGCCTTAGCATGGTAAACTAAAGACATCTGAAATTTGGAGGAAAATATAATGTCATATAGTGTAAATAGAAACGACCGTCTCAACGTCTACGTAGAAGATTTAACGCACGATGGTTCGGGTGTAGCCAAAGTGGATGGCTATCCGCTTTTCATCCCTGGCGCGCTGCCAGGTGAAGAAGTTGATATACAAGTAGGTAAAACATTGAAAAGTTACGGTTTTGCCAGACTGTTAAACATTACAAAAGCATCGCCTGACCGTGTAAAACCGCCTTGTAATGTGTTCTCAAAATGCGGAGGATGCCAGATGCAACACTTGTCTTACGAAGGCCAACTGGTGCAAAAACGTAAAACGGTACGCGATGTTATGGATCGCATTGGAAAACTACCGCATGTGCCAGTGCACCCAGTAAAAGGGATGGACGATCCTTGGCGCTACCGCAATAAATCACAGATACCTTTCAGTGAGCGCGACGGTAAAGTTATTTCTGGATTTTACAAATCGCGTACACATGACATCGTCGACACAGACATCTGTCTCATCCAAAGTCACGAGGCAGATGACCTAATGGCTATGTTGAAATATGAGCTACACGCAATTGGTGTAGATGCTTATGATGAAAAAACTCACCTTGGTCTGCTTCGTCACTTAATTGTCCGTACAGGACGTGCTTCAGGTGAAGTGATGGTTATTTTAGTAACACGCAAAAAGAAATTCACACAAAAAGATGCAGCCATAGAACTTATTAAACGAGTTGTTCCAAATGTAACGTCAATTATGCAAAACTTTAACACCGAGAGAACGAACGTTATTTTAGGCGATGAAACTGTTTTACTATACGGAAAACCGGTTATTGTCGATTCAATTGGCAACATCGATTTCGAAATTTCTGCACGCTCTTTCTATCAAGTGAACCCTGAACAGACGGAAGTTCTTTATGGACAGGCACTAGAATACGCACAGCTGACGGGAGAAGAATCGGTCATCGATGCGTATTGTGGTATCGGTACAATCTCATTGTTCATCGCACAAAAAGCGAAAGAAGTATACGGCGTCGAAATCGTTCCTGAAGCGATCGAAGACGCTAAGCGTAACGCGGAATTGAACGGCATCAGTAATGCTCATTTTGAAGCAGGTCCCGCTGAAGTCGTCATTCCGAAATGGTATGCAGACGGCAAACGATTCGACGTGCTGGTTGTCGATCCGCCACGTAAAGGTTGCGACGAAGAGCTATTGAAAACGATTTTGGAATATAAACCGAAGCGTGTTGTCTACGTATCATGTAATCCTGGTACGCTTGCACGGGATTTACGTATACTTGAAGATGGCGGTTATCGCACGCAGGAAATTCAGCCGGTTGATATGTTCCCACATTCGAGTCATGTGGAGTGTGTGGCTTGGTTGGAGATTTGAAATAAAGTATTATGTGACTGGTGAAGAATCAATTTTAACTTGATTCTTCACCTTTTATATTGAATGGTTTAAGCAAATATCATAACCATATATCGAACATTTGTGATGGCACAAATTGGTGGAATTCATGAGACAATGAGCGCAGACAAGGAATTGAAGTTCCAGTAGGGTTAAGCTAATTGATATGGTACATAATTAGTAGGGATGAAAAAGTTAGGAGGAAATCAATATGACCAAGGGAAACAAGCAGTTATCACTTGAACAACGTGACGAATTACTCAAAACATTGAAAGCTCGTTTTGAGCAAAATATGAATCGCCATACAGAACTAGAATGGGCTAAAGTCCAAGAGAAGCTGGAAGCTAATACTGAAAAACTGTGGTCGCTTAATGAGATGGAAATAACCGGAGGAGAACCGGATGTTGTTGGTCATGACAAAAAGACGGGCGAATATATTTTTTATGACTGTTCAACAGAAAGCCCTAAAGGCCGCAGAAGTGTTTGTTACGATCTTGAAGCGCTGGAATCAAGGAAAAAACATAAACCAGAAAATAATGCTATTGATATGGCTGCCGACATGGGCATTGAGCTTTTAACGGAACAACAATACCGGGAGCTGCAGGAAGTTGGAAATTTCGATTTGAAAACGTCGAGCTGGGTGCAAACACCAGCTGATATTAGAAAGCTAGGTGGGGCCATCTTTTGTGATTATCGCTACGATACAATCTTTGTGTATCACAATGGAGCGGATTCCTACTATGCCGCCAGGGGTTTCCGTGGCTTGCTAAGGGTCTAAATTTAAAGTTTGGGTAACTGGTACCTTTTAAGAGAAGCCAAAAGAGAGCAGATACATCGGGAATAGTGGTGTATCTTTTTTTATATTTTGCATATTAAAAAAATGTTGTATTAAAATGCACTAAAGGTTATAATTATAAAAACGTTGCAATTATAGGAGTGAATACTGATGAAAAGAAAAAATACAATTATTATAGGCGCTGCAGGAAGAGATTTCCACAATTTTAATACGGTTTATCGTGATAATGAAGCGTATAACGTTGTTGCTTTCACAGCAACGCAAATACCTGATATAGATGGACGAAAATATCCAAGTGAATTAGCTGGTGAACTATATCCTGAAGGAATTCCGATTTATTCACAAGACCAATTACCAAAGCTGATTGAAGAGTTACAAGTTGATGAATGTGTTTTTGCTTATAGCGATATAAGTTACGATGCTGTGATGGGCGTTGGTGCGATTGTGAATGCAGCGGGTGCTGACTTCACGCTACTTGGACCAAAAGGCACGCAGTTAAAGAGCAATAAACCGGTTATTTCGGTTTGTGCTGTGCGAACTGGAACCGGGAAAAGCCAAACGTCACGTAAAATTATCGAAACATTATTGGAGCATGGTTTAAAAGTTGTTGCAGTGAGACATCCAATGCCTTATGGCGATTTAAATGCTCAGCGTGTTCAACGCTTTGCGACAGTGGAGGATTTGAAGAAACATAATTGTACAATCGAAGAAATGGAAGAGTATGAACCACATGTGGACCGTGGAAATATTGTTTATGCTGGTGTTGATTATGCAGATATTTTAGCGGCAGCTGAAAATGATCCGGATGGCTGTGATGTTATTTTATGGGACGGAGGAAATAATGATTTCTCTTTCTTCAAGCCTGATTTAGCGGTTACTGTCTTGGATCCGCATCGTCCAGGTCATGAGTTGAAATACTATCCTGGTGAAGTTAGTTTACGAACAGCCGATGTTGCTATCATTAACAAAATTGATAGTGCAACAGCAGAAGCCATTCAAATCGTAGAAAACAATATCAAAATTGCAAGCCCTACTAGCACAATTATTAAAGCTGAGTCAAAGATTACTGTAGATAACCCAGAAAGTATTATTGGTAAACGTGTATTAGTCGTTGAAGATGGTCCTACGTTGACACATGGAGAGATGAAAATTGGTGCGGGTACAGTTGCGGCTGAGCGCTTAGGTGCGAAGGAAATGATTGACCCACGTCCATTTGCAGTAGGTTCATTAATTGAAACGTTTAACAAATATCAACATATTCAAAACGTTCTTCCAGCAATGGGGTATGGCGAACAGCAATTGAAAGATCTTGAAGAAACCATCAATAATGCCGACTGTGATGCCGTGATCATTGGAACACCGATGGATTTATCTCGAATCATTTCTATTAATAAACCATATACGCGTGTACATTATGATTTAGATGAAGTGGGTAGCCCTAATTTAAGCGGAATTTTAAAAGGTTTTATCCAAGAACATAAGCTTTCGAAGTAAATATCCGATATGAAAGCTAGCATGCAAAGGGACATTAAATAACAAATGAAGGCGCAGAGGTTCTCTATTGAATCTCTGTGCCTTCATTTGTTTTTTTTGACAGTGATGGTTACTGATAGATGTGAAAAGTTCCCACTTAAACTAGCTGAAATGCCCATTTGTATAATGCAGAAATACAATCAGCAAGTATTAATCCAGTTAACTTTAAAATAAGGGATCCTAGACAAGGATAAAAAGTGATGGGGCCAGGTTCTTATTGATTTGTGAATTGATTTAGAACCTGGAACTTTTCACAACCTTTTTAAATAGTTACTTTTTCATGGATATTTAGTGCTTGTTGCAGAGAACTTAGTTGTTCATCGTTTAAAGGAATCATAGGTAGGCGGACACCACCGACAGGGATTCCTTTTAAAATCAAAGCTGCTTTTACAGGTGATGGATTTGGGGCAGCAAAAAGTGCTTTCATTATTGGCAGTAGTCTGCGATGATCCCTAGCTGCCTCTTGGACGTTGCCACTTTTGAAATGTCCAATCATCGTTTGCATTTCATTCCCTAAAACATGGGATGCTACAGAAATGACACCAGCTCCACCGATCGATAAAACTGGAATCGTTAAACCATCATCACCGCTATACACTGAAAAATCTTCAGGTGTATCAGTAATAATTTCGGCCATCGTATCTAAATTACCGCTTGCTTCTTTAATAGAAACGATATTTGGGATTTTTGAAAGGCGAATGACTGTTTCAACAGATATGTTGACAACACTGCGTCCGGGAACATTATAAAGTATAATTGGTAAAGATGTGACCTCCGCAATTGTCTTAAAGTGTTGATATAATCCTTCTTGGCATGGGTTGTTATAGTATGGGGCAACAAGCATAATACCATCGACACCTACATCTTCTGCAAGTATTGTTAGCTCAATTGATCCTTTCGTGTTGTTCGAGCCTGTACCAGCAATTACTGGAACTCTCCCATTCACAACTTCGACTGTAAACTTGAATAAATTCAATTTTTCATCATCCGTTAACGTCGGAGACTCTCCTGTTGTACCAGATACCACTAAGCCATCTGTTCCATTAGCAATTAAATAATTAATTAAGTTTTTTGTAGCTTGAAAATCAATTTCACCATTTTCATCAAAAGGAGTCACCATTGCAGTTAATACTTGTCCGAAATTCATTATTTCTCCACATCCTATAATTTATTTTAAAAAAATAGAGGAAGAAGGGCAGTTAGTGAATTAACGCAAAAAAGCAACAACGAGGGCTCGTTGTTGCAGTAGAAATAATAAATTATTTCTTTGCATAAGATAGCCCTCCATATAGTTTCCTATATGACAATCCTGTGTTTATTCAACACAGAACCAGCTTCAAGAAAATGAGATTCTCTCCACTTCGGCAAATTCCCCTTTCCACAATTGTCATAGGATCTCATTATCCTCTGATTGTGTACTGATGGTCTTTGCGCCTCTATCCTTACTTCAAAAATTTTGAAATAAGTGAATTTCTAATTAGACAAACTTTACCCCTATTCTAAAGCAATTGCAAGTGAAAGGTGCTGAGTTCAAAAAAAGTTCTGAATTTAATGGGAAATTTATATTCTTTAAAGTGTTATTACGTCTGCCAATTAACCATTTTCTCACATAACATACTGGTGAGGAGGGCTTGATATCCTCCATTTTCACTGGACCATTTCCTGCTCGCTTGCGGCTAACTATTTATGACATTTTTACTGTGGGGCAGGTATTGCTAGAAGTGACTACGTCACTTCTAGCAACACTCTTTTCAGTAATACTGTTGCGAATAGTTGCCTGTCGCGTTCCTACAATGATCAAGTGAAAAATGCGGTTGTTTTGAAAGTAAAGAGTAGATGACATTCTATTGAGAGTGTAAGTGCCCGAATATGCAATTTCGGGCACTCATACACGTTATATAATGTGCTTCTTACTGACTTTTAACAAAGAGTATACATCTAATCATGTGATGCCTTATAGAAGGTGACACTACTTTAAAATAAAAAAGAAAAAACCATAGAGAAAGCATCAGGCGCCAAAATTGCATTTTTGGCGGCTTTTCTCCAGGTAGGAAGTCAGCTATTCTTTCGTCCCAAAAAACTTCAGCACTACTTGAACTTATACATTTGGAGAGCGACGGATGAAGGACCACCATACGATTAACGGAAAAAAGTGTGTAGGGATGCGACAAATTCGCATCCCTACACATCCAGATATCTCGGTAATTGTAATAGAAGTCATTCAATCCAAAGCAATCCAAAAGCGCAACCATACAAGTAGTGGCCAAGGGAGGATTAAGTTACTTACTGGTTGGTTTTGGTTAATCAACACATGTGAAATGTTATACAACTTGTAGCAAACATTCCGTTAAACCATAGGATAGATATAAATAAAGGCATAATGAAAAGGGGAACGTTATGAATATTTATAACTCACCAGCTAGTAGGAGTCAACCCAGTATTGTTGCGTTTGCTCAGGGAGATGTTACCGGAGATGGAGTAAGTGATTATGTCTATTTAACTGGAATAAAGACTCCAGATAGTCCATTTACACAAAATATAACCCTTCATGTTAAGGATGGAAGAACAGGTGTGTCAACAAGTATCCCGCTGCGGGAAAATGTTGGCTATAATCCTTCCTTATTCTTAGGTGATTTTACTGGGGATGGTGTAGCTGATATATTAATAAGTATTGCTACAGGTGGTAGTGGTGGAACAATGTACTATTATGTTGTTTCCTTTGTTGGCAATAAAGCAAAATTAATTTTTGATTTTAATGTATATAATGATCGATACCAATATGACGTTACGTATCAAGACAATTATAAAGTTGAAATTGTCAGCAAGGTGAATAATGAAAAGTACATTATCGACATATCTACAAGAGGTGCTGAGTATTTATCTGAAATATATTATGGGAATGGAAAATTGAAAAAACCAATAACTGGTTTTGTGAACCCTTTGAGCGGTTTATATCCAGTAGATTTTGATTCAAATAAAGTTTATGAGCTTTTAGCTTATCAAAAAATTGCGGGAAGATATAATGCAGATTCTTTAGGGTATATTATGAACACATTAGGATGGAATGATAATAGATTTGTTTTGCAAAATCAGTATGTAGCTATTTTTGGCTCTTAGGATTCTTCTCAAATGGGAAGTTTTCCGGGGAGGGGCGTTATTTGGTAATCTTTAACGCGTCTGGATTTGAAGTGCGGATTCCTAATGGAGGAATACTTTCGTATTGCTTTGCTGAGGCGTTATCAAGTTGAGCTAAACTATCTTATTCTACGAAGCGTTTGTTGCCAGAATGGTTAATACCCACTAAGATGAATGTATCAGGGAATGAATCGATGGATTGTGGCTAAGAATAGAAAGAAAATAGTGGATAAGTTAAAAACAAGGGTTAGGAATAAATGTATAAAGGTGATGCTAGATATGAAGGTTGAAATTGAAAATAAAATGATTAAAGTTGATGTTCAGTATGGAAATAGGAAGAAGCTATCCATTCATATTGATTCATTTGGTTTTATAACTGTTAAAGCTCCCAAAGACACAAGCAAAGAAATTATTGTCAGTGCAATAGAGAGTAACGGGAAAAGAATACTAGAGAAAATCCATGAAATTGATGTAGCTCGAGAAACCCCTAAGGCAAGAGAGTATCATGCTCAAGGGAAGTTCTTATACCTTGGGAAAGAGTGTCATCTTCATGAATTAATAGATAGTAGCGAGTTAAATGAAGAGGTGCTTAAAAGGAATCTAAAGAAGTTCTATATCAATAGCTGTAAGAAGATTGTAGGAGAACGGATAAAAATATATGAAAAACAACTGAAAGTTAAGCCGAAAATTATTGAAATAGTAGAGTCTAAAGCCAAGTGGGGTAGTTGTAGTTCGGATAGAAAGCTAACCTTTAATTATCGTCTAGCCATGGCTCCAATTGAAGTCATTGATTATGTGATAATCCATGAACTCTGTCATTTATTGCATATGAACCATGATCGATCATTTTGGAGACGTGTTGGAAGTATTATGCCGGATTATAAAGAGAAGGAAGAGTATTTGGCGAGGTATGGGCATTCAATGTCTCTTTGAAAAAGGTACCTGGTTTTAAAACAATCTAGTGTTGTTTTAGAATCTAGTACCTTTTTTTAGCTGGTCAGTCACCTGACATGTGAAAACTAGGCCGTAAGCCGCCATAACATCTATTATCTATAAAAGTTGCAAGTAAATAATGTTTGTAACTTCATATAATTATAGAGCATACGGGCGTGCCTACCTTTTTTAGTGCATGGATCTATATTTTGACGTAGACAACGAATGAATTCACGGTCACATTCACATGGACATCCGCCCCTGCGGTAACAATCGTCATGTGCTTTACAAGCTGCATCTACCTCATTAATAGGAGCGCCGGGTCCACTACAACCAGGCCCACACCAGTTATAACCTGGAAAAACACAAAAACGAAATCGTCCATTTCCTCTCTGTGGCACAATAAAAACCTCCTTATGGTGGCTTAACCACTACATACTATAGGTTATTCATTGCCGCGATATAATGTATAAGCTGTTACCTATGGATTTTATAATTAATTCTTTTTCTATGAAAATTGTGCGAAGCCGCCTTACAGGGAATCTTCATATCCTATGTGCTCCTAGAGATTGTCCAAATTGTTGCCAGTAACTAGCACGGTGCCCTTTTAGCTATGTTACTACTGATTTCTTTCGCTATATAAAAAATTTCATAGCCTGCGAATTAAGATTTTTGAAAGGGGATTATATTTTGATTACAGTAATACTGCTATTTTTGTTTGCGGGGCTAGCGGAAATAGGTGGAGGTTATCTCATTTGGCAATGGCTAAGGGAAGGGAAGTCAGTTTACCTAGGGCTCATTGGAGGATTTGTCTTAGCGATGTACGGGGTGATTGCCACTTTCCAACAGTTCCCGACTTTCGGTAGGGTGTATGCTGCCTATGGCGGTGTATTCATTGTACTATCTGTCCTTTGGGGATGGGGAGTCGAAAAAAAGATGCCGGATACATTTGATTGGATTGGTGCTTTAATTTGTATAATTGGTGTGTCTGTGATGTTATGGCCACGCGGTTAACGTAGTCGGGCGTATAGGACATAAGAAGAATCAGTGGGGGATGAAGAAAATCCCCTCTGATTGAAGATCAACTTTATAGAATAAAGGTATCTAGTTCTAAAAACAATCCCGAATTGTTTTAGAACCAGATACCTTATTTGGTTTAATCTCAAATTATAAACTTACTAATTACTTTCGATATATGCTTCAGAGGAAATGGCAGTTACTGTTTTTTCGTATGTTTCTTTAACTTTTTGGTCCTTTAATAAAAATAAGCTAATCAGGTCAATCAAATAAAGAACACTCAAATCCAAACCAGTAGATATATATCCGGTACGTAAAGGGTGTATCGTCCATAATACGGCTTCGGATAATTTGGTTAGCGGAGTATCGCCATAAGCGGTGAACGAGACGATTTTTGCGCCATTATTTTTAGCTTCTTTAATGGAATGTAATAAATCTCTGGTCTGTCCAGAGCGAGAGAATGCTAGAAGTAAATCACCGTCTTGGACTAGTGTACTCCTAATGATCATTAAGTGTGGATCGGTTACAGCTTCTGATGCAAAGCCCATTCTACTTAAACGATAATTTAACTCTTGCGCAGCAAGTCCTGAACTGCCTAATCCATAAATATACAATTTATTCGCTTCTTGCATGAGTTGCATAACCTCATTTAACGAATCTTTTCCACTTAGTCCTTGAATATCATTTAGAATATCCTCATATTGCCGCTTTAATTTTGAGTCAACCTTATCATTACCTACCTGATATGCTTCTCGCGCTAATTTTATTTTCAACTCGACAAAGTTTCTACAAGCAACCTTTTTGCAAAAACGTGTAATCGTCGCAACAGAAATATCAGTCTTGGCAGCAATATCTTTAATATTGCTTTGTGAAGCCTCAATTGGCGAGGAAAGAAAATAATCGGCTAGACCTCTTTCTTTTTCGGAGAAAGAAGAATATCTAGATTGAATTTCCTTCAATAGTGTAACCATTCATTACACTCCTTTGATCTCGTCTACAAACCGCCTAGTAATTTGCTGGGGTCTTGAAATAGCCCCTCCCACGACAACGGAATAAGCGCCAAGAGATATTACTACTTTTGCCATTTCAGGTGTAAGAATATTACCTTCAGCTATAACCGGAATGCGAATGTTATTTAGAACGATCTTAATGAACTCAAAATCATTTTCATAAAGTTTACATCCGCTGGTTTCTTTTGTATAGCCATAAAGAGTGGTAGAAACACAATCAAATCCTAAACGTTCCGCTTCGAGTGCATCTTCTAAAGTTGAAATATCAGCCATTAATTGGATATGTGGGTGATTCGTTTTTAGATAATCAACAATATCCTTTAACTGCTCACCATTTGGACGTTGACGTAATGTAGCATCCATAGCAATCATTTCGCAGCCAGATTTAATTAATTCATCGACTTCTTTTTTTGTCGCAGTAATGAAAACATCACTATCAGGATAATCGCGTTTTACAATTCCCACAACAGGTAAAGAAACTTCTTTTTTTATAGCCTGAATATCGCGCAAAGAATTTGCGCGAATACCAGCAGCTCCGCCAAGGTCGGCAGCAAGCGCTAATTTTGCCATAATAAACGAACTATGAAGAGGCTCATCCTCAAGGGCCTGGCATGAAGCAACAAGCCCATTTTTAATTTTATTCAACATAATTACTCACCAACTATTTCTGTGATTTCATTTTTAATAATGGTAACATGCGGTCCATAAACGACTTGGACACCCTTACCTTTCATAATAACACCTTTTGCTCCTGTTTCTTTCAAGAGTGCTTCATCAACTTTGCTTGGGTCATTGACGCTAATACGCAAGCGAGTAGCACAGCAATCAACATCTGTTAAATTATCTGCGCCGCCTAATGCAGTAATAATTGTTTGTGCTCTTTCGCTTGTGTTTTCCATTGTTGGCGTAATTTTTAGGTCTTCATCTTCGCGACCAGGCGTTTTGAAATTGAACTTTTTAATAAAGAATGTAAATGAGAAGTAATAAACAAAGAACCATGGAATACCGATTAGTGGAACGATTATCCAATTTGTTTTCGCATCACCTTGTAAAATTCCAAATAGGACAAAGTCGATAAATCCTCCAGAAAATGTTTGCCCTATTGTAATTTGGAAAATATCAGCCATCATAAAGGCTAATCCGTCCAAAAAGGCATGTAAAACATAAAGTAAAGGAGCAATGAACAAGAATGAGAATTCAATGGGTTCTGTAATACCTGTTAAGAAGGATGTTAATGCAGCAGATCCCATTAATCCTGCCACTATTTTTTTGTTTTCAGGTTTTGCTGTGCGATAAATTGCATAAGCTGCCCCAAGAAGTCCAAACATCATCGTAATAAAGCGTCCAGACATGAAGCGGGATGTTCCGCTATAAAACTTTTCAAGGGTAGGATCAGCAAGCTGTGCAAAGAAGATTCGCTGTGTTCCTTCAATAAGTTGTCCATCGATAACGAGTGAACCGCCTAGACTAGTCGTCCAAAAAGGCATATAGAATATATGGTGAAGACCGAATGGACCTAATAAACGTAACACAAATCCAAAAATAAATGTTCCAATGTAACCAGTTGCCTCTACTAATCCACCCATTTTAAAAATACCAGCTTGAATAAATGGCCAAATTAGGAACATTAGCACCCCAAGAAAAATAGATGCAAATGCAGAAATGATAGGAATAAATCGTGATCCGCTAAAGAAACCTAAAAATGGAGGAAGTTGCTTCTTATTATAACGATTATGAAGAAAAGCGACTAAAATACCAACCATTACACCGCCAAAGACACCTGTTTCTAACGTGTGAATACCAAGTACTAATCCTTGTCCAACAGATGCGGGATTTTCAGTATTGAGAATTCCCATGATTGATAATAATGCTGAGATAGTTGCATTCATGACTAGGAAACCGAGCATTCCTGCAAGTCCAGCGGTTCCTTTATCACTTTTGGCTAAACCAACCGCTACACCTATCGCAAATAAAAGTGCAAGGTTTGCGAATATGACGCTTCCTGCACTTGCCATAATGGTGAAAATGGATTGCAGCCAAGATACGTCCAAAAATGGATAAGCTTTTATTGAATTGGGGTTAGATAAAGCACCGCCAATCCCTAAAAGTAAACCTGCTGCGGGCAATACAGCTATGGGCAGCATAAATGATTTACCAAATTGTTGTGCTTTCTCGAAGAAACTACTCATCATTGGTACCTCCTGTATGTAAATGATTTTCATATTTATTATAAAAAAAGTAATCAGTAAATGCAAGGGTAATTTAAAGCGCTTACAAGTATTATGCTAAGTATATTGGGTTACCTCCATTTGGAAAGTCCGGTTTTAATGATAATTTTGGGAGTATTCACAGTAAGGCGCTAGTGGATAAGGATGTTTAAACTTTATCCATTGCATTATACCGTCATAGATATTAATTTTATTATGTCCCATTATCGACGAATGACACACTTTTTCTAAAACTGTTAACCAAGGCGCTAACTACGACTTGGTTAACGGACTTCATTTTCCTTGAAATATCGCGGTGGGTTAATGCACGTATGCAGATAGGGGGACTTATTGTTTTAGCAGGTAATGATGGCTGAAGAACAACTTCCGTAATTTCACGGAATAACTTTAAAAAATTCAACTACCCCCCTAAAAAAATAGGGGGGTAGTTGAATTCAAATCAATTATTAGACTGAGTGGTTGGCATTTTTTACATGCAAAGTAAGGCATAATGTTTATTGAAAGGGATGTTCTATAATAATCCGTGACCAATATGAGATTTCATCCAATGTTCGCGTTATAAATATCGACATGGACTATTCATTATTAACGATAGTATTTGAAGTAGAATGAATTCATGCTGTGACCATTTTAAATAAGTTGAAATTAGAATTCAGACATATGTTATTGCTGGCTTACAGCCGGCTCCATCACAGTCAATGTACGGTTAAAAGTGTTCATATTCAAGGTCGCACCGATAGGTATCGCTGCTTTATATAGGCCATGTCCAGTTGCCAGATTGGACATAAGTGGTTTACCTAAAGGAACTAGAAATTCGTTGATAAGATCTTGATAAGACTTTCCGTATGCATCCTGACAATTCGTACATTCCCCCATTATTATCCCTATACAATCATCAAATTTCTTGGCTAATAAAAGATGATTCAAATACCGGTAGACTTTGTTAATTGGTTCATGCGTTTCTTCAAGTACGATAATTTTACCTTCCGTATTTATTTCATAAGAAGTTCCTAATGTGCCTATGAAAGAAGTAAGATTACCTCCGATTACGGGGCCGGTTACATTTCCTGGAACCAGGCTTTCGAGTAACATACCAGGCGGATTTATGATTCCCCAAGGTGCGGTTAATGTTGTGGTTGCTGAGAAGAACTGATTAAAGTTATATGCTGGAGTATTTGAATTGAAGTCTAGCAGGAGAAGGCTATGAAATGAAATTAAGTTCGCATATTCGTACAGTACATTCAGGAGTACTGTTATGTCACTGTAGCCTGAGACAATTTTGGGATTTTGAGAAATGATAGAAAAGTTGAGGAAGGGGAGTATACTTGCTACACCAACGCCGCCCCTCGAAGGCAATATCCATTTCACTTCTTTATTCTGAAACATCTTCATCAAATCTGACGCCATTTGTTGGGGTGTCGCTGCAATAAATCCATTCGCTGAATAGACATGCTCGCCTACAAGAACTTTAAATCCCATATTTTGCAAAGTTGTTATCCCTTCATCTATTCTACTTGCTGCCAATGGACTACCTAATGTAACAATCCCAACAGTATCTCCCGGCTGCAATCGAGGTGGTTTTGTAGCCATATTTCACAGCTCCTTTTCCTTATTAAATAAAATAGGATTATACAAATCTGTGTATTTATATAAAAAAACGTATATTTCTATTGGAACTTTTTGTATCTTTAAGCCTAGTAGGAATTAACAGTTACAGGACCTTGCACATATGCTATAATAAATAAAAAGAATGATTAGAATAGTCGGTATTCGTCATTTGGTGTGAGGTTTTAATTATGGGGGAGATACAGAAAAAGAAGCTATTGTTCGTCTTTGTAAGTATATGTATGTTACTTCTAGTTGGTTACGAAGCACGACCTTTTAATCATATAGAAATGAACGGAATGATTAGCGTTGCGCACCGTGGGGCTTCCAATTTTGCTCCGGAAAATACGCAGTCCGCTTTTCGGAAAGCGCTAGAACTTGGGGCAGACTTTTTAGAATGTGATGTGCATTTGTCGAAAGATGGAGAGCTAATAATTATCCATGATGACAAAGTGGACAGGACAACAAACGGTTCTGGCTATGTGAAAAATTTCTCGCTTGCCGAATTAAAAGAGCTAGATGCAGGAGGGAAATTTCATACTGCATTTGCCGGCGAAAAAATCATTACCTTAAATGAGTTGCTCGATGAATTTTATGGGGAAGTTGGTTTATTAATAGAAATTAAGAAACCATCTAAGTATCCGGGCATCGAAGAGAAAGTAGTAGATTTGTTAAGTGAATATAAGGATTTGAACGGCATTATAGTTCAATCTTTCGATATCGAATCGATGAGAAAGATGAACACGTTGCTTCCTGAATTAGAAGTGGCATTACTCATGAGACCATCCATTCAATCTCTGTCATCCCAAAAGATAAGTGATCTGACATCCTTTGCGACGTACATTAACTTTAACGTCTCATATGTCAATAAACGTGTGGTCAATCAAATACATAATCAAGGTGGAAAAGTATTAGTTTGGTCTACGAAAAATCAGGGATGGGTGGACAAAGCTTATCAATACGATGTTGACGGCATCATTACTGATTATTCAATATGGCCGGTCGAGGCACCCATTCAACTGGTACTGGAGTAATCCATAGTGTGAATAGCAGTCCAGTACTAGCCTTTCGGGGAAGTACTGGATTTTGTTATGGCCCAGCCCATAATGCGCTTTCTTGACAATGAAAAACAGGAGCCATACACTTATGAGTAGAAAAGATAGTTGGAGGACAAAATGACAAATAATAATTTCATACCAATCATTATCGGAACAGACATGAATGCTTACAACATGGCGATATCATTCCATGAAGAGTATGGGATCAACCCAATTCTAGTAGGAAAAGAACCTTTATCATTCACCAGTTTAAGCTCAATTATAAAGACGATAGAACTCAATCCGAAACTGCCTGAAAAACAAGTATTCGTGAGCTTCTTGCAAGAGGTTGCGGAGAAGTATGCGGAACCAGGGAAAAAAATGTTACTCATTGGAACGAATGATCTTTACGTCCGAATGATTATTGAAAATGCGGACGAGCTGAAAAGTCATTTTGTATTTAATTATATTTCGGAACCACTTATGAACGATGTGCTTGTTAAATCGAATTTCTATAAGTTATGCGCCGAACATGGTATCGAAGCACCAGCAACATATTACTATTCTTGCCAAGATGAAAAGCCATTTACAGAAAAGGTCATGTTCCCAATCATTATCAAACCAAGCAACGGTGTCGAGTACTATAAGAATCCGTTTGCGGGCATGGAAAAAGTGTATAAGGTCGATTCATATGATGAAATCCACAACGTTATCAAAACGATTAAAGCGGGCGGCTATAGAGAGGATCTCATTATCCAGGACTATATCCCAGGGGACGATACATATATGTGGGATTCTGTATTCTATATGAACAGTCATGGAAAGGCTGAGCTGATAACTTTCGCACAAGTCGTGTTGCAAGAGCATACCGTTACTGCAATAGGGAATTATACAGCACTTATCACCCGCTATAATGAAGAGATGATGTTGAAACTAAAAGGCTTCCTTGAAGCATTGAATTACGTCGGTTACGCGAACTTTGATTTGAAGTATGACGAGCGGGACGGTAAGTTCAAAGTGTTCGAGGTGAATATACGACAAGGACGATCAAGCTACTATATTACGGCTTGCGGACATAATATGGCGAAGTATCTAGTCGATGACGTCATTCATGGCCAACAAAAAGAGCTAACCCTACTGAATGAGAAATTCCTGTTTACTGTCGTACCTAAAATCGTGCTGAAGAAATTTGTGTCAAACCAAGAAGTACTCAAAGATGTGAAAGCATTGCTTAGAGCAGGTAAATACGGCAATCCTTTGTTTTATAAAAAAGACCGCCATTTCAAGCGTAAGCTGTATTTATTCGCTAGACAAATTAATTATTATCGAAAATATAAAAATAGTACTTGGTAATAAAACAATCCCCTATGCGAAACGTATAGGGGATTTTTTATTACATTGAATTTTCCGAATTATTTATATATAATTACAAGAAAAGGGGATGATTGTAAATGAAGAAATACTTAAAGGAATTTGGAACTTTCCCTGACGTCACGGTTATGCTGCTTATTTTGTTAATTTGTGCTTCTTTAACCGTGCCACATATACTCGATATTTGGACGTGGGTTGCTTTAGCTGTGGGAATTATGACGTATGCAACAAGTGAATATATTATTCATCGGTTTTTATTTCATATTAAAACCCCGGAAAATCCGTTCATGCTGAAGATGATCAAGCGATTACATTATGATCATCATGTCGATCCGGATGATTTGAAATTATTATTTTTGCCGTTATGGTTCAGCATTCCAGGATTTATCATTTATGGACTTATTGTATTCCTTGTAACGGGGAGTGCGAGCCTAGCGGTGGCATTCGCGACGGGTTTGGTGGCTTACTTCCTCTATTATGAATGGAAACATTATGTCGCCCATAAGCCAATACAACCGCGTACTAATATGGGGAAAAATATTAAGAAGCACCATCTTCTGCATCATTTTAAAAACGAAAATTACTGGTTTGGCGTCACTCATACTTCATTCGATAAAACGTTAGGAACCTTTAAAGAAAACAAGGATGTTGAAAAGAGTACGACTGCTCGTAATTTAGAAAATAGGATCTAAGTGACATAGTATACAGGTTGAAGTATTAGAATTAAGTAACTGGTTGCACAATAAAAAATGGACTAAACCTGTTACGGTTTTAGTCCATTTTTGTTTTCATGAAATTTCACTCTGAAACGGCGAAATAAGCTTCAATGATCAATCGCGTCGTTTGTTCATCCATATCCAAATGCCTGATATTAGTTCCTTCGATAAGCCGCTGTGTGTTGCTGTCATCGAAATCGAATGAACGAGATAAGTAGGCATTGAATACGCTAATCATGCCGTTCAGCCTCTCTTCGTCAGCTGTCAGCATTCCTGGTTCTGCATTCTCGATGATTTCTAATTGCTGAAAATCGAGTGCGTTTTTAATGAGTGATAGAAGATTATAATTTGTCGCAGGCGAGGGATTTGTGATGTTGTAAATCTTGCCGGCTTGTGCTTTACTTGCAGCCAATGCTAAAATATCAGCGACGTAATTGACTGGAACAAAGTTCGATGTTGCGTTTTTACTACCGACGACACGGTAAATAACATTGGCGTTGTCAACAGATCTAGCAATACGACGCTTGAACACATCAAGTGCCCGCATAAAACCGTAAAGAGTGAACTCGGAATCGGCTTCGCCTGTTTCTGAATCACCAACAATAATTGAAGGACGGAATATGGATACATCCATACAATCCGAATAGGAAAGGGCAAGATGTTCGGATTTTACTTTGCTTTCCTCATAAGGATTATGAACGTTTGCATCGATTGGATAGAGTGATTCTACACCATGCGCGCGTTTCCCCACTGTATAAGCGGTGCTGATATAAATGAATTGTTTTACTTTGAATAACTTAGCTAATTCTAGTGCGTTCTCTGTGCCACCATAATTGACCGCAAAGAGCTCTTCACGTAATTCCTCATCGAATTTTACAAGAGCAGCGATGTGATAAAAAAGGTCGACTTTGCCTTTCAAATCTTGAATGACATCGTCAGAAAGTCCGAATAGTGGTTGTGTAATATCGCCATTTAAAAGCCTGATTCTGGTAGCGGCATTCCCAGAAAGACCCGCCACAAGTCGTTCAGCCTTTTCCATATCCCGAACAAGTACGAATAATGTATGATCAGTTGTTTCGAGTAAGTTATTTAGTAATTTACCACCAAGAAAACCAGTAGAACCTGTTAAGAAAATCGTCAACCTAAATCCCTCCATGAATAGGACAGAAATTATCTCATCCAATTGCTATTCTAATTATCGCATATATGGTTGCTGATGTGAAAAATTAACGGTTTTTATGTTTGAAATGGAACGATCGAAGGAGTAAAAATAATGGGTTAAACGCCACTACATAATACCGTGTCTGCTTGAACAACTCCATCTAGCCTGCGTATTTGCATGTCACTGTTTATGTATATTCCGCATTAACGGGCAGTAAGCTCCCCGCTTCAAGTCTCCGAGGATACGAGAAGAATCAATGGTGATGAAGTTACCCAGATTGAAGATTAACTTTACCCAATTGAGGTAAACTAGTACCATAAGATTCAGATTGGTGGGGGAATCCGATGCTAGATGACAAATTGAAAAAACTTCAAAGCGAGTGGCTAGATGAGGCAACAATTTCTGCCATGCAGGAAAAAATGAGTAGCGGAGAGTTAACGGCTGAAGAGCTTACGTTTATGTATATTGACACAATTTCACATAGGAATAAAAATATAAATGCAGTGCTTGAGTTGAACCCACAAGCTGTGCAGATTGCAAGAGCACTTGACGTGGAACGACGCGAAAAAGGGATACGTTCACTTCTTCACGGTATTCCGATTCTATTGAAAGATAATATGGGGACTCGTGACATGATGCATACGAGCTGCGGGTCACTTGCGCTTAAGGATTTCTATGCGGTTGAAGATTCTTTTCTCGTTAAGAAATTACGTGATGCGGGAGCCATAATTCTCGGAAAGACGAATATGACAGAGTGGGCAAATTTTATGTCCGATCGGATGACCAATGGCTGGAGTTCACGTGGAGGCCAAGTGAATAATCCATATGGTTTATTTGAAGTTGGAGGATCGAGTTCGGGAGCTGGTGCAGGTATTGCCGCGAATATGGCAGCTGTGGCAATCGGTACGGAGACGACGGGGTCTATCCTTAATCCGTCAGCGCAGAATTCGCTTGTCGGTATTAAGCCGACTGTAGGAACAATTAGCCGTACAGGAGTGATTCCTCTTTCGAGCACACAGGACACTCCGGGACCTATGGCAAGGACGGTACACGATGCAGCAATTACATTCAGTCTACTGATTGGCGAGGATCTAGAAGACCCTGTAACAGCAGGGGCATCCTGTTTAGAAGGAATTGACTGGACGTCTGTTCTTGATACAAGAGCGCTCGAAGGTGTCCGTCTCGGCGTTGCACGAACTATTTTTGAACGAGAAGCATCTACGGAACGTTTGAACCTTTTTGATGCCGCGCTTAAAGAACTTGAAGCGGCGGGTGCCGTTATAATAGATGATTTAGACTTAAGAACAATGGAAAATGATCTTGGCTATAACGTGCTTCTCTACGAATTCAAAGCGTCCTTGAATGCGTATTTGGGAAAGACACCGGTAACCAATCCGATTCGAACATTATCCGATATTATCGATTTCAACAATAAACATGCAGAAGAAACATTAAAATTCGGTCAAGTAATGCTGGAAAAAGTGGAGCGAACAAGCGGAACATTGACGGAACGTGCTTATATTGAGGCACTTCTTCGTAATCGTCATCTGGCTGGAGACATTGCACTTGGCAAAGCATTTGATGAGCATACTATTCAAGCACTAGTATTTCCACAAGATCATGGATGCAGTTTCGGAGCAGCAGCCGGTTATCCATCTGTTACCGTTCCAGCAGCCTATTCCAAGGCAGGTGAACCGTTTGGTATTACATTTTCAGGGAAAGCATTTACTGAACCTAAATTAATTGGTTATGCATACGCGTTCGAACAGCGTGTCAACGCACGGAGAAAACCTTAATCAGTTTTGTCAGAAATAGAGTGTAGCAGAGCCTATTATGATAAACTGAAAGGAATAGAGTGAAAGTGGGGATAATGATGTCCTTCTTAGAAAATATGGACGAAATGTTTAAAGAAAAATGGAAGTTTGAGTACGAGATGCCAATCCAGGAGAAAATGATCCCTGAAATGCTGGCAGGTAAAGATATCGTTGCTGAGTCGCCGACGGGATCAGGTAAGACTCTTGCATTTGTCTTACCACTTATGCAGTTGGTTGATGGCGATAAAAACCAGACGCAGGCGCTTGTAATAACACCATCGCAGGAGCTGTCGATGCAAATCGTCAACGTTATCAGAGAATGGGTGACAGGAACAAATATTACGGTTACGCAACTAATTGGCGGAGCTAATATGCAGCGTCAGATTGAACAATTGAAGAAAAAGCCAACGATTGTTGTTGGGACGCCCGGCCGTTTGGCTGAACTTATCAAGGTCAGAAAGTTGAAAATGCACGATATTCGTCACATCGTTCTTGATGAAGGCGATCAACTTTTAGCGCGCGATCATCGGGTCACTGTAAAAAATATGATTGAAGCGGCAAATCCGGAAAGACAAGTTGTTGCCGTATCTGCAACAATTACGGATGAAATTGAAATTGTCGCTAGCAAATTTATGAATGACCCAATTCGTATCCAAGTTGGCGCTGAAGAAATGCCGAAATCGGGTAAGGTCGTCCATTCGTTTGTGAAGACAGATGCAAGGGATAAAACGGATGTACTGCGCGGGATTTCTTATTTGAAGGGAATTCGTGCTCTTGCATTTATTAATAATGTGGATCAGCTTCGCATGAAAGAAATGAAGCTCAAATATAACGAAGCACCGATTGCGGTTCTTCATTCAGAAATGACGAAATTTGAGAGACAGCAAACACTGGATAGTTTCCGTAAAGGCGAGTTGAAAATTTTGATAGCAACAGATCTTGCGGCACGGGGGCTAGACATTGATGGGTTAACGCATGTGATTCACATCGACGTGCCACATACGGTTGAACAATATTTACACCGTTCAGGCAGAACAGGACGGGCAGGCGGAGACGGGGAAGTATTGACATTGTTGTCATACCCAGAAGAGCGGGATTACCGTAAGTTGACTAAGGGAATTAAAACGGTTCAAAAAGTGTGGTATAAAGGCCACTTAGCAGAAGGAAATTCAAAAACAATTGCTGCTCCTAAAAAGAAATAAGAAAAGGTCTGTTTGGAAATCCGAGTACTTTGGATTTCTAGAAACAGACCTTTTCTAATTATTATAGTTGTGTCAAAATGATTGGTTCGCCTTTTGTGACGATAATTGTATGCTCGATTTGAGCTACAAGTGATTTGTCAGGTGTGATGAACGTCCAGCCATCTCCTGATTCGATAATATGATCTGCTTTTTCAGAAATAAACGGTTCAACTGCAAGAACCATACCTTCTTGTAGAAGTGTCTTATCCCAAGCGTCATAATAATTAAGTACATGCGAAGGTTCTTCGTGCAACGCTTTGCCGATGCCATGGCCAGTTAAGTTTTTGATCACTTTTAAGCCATGGTCTTTTGCTTCACGTTCAACTGCTTTACCGATTTGATTTAAGCTAGAACCTGCTTTAACTTTCGTCATTGCACGTTCAAATGCACTTTTAGCCACATCGCATAATTGTTGTTTCTTTTCATCGGGTGTACCGACAACGAATGAAATGCCAGTGTCAGCAAAATAACCATTGCAGGACCCTGAGACATCAATGTTAACGAGATCCCCATCTTCTATGACACGGGAACCAGGCATGCCGTGTGCAACTTCACTGTTAACACTGATGCATGTAAAACCAGGGAAATCATATTCTGCGATAGGACCTGAAATGGCACCTTTTTCTTCGAACAGGCGACCACCGATTTCATCAATTTCTTTCGTCGTTTTACCAGGGACAGTCGCTTCTTTCATCGCTTCCCTAATTTCAGCGACAATCTTACCGATTTTTTTTAACGCTTCAATTTCCTGTTCAGTTTTTGCAATCATTAAGTTCAAATCCTTTCTTCCGTTCATTCTTTTCTATATCATACTATATCATAATGAGCTGAACAAAAAAGCCTGCAAACTTAAAAAACGGTTGCAGGCTGTCGAATTATTTTCTTGGAATTGTCGTGCTGGTTGCTTTTTTTTCTTTCATTACTTTTCGGACAATCGGATAAACGATAGGTGCCAACTTAATGGCGGTTTTTACTAACTTTCCAATATTCATTACTGCTCACCCCTAAACAAAGCATATTTTACTTTCTTCCCGAATGAACGATTTCGTAAACATTCACTTCAATACTTTAACACCTTGAAACACATTCCAAATTAGAATAGCTATGAGCAGTAGGCCGTAAACTAGCATGAATAAGACAGGTGTTAATTGCCAAAAGCCAAAGTTTCCACTCGGCATTCCATCCATGCTATAGGTAAAAGAAAACATTGAAAAAGAAAAAATGATAAATCCTGCTATTAGAAGTACCACAGGAACAAGATGTGAAACGAGGGAGCGCTTGGCATGGTGTTTTACTTCACGGTCATCGGAAACAAAATAAACAATGACAGGTATAAGTAATGGGGTGAAGAAGACACTGAAATAGCATAGGGCAGCTAATAGTTTATTGTTTGACACAGGAATCCCTCCATTTAATTTTAACTATATAGGATTAGCAGCATCCCTATTAATCATCTTGCTTAAAGGATCCCCATCTTATACAATGAACTAGACAACTAAATTACTGGAACCACAGGGGGAGCCTATTTGGCTGAGATTGGACAAGACGTCCTGACCCTTAGAACCTGTAAGATTATTCTTGCGTAGGAATGTGGATGGAAAATGACATATTCGATGTCCCATCTATTTCGGGGTGTCTTTTTTTATGCCCACATCTTTCGCTGAGCTAGGAAAGGGAGGAATTAATTTGGATCGGAAAAGACTTCAACTTTTACTTGAAATAGCTATTTTAGGTGCAATTTCATTTGTTCTCGATAAAATCGGATTTTCAATGCCGCAAGGTGGCTCCGTTACGCTGTCGATGTTGCCAATTGTTGTCATGGCATTTAGATGGGGGATTGTAGGCGGCATGCTAACAGGCCTCGTCAGCGGTCTACTGCAACTGATGATGGGTGGATATGTTCTAAACGTGATACAAGCAGCGCTCGATTACTTCGTGGCTTACGCGCTCGTAGGGGTGGCAGGCGTTACACTTGCGTGGCTGTTAAGTGGTAAAGTGAAAGGCGACAAAGGATCAATGGTAGTAGCTATCGTAGTAGGTACTGTGATTGGCGGACTCTTACGCTTTGTGATCCACTTTATTGGTGGAATTGTATTCTTTGCATCATACGCGCCTGTTGGGCAACCAGTATGGCTTTATTCACTCGTTTACAATGCTAGTTACATGATTCCTGCAATAATCTTATCAGCAATTGTTGCGTCAATATTATTCACTACAGCACCGCGTCTATTAGAGCGGAAATAGAAAATCGCCGTTCTGCCCAATGTGGGAGGACGGCGATTTTTTTAGTGTCTAGACTCCAGTGCCTAGCCCCTGGGCCCACACGATGTGGGTCATGCAGCTATTGCGACAGGATGTCGCGATCCTAAGCTGCCTTCCTCTGTCGCTTCTGTCCTGTAAGTAAAGGCAAAAAAGCGCCTTTATTTACAGGCCTTTCAGCGCTTGTCGGGGCTGAACAGGCCCTTGCGCTTTTGTTAGTTAAATGTGAGTGCTTTTCTTCTGAAGAACATGAATCCTACTAGTGTAGCAGCGAGAAATAGGGCTGCGGCGGAAACGAATAGTTCATCTGTACCGTTTTTTACAGTGATACCTATAAATGCCCATATAAAGACTGTGCTAAATGCAACATCCGCATAATGGTATAAAAAATGAAGTGCGATAGCGGTTGCGATCGTTAAGTAGATAACGGTCCATAACGGGTTACTTAGTCCCCAACCAGACCACTCGTGTAGCGTAAGGACATAACTGATATTCGCAATGGTCGCGACAAAAGACCATCCTAGATAGAAAGCAATCGGAACTCTACCCTGAAAATGATTATCCTTTATAGAATAAGTAAAATAAATTGTCAACAGTGTTAGAAGAAGTGCTAGGTTGGTAACAATTGACCATCCGAAAAAGCCGAAATGCCAGAGAAAAACCCAAGTGATATTTAATAGACTGCTGAGCACAAACAAAACGACCCGCCGATTGAATAAAGCATGGTCAACATTTACTTTGTTGCGCATGAAGCCGTATAGCCAGATAGCGAGAAGCAGGTAAATAACTGCCCAAATTGAAAAGGCATACCCGGCAGGTGTAAATAGCACTGGTAAACTAGTTGAGATTTCCCCGGTCGTTTTTCCATTGATAGGCATTATATTTGCAGCTGCATTGACTAGAACGACTGCAATGAGCGAAAAGGTCATAATTATAATTCTAAACATATTAAAATCCTCCTACTGAATAGTATACATAGGAAAGGTGGAACCTGCGAAAGAAAGTATGAACCTTCCGTCACAATTGCATTATTTCGCACACCGAAGATTCATGTTATAATCAAGTTGTGTTTTTAGAAAATTTAGAATGGAACAAGGGGGAATAATAGTGAAGCAAAAAACGTATTCTGAAGTATGGGATCTTGATGTGTTCTTTAAAGGTGGAAGTGGATCAATGGAACTACGGACACATTTGGATAGCGTAAAAGAAAAGCTTGGATCATTAGAAGAAACGGCTTCTGCATTTGAAGTTCCTCGTTCGGCCGGTGCGTCAAAACAGGTTGTGGACCTTATTGAATCATTAAAAGAGGTTGCACTAAACCTGTCGCAGGCGGGTGCCGTTATCGGGTGTTTCCTTGCGGCAGATACAACTGATAAAAAAGCATTGCAACTGCAGGGCGAAACTGGCTCTCTTGGGGCACGCTTCTCTACAATCGGTCTTAAAATCCGACAAACACTTGCAAAAGCAGATGAAGATACATGGAATGGATTAATGGAATCGGATGAACTAAAGGGATTTGCATTCGTACTGAATGAATGGCGTGAAGAGGTTAACTTAAAACTATCTGAAGAAGAAGAGAGTTTGATCACGTCACTTAGCGTTGATGGCTATCATGGCTGGGGGCAGTTATACGATATGCTCGTAGGTGAGATTAAAATTAAAATCGAATTGGATGGGGAAGAAAAAGAGCTTTCCGTTGGGCAAGCAAATAACCTGAGTTCTCATGAGAATGCAGATGTACGAAAACGCTCATTTGAAGCATTGGAAGAAGCATGGGAAGGAAAAGAAGACTTCTTCGCATCCGCATTAAATCATATTGCCGGCTTTAGGCTTGAAGTATACAAAAAACGGGGTTGGGATTCAGTATTGAAAGAGCCGCTTCTCCGAAATAGAATGAGTGAAGAAACACTCGATGCAATGTGGGGAGCAATTGGTGTAAATAAAGCACCGTTTGTAGAATACTTGAACGTCAAAGCGAGAATGCTAGGTACTGACAAGATGAATTGGTATGACATGGATGCACCAGTTACAGCATCAACAAAAAAGATGACGTATCAAGAAGGTGCAGAGTTCATCCTAAAACATTTCAGAGAATTTGGTCCGGAATTGGAAGGGTTTTCTCGTCAGGCGTTTGAAGATAGCTGGATTGAGGCGGAAGATCGCCCGAACAAACGCCCAGGTGGTTTTTGTACGGGTATGCCAGCATCCGAGCAATCCCGTATATTTATGACTTACAGCGGAACAATGTCGAACGTTGCAACACTTGCACATGAACTCGGTCACGCATTCCATTCATATGCACTGCGTCCAGTCCATTGGATGAATCGCCAATATGCGATGGGAGTGGCTGAAACGGCATCGACATTTGCAGAGATGATTGTCGCGGATGCTGCCGTTAAAGCTGCGGAAACGAAGGATGAAAAGATTGCGCTACTGGAAGACAAGATTCAACGCAGTGTTGCATTCTTTATGAATATTCATGCGAGATTCCTTTTTGAGACGAGATTTTATGATGAACGCAAAAATGGCATCGTACCTGCTGAAAGATTGAACGAGTTAATGGCGGAAGCGCAGCAAGAGGCTTACGGGGACGCTCTTAATACGGTCCATCCACACTTTTGGGCATCGAAACTCCACTTCTACATTACGGGTGTGCAATTCTATAACTTCCCGTACACGTTCGGCTATTTGTTCTCCCTAAGTATCTATGCAAAAGCATTGGAGAATGGCGAAGGATTTGAGCAGAAATATATGGCGCTTTTGCGAGATACTGCGGTTATGAGTGTCGAAGACCTAGCGATGAAGCATCTTGGTGAGGATATTACGAAACAAGAGTTTTGGGCAAAAGGTGTAGCGCTATGCGTTAAAGATGTTGAGGAGTTCCTGGAACTTACTTCGGTAAAAGGGTGAATATGAATTGATTTTGCTTGAAGGTCGAACTTGTTACTTGCGAATATTGACAGAGGAAGACGCTTTTATCTTCACGGAATTGATTAGTGCTAATAAAGAATACTGGTCTATTTTCGAACCACGGCATGAAAGTAGTTACTTTACTGTAGCAGTCCAAAGAGAGAAAATCAGGGAGTCGATTTATCAGATGAGGGACCGAAGGGAGTACAACTTCGGTATCTTCGATATGGCTACAAATAGGCTAATTGGACATATTTCGCTTTACAGTATTAAAAGACTACCGTTTTCCAGCGGTTTCGTCGGCTATTCAATCGATGAGCGTGAAACGGGTAGGGGAATCGGCACGGAAGCGGTCCGTCTAGTTACTAAGTTTTCTTTCGAAAAAGTTGCTTTACATCGGGTAGAGGCATATGTTTCACCTCGTAATAGCGGTTCGTTAAAAGTGTTGGAGAAGTCTGGGTACTTCCAAGAGGGACTGATGCGCAAACTCCTTTACATTAATGGTGTCTGGGAAGACCATTACATCTACGCTATAGTGGAGAACGATTTTTGAAAGGGTAAGACCGCTTTGCGGAGATTAGTAGCTAATATAAAAAGCCGATTCCTGTAAAATGGAATCGGCTTTTGTTTATTTCCCGGGAAATGAAGCGAAATCACGCACGGGAGTTATATTTATATCCATCCACGATAATATCGAGCTTCCCAGTATCGGGATGGACGACGAGCCCGTGGACGGAAACTTTGGTATCCATAAGTGGATGATTGCGAACTGCATCAACACTCATCTTAACGCTTTCAGTAACTTCGCCAAATCCGTGCAGCCAATCTTCCATGTCAACCCCGGAGTATTTTAGCGTCTTAAAAATAGTTTCATCAATCCCACGGTCAGACATCTTTTTAATAATGCGACCAGTATCTACTGCACTCATGCCACAATCGTGATGTCCAACAATATAAACTTCATCTGCATGTAGCTCATAAACAGCTACAATTAGGCTTCTCATTATACCGCCAAATGGATGTGTGACGACTGCGCCGGCGCTTTTAATGATTTTAGCATCGCCGTTTTTTAAGTTCATCGCTTTAGGCAACAATTCAGTCAGTCTTGTATCCATACATGTCAATATTACAATTCGCTTATCCGGGAACTTTGTTGTTGCGTATTGTTCATATTGCTTTTCAGTTACAAATGTATCGTTATAATCAAGTATTTCTGAAAGAATTGTCATTATATACTCCCATTCTGTAGGTTTTTTTATTATCATACTTGAAAATATGTAAAAAGAAAAGAGCTGCCTTTAGGCAACTCTTAGAAATTCGTGTCTGGTTTTGGATCAATTGTTGAAGCATCGGCAGAAATCATAGCCGAAGAAAGAAAGTGCATTGTGAACATAGCTGTTAAACCGAGGCAAACCATAAAACCGATAACTGTAGCGAACATCAAGCCCATATATATGACCCCTCTCAAAGTTGTTAGTTTAGGTACTATCATTAGTATACAGTAAAAACCCAAATTATTTAAGGGTTTCATGAAATGTTTTACCTAATTGTGACGATTATTAGAAAGCCCAATTACCCCCGCGGAATACTGGTTCTGAAGAGCCGTCATCATGGATTCCATCAATATCCATTACTTCTGATCCGACCATGAAGTCGACGTGAGTGATACTCTGGTTTAAACCACGTTTAACGAGCTCTTCACGTGCCATCGTTTTGCCACCCTCAATACAAAATGAATAGGCACTACCGAGCGCAAAGTGATTCGATGCATTTTCATCGAATAATGTATTATAGAAAAGAAGCCCAGATTGTGAAATCGGTGAAGCATGTGGAACAAGTGCGACCTCACCAAGATGTTTTGCGCCTTCATCTGTATCAATTAGACGTTGCAAGACTTCTTCACCTTGTTCGGCTGAAACTTCGGTTACGCGTCCATCTTTAAATGTTAATTTGAAGTTATCGATGATATTTCCGCCATAGCTTAATGGTTTTGTGCTAGAGATATAGCCGTTGACGCCTGTTTTTAGGGGAACGGTGAAAACTTCTTCTGTAGGCATATTGGCCATAAAAGTATGACCCTTTTCATTGACGCTGCCAGCTCCGCACCACAAGTGACCTTCAGGCAATTCAACAATTAGGTCAGTTCCGGGCGCAGTATAATGAAGTTTGTGGTACCTTTTGTCATTTAGGTAATCGACTTTGGCATGCAAATGGTTATCATGATTGATCCATTCTTGTACAGGGTCTTGTTTGTCTGTGCGAACTGCTTTGAAAATAGCAGTCCAAAGCGCCGAAATCTGTTCTTCTTCTGAAAGTTCAGGGAATACTTTTGCAGCCCAAGCTTTCGAAGGAGTTGCGATTACAGTCCAACTGATTTTATCAGATTGTACATACTGCCGATATTTGTCGAGTGCCTGTCCAGCGGCTTTTTGTGTGTCGGCAATTCGTGACGGCTCAATTCCTTTTAATAGGTCAGGACTTTGGGACACGATGCTCATGAATGCAGCACCTTTTTCCGCAAGTTGTTCACGTTCCATTACTTTCCATTCAGGGAATTCTGCAAAAGAATCAGCAGGTGCCTTTTCATAACGTAGTCGGGAAATCGTATCGTCGGACCAATCAACAAATACTTGACGTGCACCCGCATCATAAGCTTTTTCAGTTACAAGACGGACAAATTCAGTTGTTTCTGTTGAAGCACTGATATAAAGGTATTGATTAGGTTGAATATTGACTCCAACTTTTACTGCGAGTTCAGCATAGCGGGATAATTTGTTTTCAAAAGTAGACATAAATAATTACTCCTTCCTCTATCTTCTTTAATAGTACCAATTTGTAGGCTCGGTCTGCAACGTCAAACTAATTGATGAATTATGACCGTATGAAAGATTGCATATATTTATTAATTCTGTTCACCTAAAGAATAGGCCGAAGATGCCGAAATAAGAAGAAGAATGGAATACTTGGAGGGTCAACTATGGATTTATCAACAGTAATTGGTCTAGTGTTAGGATTTGTCGCGCTTCTTGTCGGGATGTCGATGAAAGGTGTCCCGGTAGGCAGCTTATTTAATATGGCAGCTATACTAATAATACTTGTAGGAACGCTTGCAGCTGTTATCATTGCATTTCCAATGAATGAGTTAAAACGTGTACCAAAATTATTTGGCGTGCTTTTTAAAGAACAGAAACTTGCGTCCGATTCTGACATTATCCGTATGTTTTCAAGTTGGGCTGACATAGCGCGGCGAGAAGGATTATTATCGCTCGAGGCAAAAACTGATGAAATTAATGATCCATTTTTGAAAAATGGATTGGGTCTTGCTATTGATGGACAAAATGCAGATTATATCCGTGATGTGTTAAGTGAAGAAGTAGAAGCTATGGAAGATCGGCATTCCGCTGGAGCACAAATATTCTCACAGGCGGGGACGTATGCGCCGACACTGGGTGTTCTTGGAGCGGTAGTTGGTCTGATTGCTGCACTTGGGAATTTGAATGATATCGATGCCCTCGGTCATGCGATTTCAGCAGCCTTTATTGCGACATTGCTAGGTATTTTTACTGGATATGTGCTTTGGCATCCATTTGCGAATAAATTGAAACGTAAATCGCACGAAGAGGTAAGGCAGAAGAAAATGATGATTGAAGGAGTCCTGTCAGTTCTTGAAGGGGAAGCACCGCGCGTTATTGAGCAGAAGCTATCTTCTTATCTGTCTGCGGAGGAGCGCCGAAAGCTTGCTGTTAAAAACAATAGCGATAAGGGGGCGGGGGAGTTTGTCGAAGAGACGTAAGAGAAAAAAGGCTGATAACCATATAGATGAGTCCTGGCTTTTGCCATACTCTGATCTTATGACTCTTCTTCTCGCGTTATTCATCGTGCTATTTGCCTCAAGCTCGGTAGATGAGGTCAAACTTAAACAGATGTCAGCGGTGTTCAGTGAAATATTTGATAGTGGGCAAGGTGTGATGGATAATGCTGCGCCTACACCTGTGCCAATACCGAAGGATTCAGTTGGTTCAAAGGACGAAAATACATCTTATATAGAAGATCAGAAGTCACTTTTTGAAATCCAGGATAGAGTAGATGAGTATATAGCGGTAAATGAACTGGAGAATCAGTTCGAAACGAAAATGACGGATGAAGGATTGATGGTTACAATTAGGGACAGTATCCTCTTTAGTCCAGGTATGGCAGAGATTAAGCCTGCGTATATAGGGATTGCAGATGAAATTGCGGAACTTCTTGTTTTTGATCCCCCACGTCAAATCGTGATCACTGGTCATACAGATAATGTTCCAATCGGAAATGCCCAATTCCAATCAAATTGGGAACTCAGTGTTATGAGAGCTGTGACCTTCTTGAAAAGTATTGTGAGGAATGAAGAAATCAATCCACTTTTATTTAGTGCAAAAGGGTACGGAGAATTCCAACCGATTGAGTCAAATGAAACACCTGAGGGACGAAGTAAAAATCGTCGGGTTGAAGTACTTATCCAGCCACTTGTTCTGAAGGATGGAACTGCATTTGAATAAATTGTTCCAAGATCCCGTCTGTTTATTAACTAAAAGTATCCAGCAAGTAACTTGATCATACATTGGGTGCTAGGTGTATAGGTGTATTTTGATCGCTTGGATTAGAATGGCTTCTATACAATTACCGGGATGTCTGGATGTGTAGGGATGCGACTTTGTCGCATCCCTACACATTATTTTCGGTAATCGTATGGTGGTCCTTCATCCGTCGCTCTCCAAAAACAAAGATACACGTAATGCTGAAGATTTTTGGGACGAGAGAATAGCGGGTTTCTTACCTGGAGAAGAGCCGCCAAAGATGCAATTTTGGCGGCTGATTGCTTTCTTTAGGGTTTTTTCTTTCTTAATTAAAGAAGTGTCACTATCTATAAGGCATCACATAATTTGAAGCATAAACTTTACTAAAAGTAAGCAATGAACACATTATACAATGTGCAAAAGTGCCCGAAATTTCATCTTCGGGCACTTGCAACCTCTATAGATAATCATCTACTCTTTACTTCCAAAACAACTGCATTTTTCACTTGAATAGTGTAGGTACGCAACAGGCAACTATTCGCAATAGTATTACTGAAAAGAGAGCGGCTAGAAGTGACGGAGTCACTTCTAGCCGCTCTAGGATCCCTCAGTAAATCTGTCACGAATAGGTAGCCGTAAGCGGACCGGAAATAGTCCAGTGAAAATGAAGGTCATCAAGCCCTTCAAGCCAGTATTTTATACGAATAAATGGTTAATCAAAAGACGTGTTCCAAGATAAAAAAAGATTCACCGGTAAATTCATACTGGCGAATCTTTTTTTGATTGATTAACTTCTGAGCGTACCAAGTTCAGCTGCAATTGCCTGCATTTCATTTGGTGTAATAGTAGTACGTTTCATGACCATTTTGTACATATAGTGCAAATCATCATATTTAGATGTGCTGAAATTCTCCGGATTCATAGCGGCTGAATTAACCATACGAAGTTTTTCTGTAATTTTGTCAATCATATAAGAAACATTTTCTGGCGTCGGGTTAGATAAATCCATAGTATTGACCACCTTTCAATAAGCTTTGGTCCTATCATTTCATTATTCTCCCGGACTGTCAAATCGAATTGGAGATTAGCCTCGTTTTGCGGCTTCTTTTTCTTCTTTGATTTTGGCTTGAACACGTTTTGTTTCGAAAATGATTACGCCAGACAATCCAAGAAGACCAATTAAGTTTGGAATTGCCATTAGTCCATTCATTACGTCAGCGAATAACCAGACTACGTCAAGCGTAGCAGTTGCCCCAACGAAAATTACGCCAATAAATACAAGGCGGTAATAAATGAGGATTTTCGGATTTGGGAACAGGTATTGGAAGCACTTCTCTCCATAATATGCCCAACCAAAGATTGTTGATGTAGCAAAGAATAATAGTCCAATTGAAACAACGATTGGACCGGCGCTACCTAGAAATTGTCCAAAAGCGGCAGATGTTAAAGCACCACCTGTAAGACCGTCAGGATTATCTTTCCAAATGCCAGACATAATGATTGTTACGCCCGTAATGGAACAAATAATTAATGTATCAAAGAGTACTTGTGTCATTGAAACAAGTGCTTGACGTCCAGGCATATCCGTTCTTGCAGCTGCTGCGGCAATTGGAGCGGATCCAAGACCAGCTTCGTTCGAGAATACTCCGCGAGCAACTCCGAAACGGATCACTGTACCAATTGCACCACCTGCAACCGCTTCGCCACTAAATGCATACTTGAAAATCGTAGCAAAAGCTTCGGGAATCAGCCCAACGTTCAAGACCAGTACAATTACTCCGGCAAGAACATAAAACACTGCCATGATTGGTACGAAGAATGATGTAACTTTACCAATCGTTTTAATACCACCCAAGATAACCATTCCTGCTAATACAACAAGAACGAGACCGGAGATCCAATGTGGCACACTAAAAGTTTGATTCATAACGTCTGCCACTGCTTTTGCTTGCGTTCCATTTCCGATTCCAAATGCTGCTATGGCACCGAAAATAGCAAACAATACGCCGAGCCATTTCATTTTCAGTCCATGTTCAAGGTAATACATCGGTCCGCCGGCCATTTGACCGTTAGCATCTTTAACGCGGTATTTAACAGCTAGAATTGCTTCGCCGTATTTTGTAGCCATTCCGAAGAATGCTGATACCCACATCCAGAACAAGGCTCCAGGACCGCCGAGGAAAATAGCGGTAGCAACACCCACAATATTACCTACACCTACGGTTGCAGCCATTGCTGTCATAAGAGCCTGGAAGTGGGAAATATCACCTTCAGATTTTTTATCCTGATTTTTCGTAAATACTAACTTTAATGCATATGGTAATAATCGTAACTGAATAAGTCCTAGTCTAAATGTTAAATAAATACCTGTACCAACAAGTAAAATTAGTAAAGGTGGACCCCAGATAATACCCCCAAGTTTATCCAAAAAAGCTGTTAATCCATCCATTCAATTACCCCCAATTGTACTATTTTACTTTAAGAACGTTCCACCCCAATTTGCTTCGTTGACACCTCACATCCTGTCAGTCACCTAATACTGACATCCTTATTGTTAATATTCCGAAATTTTGCAGCATTCGTCAAGCTTTATTTTTAGAACTCAGTCATATTGTTTGTTAATCTTCTTCCTGGGGTATAATTGTATATGCGAAAGAGTTTGAATTGGAGGGATTATTATGGGAAATAGCAAATTTGGTACATTTATTATTGCGGGGGCACTTGCAGGTGCGGTTGTAAGTATGTTCGATCCGAGTACTCGAAAACAGATTGTCAAGAAATCAACTAATTGTATAATGGAAATGAGGTATTATGCGAAAAATACCGATGTGCTCAAATGGAAACTGGAGGAGAAGAAAGACAAGTATAAGTCTTTCATTGAGCAACTATCAGGTGATGCATCATACATTAAAGCCCAGGTAAATGAGTTAAAAACACTCACGCCGCAAGTGAAAAGTTTAGTCATGGATACGAAGGATGCATTTGTTGAGTCGAAAGTTGAATATAAATCAATTGTTAATGAAACGCCTTAGGGAAATGGCGTTGATATAAAAAGCGGACAATATTGAAGGGGGTGACGAAAGTTTGAAGAATGATGAACATTTAACGCCTACGCCAATCGAAGAAGAGAAACCTGCGAAGTATAAAAAGAAACTGGACAGCTTTCTGGCAGACTCTGCAGCCAGAAAGTTTTTAGATGATGTAAGAGAAGGCGGACTTGAGGAATTTGACGTCACAACGACAAATGGATTTTTGAAAGAACTTCTTGTTAGGATAAAGAAAGTCGACATAACGGGCCTTGGCTCGCAGCTCGCCTTCTTTTTCCTCTTGTCTATGTTTCCACTATTAATCTTTATAATGACACTGCTACCTTATTTAAACTTTAACCAAGCCGAGGTTTTCTTATTGATTCGGGACTATGCACCAGAAAGCGTTGCTATGCTAATCGAGAACACATTAAACGAGATCTTGAAAAATCGCAATGGCGGCTTACTATCAATTGGGGCACTTGCAACGGTGTGGTCAGCATCAAAAGGTATGAACGCACTGACGAAAGCTTTGAACCGGTCTTATTTCACGGAAGAATCACGCTCGTTCATTATGGCCCGCGTTATGTCGGTGGTCTTTACTATTATGCTAATCGCTGTATTACTAGTGGCGCTTATATTACCAGTATTCGGTCAACAGATTGGGGTTCTTGCATTCTCTTACATGGGACTTGAGAAGGGTTTCCTTTACTTTTGGGCTGGTTTACGATGGCTAGTACCGCCCGTGCTTATATTCTTTGTATTTTCACTTATTTATTGGCTGGTGCCTAATTTGAAGATTCAATTTAAAAGTATATTACCTGGAGCGCTATTTGCGACTGTTGGCTGGATTCTGACATCTTTTGCATTCTCATTTTATGTTGGTAGTTATGCTAACTATTCGAGTACATACGGAAGTATTGGAGCAATTATTGTGTTAATGATTTGGTTATATTTCTCGGCGATTATTCTAATGCTTGGTGGCCAGCTTAATGCTGTAATGTTAGAAAGAACTCAATTGATAAAAGCAAAAATAAAAAGCAATGCAGTCCTGTAATAGGATGCATTGCTTTTATTCTACTTAAAAATAGTAGTTGCTTATTCAATTCGATTAAGCATTCTGAGACCGTTTAAAATGACAAGGATAGTGCTACCTTCGTGGCCAATAACACCAAGCGGCAGATCAACAACTTGAAGGAAGTTTGCAACAATTAACACCGTGATGATAGAAATGGAGAACAAGACATTCTGCTTCACGATCCGTTGCATTTTACGGGATAACTTAATGGCATAAGAAATCCGTCTTAAATCATTCTGCATGAGGACGATATCTGCAGTTTCGAGCGCAACATCCGTCCCTTCGCCCATTGCTATTCCCGATGTTGCAGTAGCGAGTGCAGGTGCATCATTGATTCCGTCACCGACCATTCCTACATTTTTGTGCTCAACAAGGAGACGTTTCAAGTGATTAACTTTCATTTCAGGCAGACATTCTGCAATGAATGAATCGAGGCCAGCTTCTTTCGCGATAGCTGCAGCCGTTTTTTCATTATCGCCAGTTAACATGATTGTTAGAATACCTGCTTGCTTTAATTGACTTATTGCATCGAAAGCTTCAGGGCGTAATGTATCTCTAAGTGCCGCGGCTGCAATAATGCCCTTATCGTCTTTCATGAAGATAATTGTTTTCCCTTCATCAGCAAGGGATAAAGCGACGCCATGCTGAAACTCTTTTGCCAATTCTTTTCCGACAAAACGTGGGTTTCCTACGAGCAGTTCACGCGTATCGACAAGCGCCCGAATACCATGACCAGGCACATCCTCAATCTGAAGGTTTCGCTCTAGGGTTAGCCCTTTACCAATGGCATAATTTGTGATTGCAACAGCAAGTGGATGATTAGATTGAGACTCAATACTTGCAAGAATCGCTAGTGTTGTATCTGTATCTGCGTCATCACGTACATAGAAGTCTGTGACAACTGGTTTACCATTCGTTAATGTACCGGTTTTATCAAAAGCAATCGCTTTAAGTGAACCCAAATGTTCTAGATGGATACCACCTTTGAATAGAACACCTTTCCTTGCTCCGTTGGAGGCCGCGGCAAGAGTCGCTGGCATAATAGATGCGACTAGCGCACACGGGGAAGCAACGACGAGCAGTACAATTGCGCGATAGAACGTAGTCGTCCAATCCCATCCAAACAAATAATGGGGCACTACCATCATGAGTAGCACCATGATAATAACGGCTTTTACATAAGTGCCTTCAAATCGTTCGATAAATTGCTGTGAAGGTGATTTCTCACTTTGTGCGCTTTGAACAAGTGTAATTATTTTTTGGAAAAGTGTTTCAGAGCTAGGTTTTGTCATTTTAATTTGAATAGCACCGCTCAAATTGACTGTACCGGCGAATAGTTCATCACCGACTTCTTTTGTGACGGGAATCGATTCCCCATTAATGGCAGACATATCAATGGAAGAAGTACCAAAAGTGATATTCCCGTCGACTGGAACCCTTTCACCCGGTTTGACGAGTAGAATGGATCCGACCTTTAGGGAAGCAGTTGCCACTTTGATATCAGTACCATCATCTTGAATGAGCCACGCTTCTTCAGGCTGTAATTCCATAAGCGCTGAAATTTCCTTATGGCTTTTATTCAACGTGTAGGTTTCAAGCGCACCACTGAGTGCAAAGATGAAAATGAGGACTGCTCCTTCCGTCCAGTACCCGATTAATGCAGCACCGATTGCAGCGAAAACCATTAGCATCTCCACATTCAGTTCCTTGTTGTTAATCGTTTCTTCGATGCCTTCCTTCGCTTTTGCAAATCCACCTATTAAAAAGGCAGTGATATAGAGGGGGACAGAAAAGGTATCTAATCCATACTTACCAGCCATCCAAGCTGTGAGAATTAATGCACCTGATAGAATCGCAGCAATCAATTCAAGATGCACTGGCCAAACTATATTTTTTTTTGGTCGATGTTCAGTGAGAGTAGTCATAGTTGCTTCCTCCTAATTGATAATGATAGTCAATTTCAAATAGCTCATTAATGTATGAAAGTCGGCTCCCATTGGTGGGAACCGACTAATGTTATAAGATGATAATCAGTATCAGTTAATAATAATTATCGTTAATAAACATAGTATATCCAACTGGAAAGGAAATAGATACTAGTTTGTATTGAAGGTAGGGGATGAGGGAGTGGTTAGCGGGGTTTGTCGCAATGTTTCTTTGCTGTAGTCAAGTTTCGGTAGGTTGTTGCTAAGTTCTGTGGATTGGTTGTCGAGTTTGCCAACTGTGTCGTTGAATGCCCACAAGCTCACCCCACTTCGCGAACTATTAATCCACTACCAATTAAAAAAGGCATCTTATGCCGGGAATTACTCCGACATAAGATGCCTAACTCAATTAGCTAAATACTTTGTCTTTAAACTGAGACAATTTTTCAAGTGAAGACTTGTCGACATCGGCATGCAAGCTATTGCCGTGCGAGTCCATCGTGACAACTGCGGTGAAATCTTTAACGCGCAGATGCCACATTGCTTCAGGAATACCGAATTGAAGAAGGTCAACACCTTCGACTGCTTTAATGCAATCAGCATAATACTGTGCTGCGCCGCCAATTGCGTTCAAGTAGACGCCGCCGTGTTCTTCAAGAGCAGCTAGTGTTTTCGGACCCATTCCACCTTTACCAATAACAGCGCGAACTCCGAACTTTTTCATGATGTCGCCTTGATACGGCTCTTCACGTGCTGATGTTGTGGGGCCAGCAGCTTTGATTTCATAACTGCCATCTTCATTTTTCATCACAACTGGGCCACAATGATAAATGATTTGTCCATCAAGGTCGATAGGGGAGTCATTTTCTGATAAATACTTATGGATTGCATCACGACCTGTATACATCATTCCGCTGATTTTGACAACATCGCCGACATTCAAATCACGGATCTGTTCCTCTGAAATTGGGGCAGTGAGCTCGACAGTACGTGCGGTTTGATTCGCCTCATTTTGATTAGTATCATCTTGTGCGAAAGCGATTTTTTCACCATCATTGTAATGCCAGTTCGTAATTTCACCAGATCCAGCATCGATATCGACAGCCATGCGGCGGTATGCCCAGCAGTTATACGCTACAGAAACATAGAAGCTTGCAGGGATACGGTGCATGACACCAATTTTACAGCCAAGAAGGGTAACTTCGCCGCCGAAGCCCATTGTTCCGATGCCGAGTTTGTTTGCTGATTCGAGAACATACTCTTCAAGTTCTGCAAGTTTTGGATTCGGATTTAGATCATCAACTTCGCGGAAAAGTTGGTCTTTAGCAAGTTCATAGCCTGATGCACGGTCTCCACCGATTCCGACACCGATGAAACCTGCAGAACACCCTTGCCCTTGGGCTTGATAAACAGAGTGTAAAATACATTTACGGATGCCATCAAGATCGCGTGAGGCACGGCCTAGTCCATCCAGTTCAGTTGGCAGGCTATATTGAATATTTTTATTCTCACAGCCGCCGCCTTTTAATATCAGCTTCACTTCGATATGATCTTGTTCCCATTGTTCGAATTTCACAACAGGGACACCTGTACCGAGGTTATCTCCACTATTATCGCCTGTCAGTGAGTCGACAGAGTTCGGGCGGAGCTTAGTGTCTTTAGTGGCTTGAACAATCGCGCGTTTGACAGCGGCTTTGATTTCAATTTGATTGACTCCGACTGGTGTTTTGATTTTAAATGTTGGCATGCCGGTATCCTGACAGATAGGCGACATTTTTTCGTCGGCCATATTGATGTTTTTTGTAATCGTATCAAGACTCATTGCTGCACGTGTACCGGCATCTTCTAATTCTTTTGCTGCAAGGATTTTTCGACGCACGTCTTTCGGAAGATTCGTGGACGTTTCGCAAATGAGATCATACATGCTTTTTTCAAGTTGTTCTATGTACATTCTCGATTTCCCCCTTAGTTATAGCTTGTTACTTATCGGCTTTAATTTTTTCCATCTGTTCTTCAAGGTCGTCTAGCAAGCTGATTAGCTGATCGATTTCCTGAAGGTCTGCAGTTTCTGGTTCAATTGTATCCAGCGTTTCAAGAAATTGATGAAGCCGTGTTTTTAATCCTTCAACATGACCGTTATTCTGTGCTTTGTCCAATCCGTACACCTCTTTTCATTAGTGTAATCGTAAACGAAAAAACGGAATTTATCAATGGAGGGGAGTGCAACCTTTATAATAATTGAATATTCCCTTTAACATAATCTTTACAATACAAAAACTATGTGTTATGATTCATTTAATCAAACGAAAGGGAGGATAACAGAAAGGGTAATCACAACGAACACTAAGGAGGTTGAGAACTTTAATTGTAAAAGAGAAAGCTCAACTATGTAGGTATCGTTATACCCAAATTTAGTTCTGTGGAGGTGAAGTCTCAAACCGAATGCAGACAGCGTCAGTAATAGCTTGGATGTGAAAGTGAGAGTTAAGCAAAAAAATATAGAAAGGTAGCGGGAACAGGCAATAGACGAAGAGGAAGAATTTTAGAAGGAGGGGATTCGTAAGTGTCCGCTGGCAGTGTGCCAGGAGACTAATACGACTTATGCAGATGGAAAGTGAAGGTTCAATTCATACGTAAAGGCTCAGCCGTAATCTGACAAACAGATATGGACTGGGCCTTTATGTTATTTTGCGTTTTCGCCGTTTTCTTGTGCTAAAATCATACAAGGATCTTCAAGTGGGGGAGTGGTGGAAACATGGATGCTTTTTCACAACTAGAGAAGCGCCGTTTTTGGATACTTGTTATTATTGTATCGATTTCTGGATTTTCACAAGGCATGCTGTTGCCACTTATTTCAGCTATCTTCGAAAAGGACGGCATTTCGAGTTCAATGAATGGTTTGAATGCCACGGGTTTATACATAGGAACGTTACTCGTTTCACCTTTTATGGAGGCACCGCTCCGTCGTTTTGGCTATAAGCCAATTATTATTGGGGGCGGCATGCTTGTTTTTATATCATTACTGCTGTTTCCGTTATGGAAAAGTGTTGTATTTTGGTATGTCCTAAGATTGCTGATTGGCATCGGAGATCATGCACTTCATTTTTCAACTCAAACATGGATTACAAGTTTCTCGCCGCAACAAAGATTAGGACGCAATATTGCAATTTATGGTTTGTCATTCGGTGTCGGATTTGCGGCAGGTCCATTATTCGCCCCGCTCGTCAATGTGTTTGAAGGCTTACCGTTCATTGTATCGGGAATACTGTGCATGCTTGCGTGGTCACTCGTTTTCATGCTGAAAAATGATTTCCCAGATATTATTAAAGGGAAGCCTGGTAATGAACGACTTTCCGCTCGATTCAAAGGAACGATGGCTGTTGCTTGGCTCGCTTTTCTCGGACCATTTGGCTACGGTTTTCTTGAATCTACACTAAATGCGATGTATCCGGTGTATGCGCTCAGAAATGGCGTTGAATTTACATCTGTAACAATTATTCTAGCTACATTTTCCGTAGGGGGGATTATTTCGCAGTTACCTCTAGGAATGCTATCGGACAAGATTGGAAGAAGCCCGGTCTTTCTTGTTGCACTCGGAGGTGGGTCTATCTCATTTTTCATCGCAAGTACTGTTGAAACATCTACGACTGCTGTTATAGCTATGTTTTTTATTGCTGGACTTTTTTCAGGATCTATTTTTTCACTCGGTATTTCGTACATGTCCGATTTAACACCGAAGCATTTGTTGCCTACTGGAAACCTGTTATGCGGGATTTTCTTTAGTTTAGGCAGTTTGACAGGTCCATTTCTGGGTGGTCTTTTCCTAGAGTTTGACGCAGGATTTAGTTTCCTGCTACTTATTTCACTGTTTTTGGCTGTGTTATTCCTTGTGTCTTTTATTGGAAAACTGAAACAACGCCCGATTGCAGCATGAGAAAAAGCGTCCAATAATGGACGCTCTTTCTATTTCTGATCATCATGTCTGTTTAGTTAGCAAAAGTAATCAGTAACTAACTTAATCGCCCCCTGTCCGCTACTTGTATAGTTGCGCTTTGGATTGAATGACTTTTATACGATTACCGGGATGTCTGGATGTGTAGGGATGCTACTTTGTCGCATTCCTACACAGTTATTTCGGTAATCGTATGGTGGTCCTTCATCCGTCGCGCTTTAAAAGCATAAGTACACGAAGTGCTGAAGCTTTTTGGGACGAAAGAATTGTATGCTTCTTACCTGGAGAAAAGCCGCCCAAGATACAATTTTGGCGGCTGATACTTTCTCTATGGTTTTTTCTTTTTTATTTTAAAGAAATGTCACTATCTATAAGACATCTCATGAATTATATGCATAATCTTTACTAAAAGTAAGCAAGGAACGCATTGTACAAGGTGCAAGAGTGCCCGAAATTGCATCTTCGGGCACTGACACTCTCCATCAAATGTCATCTATTCTTTTCTTCCAAATAAACTGCATTTTTCACTTGAACATTGTAGGAACGCGACTGGAAACTATTCACAACAGGATTACTGAAAAAAAGTGTGGCAAGAAGTGACGAGTCACTTCTAGCCACACTAGGACCCTCAGTAAATCTGTCATGATTAGTTAGCCGATAGCGGGGCGAAAATAGTCCAGTGAAAATGAAGGTCATTAAGCCCTTCTCACCAGTATTTTATGCAAATAAATGGTTAATCAACATGCTTGACTGATCATCTTAAAATGGAGTTAACATTTTCATATTCTAAAACAAGGTCGTCGAGCGTCTGGAAAGTATAACCTGCTTTCTTGGCATCTTGGATAAAGGATGGTAAAGCCTGTGCATTATCAGGTGAAACTGTGTGCATTAAAATCACAGCGCCCGGATGAAGTTGGTTCATCAGTTCACCATAAGCAAAGTCACGACCTTTGGGTTTGTCGGCGTACCAGTCAATGAATGCGACCGACCAGAAAATATGCCTGTATCCGAGTTCGTTGCCTTTGGAGAGGACTTTGTCATTGAACACGCCTTCAGGGGGTCTTGTATAGTATGTCCGCTTGAGTCCAGTCACTTCATTCAACAGCTTGTCGAATTTGGTCCATTCTTCTTCCATCCTTTGTTCGGATAGATTGGCCAAGTTCGGATGTCCATACGTGTGGTTACCGATCCCGTGACCTTCTGCAATCATCCGTTTGACGAGGGGGAGAGCACTTTTTAAGTAATGCCCAGTGAGAAAGAATGTCGCCGGAGCGTCTTCTTTTTTCAATGTATCTAGAATACTTTCCGTATAGCCGTTTTCATAGCCGTTATCAAATGTTAAATAGACAATTTTTTCGTCTGGCTTTCCTTTGTAAATGGCTCCATGTTTATCGAGCATGGAGTCGAGTGCAGCGCCAGCACTGGGCTGGGTCCCCCCTGTAGCTTTTTTGAAGCCCCAATGAAATTCATCCGCCTTAGCTGAAAATGGATTAAAAACAAATCCTGCCATTACGATAATAGTCGCCAATAATATACCTGGAGCATGTTTTTTTATCATCAAAAACGCACCTTTCCTTTTAAGGTAGGATGCGCAGATGAAGCGGAACTATACGTCTTTAGTATACAAATCATTTAGTGCCGACTCTAGCGTCGGAAAATGAAATATGAAGCCGTTGTTTAGCAGTTTTTGCGGTAAGACATGTTGTCCTTCTAGAACGAGCGCACTTTTTTTACCAAGCACTATTTTCATTGCGAATGAAGGAACTGGTATCCAGTGTGGTCTATGTAACACTGAACCAATTGTTTTACCGAAGTATTTCATTCGTTTTGGAAATGGCGAGGTGACGTTCACAGGTCCATGTAAGTTTTTATTGTCGATCGCAAATGCGATTGCCCGTGCGATATCCTCTAAATGGACCCAAGATACCCACTGATTGCCTGAACCAACAGTTCCGCCCGCAAATAACTTGTAAGGCAACACCATAAGCGGCAATGCTCCACCATTTTTTCCGAGTATGACTCCGAATCTCATGAACACGACTCGTATACCTTCAGATTCCACGGATGCTGCTTTCTTTTCCCAATCCGTTACAGTCTGACCTAGAAAGTCATCCGCATAGTCCAGTGATTCTTCTGTATAGACATTGTCTTCTGATGCGGGATAAATACCAATTGCACTAGCGTTCACAAGTACAACCGGTTTAGTTTGCAAAGCGGAAATGATTCGCAGTAATTCATCGGTCGCTTCCATTCGGCTAGCATAGATTTGTTTACGATGTTCCGCGGTCCAACGTCCCTCATTGATGGACACGCCTGCAAGATTGACAAAGGCATCAGCTGAAATGATTTCATTTTCCGGATAGGTACCTTCCTGAAGCCATTTCACGTATTTTATATTGCCATCAACCTTACTTTCTTTCCTGGATAAAATTATGATTTCATGTCCTTCATTTAATAAAGTATCCGTTAATTTCTGACCGACAAAACCTGAACCACCCGCAATGACGATTTTCATTTTCCGACACCCCCATTAGCATTCTATACCCTATAATGGAACCTATTAAGCTGAAGCACAAGGACGGAACATGTATACTAAATAGAAAGCAAGGGAGGCGTGCAAATAGTGCCTGTTATTACTAAAATATCACAGCAGAAAAAAGATCTCGAACGATACAATATTTTTTTAGACGAAAAGTATGCATACAGTGTCCATGAATCGGTACTTGTCAAATTCGGTCTAACGAAAGGGATGTCCCTGGAAGACTGGTCAATTGACGAGATGGTCTATGAAGACGAAATTCGGAAAGCATTCAACCGTGCACTCCATTATCTCGGTTTCAGAATGCGCAGTGAGTTTGAAGTGAAGAAAAAACTTTTGGAATTGGGATACGGGGAAGCAATTATACTAGAAGCGCTCGTGAAGTTGAAAAGTCTTGGATTTCTAGATGATGAAACCTATTCAGAAGCACTTCTTCAAACGAGGATAAATTCATCCAGTAAAGGCCCAAAAGCAATTCAGCAAGAGATGCATAAAAAGGGGATAGGGAAGGAATTGCAGATCAAAGTCCTTGAATCTTATCCGGAAGAAGAACAGCTTAAAATCGCAACGAAACTTGCAGAGAAGGCAGCAAATGCAAATCCTTCCGTGGCTCCATCCCAATTAAAACAAAAAATCCAAAATGCATTGCTTCGAAAAGGGTATTCCTTCGACCTTATTAAACAAGCACTTGCGAATATTAACTTTGAGCGCGAAGAAGATGAATGGACAGCTATCGCCGAGTCAATCGGAGAAAAAGCTTGGCGTCGCTATAGTTCAAAGTTTAGTGGACGAGACTTGAACAACAAAGTGAAACAGGCGATGTATCAAAAGGGTATTCCGTTTGAGCACATTGATCATTTCATTGATAAAAAGGAGAATGAAGAAGATGGAGATTGAAAAAAAATATAGTGCAATGACTGAACATGAATTACGTACAGAAATCGCACGGCTGCGTGAAAAAGCGCGCAAAGCCGAGCAATTGGGCATCCTTAATGAGTATGCGGTTTACCAACGTAAAATGGTTATGGCGCAATCTTATCTAATTGACCCAAGTACAATTGTACCTGGTGAAATGTACCGAATTGACGGAGACGAAGGTATGTTTTTTCAAGTTGACTACTTAAAAGGTCGTTTTGCGTGGGGTTACAGACTAGGCGGCGAACGTGCAGATGAGGCGTTACCGATTGCAATGCTGAAGTCAGTAAAAGAAGGGAAATAAAAGGCTATGGACAGTAATACCTGTCCATAGCCGTTGTCATGAGTTGGGTGCAAAGTTGAGCTTTTTTTGTAGCTTGTCTTCGGAAAAAATCCAACCTGTATACGAATTGATGACGTTCAGTTCCTTGTCAATATGTGCAACCGCAACAAAGGGGTAATAGCCTTTGCTCCGGTAACGAAGATCGATTAAGCGCACTTCACATATGTCGCCGATGTTTGTGACCGACCATCTGTAAATAGGTGAGAATGATGTAAACGCTTTGATGTTCTTATCGCTCATCGCCACATCAACCTCAGGGGATTTCGGCATAGGTTCTCGTTCAAAGCGGTCGTAAATATTAACGGACCTGCCGTAAGCACGCCCAACATAATGACACTTTTCTGAAGAAGCAGCAATTCTCCATTGGAAGAAGCGCATTGTAGGCGCAATAATAATTTCCGTCGCATCGGGTACCGTATTGAAGACGGCTTTTTTAACGGCTGATTTGATCGCAAAGCGCAATAAATAATAAAAGAAGATTATTACGTATGTGGCCAAAATCGTATAGACCGGATTTGCACCCATTGCCCAAATAATTATCGCGAGGGCATGCAATATGAAAATGATTGGATCGAACGTGTTAATAACGCCGATAGCAACCCACTTGTTGGAAAATGGCCGTAATGCCTGCGTTCCATAGGAATTGAAAATATCGACGAAGACATGTAGAAAAACAGCTAAAAAGGTCCACGCCCATACATGTATGAAGTTGGCTTCTGGGACGAAAAAAGACATGAGTATTGTAATAAGTAGCGGCCATAATAAAACCGCAGGAATAGAATGTGTAATCCCCCTGTGATGCCGTATGTAGACAGCGTTACTTCTTAATTTTAATACGGTATCGATATCCGGGATAAGTGAGCCGACAATAACACTTGCAACGACTGCGCTCATTGTTGCACTATCGGTTAAGACGACAGGGTCCGCCAGAGCGAGGCCGCCAAGTGCTACACCCATGACAATATGTGTTCCAGTATCCAAATGATCACTCCTTCTACCTAAGCAGTCGTGCTAAGCATTTGATTGATTTTTTAAATGACCTATACATATCATTACCCGTTTATGCTCAATGATAAGCATATGCGATAAGGAGGAAATGATGCAAATAATAGTGAAGAAAGACGAATTCCGCGAGGCGCTTCTTTCCTGGTATCGTCGTGAAAAGAGAGACCTGCCTTGGAGAAGAACATCGAATCCCTATTACATTTGGGTTTCCGAAGTGATGCTTCAACAAACGAGAGTAGATACCGTTATACCTTATTATGAACGGTTTATCGCAAGTTTCCCGACGATGGAGGTACTTGCGGAAGCGGAAGAAAACGATTTATTGAAAATGTGGGAAGGTCTCGGTTATTATTCGCGGGCAAGGAACTTACAGGCAGGTGTAAGGGAAGTCGTATCAGATTATGGCGGACAAGTGCCTTCCAATCGAACGGAGATTTCTACGTTGAAAGGCGTTGGCCCTTACACTGCAGGGGCGGTTCTCAGCATTGCATACGGTGTTCCTGAGCATGCCGTAGATGGTAATGTTATGCGTGTCATTTCGAGACTGCTTCTAATAGAAGAAGATATTGCGATACCGCGTACAAAAAAGATATTTGAAACAGTAGTCATGGATTTAATCGACAAAGAAGATCCTTCCTCGTTCAATCAAGGGCTGATGGAGCTTGGCGCGACAATCTGTACGCCGAAACCGAAATGCCTTCTATGTCCTGTCCGAGAATTTTGTTTAGCTTTCCAAGAAGGCAGGCAAGAGGAGTTACCTGTGAAAACGAAGAAAACAAAAATGAAAATTATACCTGTTGCGTCATTTGCGATTCAAAATAGTCAAGGTGAGTGGCTATTAAGACAACGCCCTTCGAAAGGTCTGCTTGCAAGTTTGTGGGAGTTTCCAATGGTCGAGCCGGCGGATGATAAGACACCACAAGAAATGGCTATTGAACATTTCGGTATTGAACTAAAGGATATCGTTGATATACTATCTTTCAAACATATCTTTTCCCATTTAACTTGGGAGATGAAAAGCTTCGGAGCACGGATCGAAAAAACAAATATGATTCCTGAAGGTTACCGGTTTTTCACGCAGGAAGAAGTGGAAGCACTGCCGAGACCAGTGCCTGTTTTGAAAATTTGGGATGAGATTAAACGAGGAGGACTAAATGATGACTGAAAATAAAGTAGCAATGGTGACAGGGAGTTCCAGGGGACTAGGAAAAGCACTTGCGATTGAGCTCGCAAAACAAGGCTATGATATCGTTGTAAATTATGCGCGAAGCCGGTCTGCCGCGGAAGAAACAGTGAAGGAAATTGAGGCACTTGGCAGGAGAGCAATTATGATTCGTGCAAATGTTGGGGATGTAAAAAAGCTTCGTACAATGTTTGAACAAGTGAAAGAGGAATTCGGACGTTTAGACGTATTTGTTTCAAATGCGGCATCGGGTGTTTTGCGTCCGATTATGGAACTAGAAGAAACGCACTGGGATTGGACGATGAACATCAATGCGAAAGCAATGCTATTTGGCGCACAAGAAGCTGCAAGGCTAATGGATAAAGGCGGAAAAATCCTTGGAGTCAGTTCGCTTGGGTCTATTCGTTACCTTGAAAACTACACAACGGTAGGCGTTTCCAAAGCGGCGATTGAATCGCTTACACGTTATCTTGCTGTTGAACTTGCACCACTAGGAATCGCTGTCAATACCGTTTCGGGTGGCGCGCTTGATACAGAAGCACTGAAACATTTCCCTAATCGTGATGAACTGCTAGAAGATGCGCGTATTAACACACCTGCGGGTCGTATGGTTGAAATTGATGACATGGTGAAAGCGGCGATGTTCCTAATCTCCGCTGATTCAGATATGATTCGCGGACAGACGATTATTGTCGACGGTGGACGTTCGATTTTACTGTAAAAACTTCCAATTGAATAAAAAATGCCTTCTTGTACATGATAGTTGTACGGAGGTGAAAATCCATTGACCAAAAATAACCCGAATCAAACTGATGCGAAACAAGTACGAAAACAGAACCAAGCATCACAAAAACAAAACAAAAATGCAATGAACGAGGAGTTTGCTTCTGAAACTGATGTAAATCAGGTTAGAAAACAAAACCAACAATCAATGCAAAAAATGCAAAACCAAAATCAAAACCAAAATGCGATGACTGAAGAGTTTGGTTCCGAAACTGATGTTAATCAAGTTAGGAAACAAAACCAACAATCCGAAGCAAACAAAAGAAATGCTTCTGGACAGCGCGCGAATCAGTTCGAGAACGGTTCGAAATAAGTAAATGGATACCGCCGGTCGGCAGAGGCTTTATGCTTCTGCCGGTTTTTTTATTTCTTGGAAACTATAAAATTCTCGCCCTGTGGATACCCTACAAAAGACGATATTCCACGTCCAGACTCCAGCGCCTAAAGGCTCGGGTCATAAGCCAGTCCGGCTGTGCGGCAAAGAACACCGCTTCGCCAGCCCGTCTTATGCCTGTCGCCTTTGAACAGGCGCTTGCGCTTTTGTTTTACATACAATTGACGTCATGATTGGAAATAAAAGTTGAAAGGTTTCAAATAGTACCGTTCTCTTGGTATAATGATGAAATAATAATGGCTTCGAAATTTTCCGGCAACCAAAAGGTGGGTTAATCATGACGATTGCTAAAGAAGGAGAAACGATACAAGTACATAGTTATAAACATAATGGTAAAATTCATCGGGTTTGGCAGGAAACTGTAGTATTGAAAGGAACGCGTAATATTGTCATCGGTGCGAATGAAAGGACGCTTGTAACAGAGTCGGACGGACGCACATGGTTGACACGCGAGCCTTCCATTTGCTATTTTCACGCTGAGCACTGGTTCAATATCATTTGCATGTTAAGAGAAGATGGTGTTTATTATTACATCAACATGAGCTCACCTTTCGTTTATGATAACAAATCATTGAAGTACATTGATTATGACCTTGACGTGAAAGTGTTCCCAGATATGAGTTATATGATCCTTGATGAGGATGAATATGACGATCATAGGAAACAGATGGGTTATCCCGATGTTATTGATCAGATACTTAAGAAGAATTTGGATACTTTGCTTGGCTGGATCAAACAGCGTAGGGGACCGTTCGCTTCTGATTTCATTGAAGTATGGACTTCCAGATATGAGTTTTACAAACAGGTCAAGAAAAGTAAGTGATAAGCCTGGTCGCGATTAGTTGCGGCAGGCTTTTTCTACTCGAGACGCTTCAGTCTTGCCGAAAAGGCAAAGACCGCCTTTATCTTCAAGCCTTCCAGCGCTTGTCGGGGCTAAACGGCGCCTTACGCTTTTCATAGTAGGAGGTTAAAAGATGGGTGATAGTATAAAACGCTATATGAAGTTTGTGAAGCCGTACAACGGACTAATTATTTTGACGATAATTATTGGGATTGTGAAATTCGCTATTCCGTTATTCATTCCACTGCTGATGAAAATAGTAATCGATGACATTATCGGATCGGATACACTCACTAAGGCAGAAATGACGAGGCAATTATTTTATTGGCTTGGCGGAACAGTTCTCGTGTTCTTTATCATCCGGCCACCGGTTGAATATTACCGGCAATATTATGCCCAGTATGTGAGTAATAAGATTTTGTACGATATCCGCAAAGAACTGTATTCGCATCTGCAAAAATTGAGTCTCAGCTACTATTCAAATACACGAGCTGGAGAAATCATTTCGCGGGTTATAAATGACGTGGAGCAAACGAAAAACTTTGTTATGATTGGGCTTATGAATGTTTGGCTTGACCTCGCGACAATCATCATCGCAGTTGTCATCATGCTGACGATGGACGTTCCACTTACGCTTGTTACGCTTCTGGCATTCCCCTTTTATGCGTACAGCGTCAAACACTTTTTCGGAAAACTACGAGAATTGACTGGGAAACGATCCCAAGCACTTGCGGATGTGCAAAGCTACCTGCATGAACGTGTTTCGGGTGTAAGTGTCATAAAAAGTTTTGCACTTGAAGAAGAGGAACAACAGCGTTTCGATAAAACGAATGGCAACTTCCTCGATAAAGCAATTGATCACACCAAGTGGAATGCGAAAGCATTTGCAGTCGTAAACACGATTACTGATGTTGCACCACTTCTCGTTCTTGCATACGCAGGTTATCAAGTCATTAACAACGATTTGTCTGTTGGTACGATGGTTGCGTTCATCGCATACATCGACCGAGTTTATAGCCCGTTGCGAAGACTGGTTAATGCTTCAACATCGCTAACACAATCTTTTGCTTCTATGGATCGTGTCTTTAATCTGATGGAACAGGAGTATGATATTACGAATAAGCCCGGGGCAACGGAACTTCCTCCAATTGTAGGGGAAATCGAGTTCGATAATGTGAGCTTTACGTATGAAGCAGATGGAGAAACAATCTTGGATGGCATTAATTTCACTGTGAAGCCGGGAGAGACAGTCGCATTCGTCGGCATGAGCGGCGGTGGGAAATCGACTATCGTTGGTTTGATTCCAAGGTTCCATGATGTGACGGGCGGGGCTGTGCGTATAGATGGTCATGATTTACGTGACGTCAAAATAAAATCGCTACGTGAGCAGATTGGAATTGTTTTGCAAGATACTATTTTGTTTAGTGATTCCGTGAAGAGCAATATTTTGATGGGGAAATCGAATGCTACAGATGAAGAAGTGATTGCTGCTGCGAAAGCGGCGAATGCACATGATTTCATAGAGGGGCTGCCGCTTGGTTACGATACAAAAGTAGGGGAACGAGGCGTGAAGTTATCAGGTGGTCAGAAGCAGCGAATTGCGATTGCACGTGTCTTCTTGAAAAATCCGCCACTCCTTATCTTAGATGAAGCAACATCCGCACTTGACCTTGAAAGTGAAGCACTCATTCAGGAGTCGCTTGAACGACTTGCGAATGAAAGAACGACACTCATTGTTGCTCACCGCTTATCGACAATTACGCACGCAGATAAGATTTTCGTCATTGATTCAGGGCAGTTAAAAGAGATGGGTACACATGAACAATTGATGACATTGCAAGGGATTTACTATGGCTTGTTCCAAGTTCAAGTACTTGGAGATTAAAAAGTTGGAGGTATTTTTATGAAAAAGATAAAGTTAGGGCCAATAACCCTGATCATGATTGTTGCCCTTTTGGCAATGCTTGGGGCATGTTCAGCGTCAGATTCGGATGATGAAAGTGTCCAACAAAATGCAAAGAAAATCTTAGTTTACGGACATAGCGGGAATTCCACATCACTAGATCCAGCGCATTTGAAAGAAGGGGATTCTAGCCATGTTACTGTCAATCTGTATGAGACGCTTGTAAATCTAAATGCGCAAGGCACGACGGTAGTTCCTGGATTAGCAGAGAAGTGGGAGTCTAGTGAAGACGGTTTGACGTACACATTCCAGTTGCGGAAAGACGTCAAATTCCACGACGATACAGATTTTAATGCAGATGCGGTCATGAAAAACTTTGAGCGCTGGACTAACGGCAATGCAGAAGAGTTTCCTTACTACGGTTCGGTATTCAATGGTTTCAAAGGGGATGACAGTCGTATTATTGAATCGGTGTCGACTGACAGCGATGATAAAATAACAATCAAGTTGAATCACCCGCAAGCGTCATTCTTAAAAAACCTAACGATGAGTCCATTCTCGATTGTTAGCCCGACCGTATTTGAACAAAGTAATGAAGAATTCGAGAGCAATCCTATCGGTACGGGACCGTTTCAATATGTAGAGGGGAAACAAAATGAAGCAATTGTGGTTGTGAAATTCCAAGGGTATTGGCAAGAAGGATTGCCGAAGCTTGAAAAAGTCAGCTTCAAGTCAATTCCTAATCATACTGCACGCTTGAATGCATTGATTGCGGGAGATATTGATTTAGCGGATAGTATTAATCCAACTGATAGAGTGGAAGTTGACGACGATGCCGACTTACAATTTGTTGAACGTCCATTTATGGAAAACATTTATGAAGACGCACCTTCCATATTTACTGCCGATTCAACATCACTTTTCGGAGCGACAAAAAACTTACTACATTTTTCTCCACAAGCAACAGGGTATGATGTACTAACCGAAGTAGAATTCAAATTACCTATAGAAGATTGAAAAGCTATCCGATTAACCGGGGATTCCCTGGTTAGTCGGATAGCTTTTTTAGCGAGAAATTATAACATTTCTCACTGTTAATAGATTGTAGTATCTGGCATGTGCCATTGTCATTATACGATTATACGGAAAAAATGTATTGCATTTATTCTGTATAATCGTATAATTAGGACGACCTATTAAACTTGGAAATAATTAATTGATAGATTAAGAAAAAGGGTGATCTGATGGATGAGAGGAAAACTGTCCTCCAAGTAAAAGATTTACAGACGACCTTTTTTACTGATTCGGGGGAAATACCGGCTGTTGATCATATTGACTTTCACTTGCGTGAAGGGGAAATCCTTGGAATTGTCGGAGAATCCGGCTGTGGAAAAAGTGTAACATCCTTATCGATAATGGGGCTCGTACCAAAACCTCCCGGGAAAGTTGTCGGAGGCAATATATTATTTGAAGATAAAGACTTACTAACCTTGAATGAAAAACAGATGCGGCGCATTCGGGGAAATGATATTGCAATGATTTTCCAAGAACCGATGACATCGCTGAATCCATTGTTCTCAATTGGCAATCAAATGACGGAAGCAGTGCGGATCCACGAAAAAGGTTGGTCTAAGAAAAAGGCTGAAGGAAAAGCAATTGAAATGTTGAAACTTGTTGGTTTGCCTCGTGCGGAAGCAATGATGAGAGACTACCCACACCAATTGTCGGGCGGAATGCGTCAACGTGTAATGATTGCAATGGCGTTGGTATGTGATCCTAAAGTACTCATTGCTGACGAACCGACCACTGCTCTTGATGTGACGATTCAAGCGCAGATATTGAAGTTAATGCGGGAATTAAATACGAGATTAAATACGGCTGTTCTTCTTATCACACATGATTTGGGTGTCGTTGCAGAAACATGCGAACGTGTAATTGTCATGTACGCAGGGCAAATCATTGAAGAAGCACCCGTTAAGATGATCTTCGATGATCCACAGCATCCCTATACAAAAGGGCTAATTCAATCTGTTCCCGATATGCGCTTCAAAAAGGATAGGCTCTATTCTATTCCAGGCAGCGTGCCTAAACCCGGTTCGATTCAGCATGGGTGCAGGTTTGCGGCAAGGTGTGAGTTTGCATTTGATCGTTGTCTAACAGAAAACCCTGAACTATATGAAACATCGGATGTTCACCAGACTAGGTGTTTCCTATACGACAGAGAAGGGGTGGAACAGCATGACAACAAAGCCCTTATTGAAAGTTGAAGGTTTGAAAAAGTATTTCCCTATTAAAAAAGGAATTCTTGGCAGAACAGTCGGCCACGTCAAAGCGGTGGATGATGTATCGTTTTACGTGAATGAAGGCGAAACACTTGGCATAGTTGGTGAATCTGGATGCGGTAAATCGACAACTGGACGGATGCTCATGCGACTTCTTGAACCGACCGAAGGAAAAGTAGAGTTTGACGGTAAAGATCTGACGTCCTTATCTACGGAGGAAATGCGAAAAACAAGACGTGATATCCAAATGGTATTCCAAGATCCATACGCATCTCTGAATCCGCGTCATACTATTGAAAAGATATTAGAAGAGCCGCTCATTGTGCATGGTATGGCTAATGCGAAAGAGCGGAAAAAGAAAGTGCATGAATTTCTCGAAATTGTGGGTCTGAGCGCCTATCATGCTAAACGCTATCCGCACCAGTTTAGCGGGGGACAGCGGCAGCGTATTGGAATTGCTCGGGCACTTATGACCAATCCGAAACTGATAATTGCTGATGAGCCTGTTTCGGCTCTTGATGTGTCAATTCAGTCTCAGGTGTTAAATCTAATGCAAGACTTGCAGAAGGAATTTAATCTCACCTATATTTTTATTGCCCACGATCTTGGGGTTGTTCGCCATATAAGTGATCGCGTTGGAGTCATGTATCTTGGGAAGATAGTAGAAATGGCAGACAGTGAGCAGCTCTATGCGAAGCCGCTTCATCCCTACACGCAGGCGCTGTTATCAGCGGTTCCGGTACCTGATCCAGATTTCAAGAAAGAGCAGATTCTTCTTGAAGGGGATATTCCAAACCCGGCAAACCCTCCTAGCGGCTGCACGTTTCATACGCGCTGTCCGTATAAGATGGAAATTTGCACGAAAGTTACACCTAGGCTCATTGAGCATGATTCCGGTCATTCTGTCGCCTGTCATCTTTACAGTGAACAGGTAGACAATGATATAAAACAGTTGGAGGGGTCAATATGAGAAAAAAGAAGTTAGGCTTACTAGTACTAATGTTGCTTCTCGTTCTTTCGACAGCGCTAGCCGCTTGTTCGTCAGATGCTGGCGATGGTAAGAAGGAAGACGGTAAAAAAGAAGGTACTAAAACTGAAGGTACAAAAACTGAAGACGGTAAAAATGTGCAAGATACATTAGTGTTTGGACGCGGTGGAGATTCAACTTCACTTGATCCATCAAGGGTAACTGAAGGGGAATCCTTCAAAGTTACGGTCAACCTTTACGAAACGCTTCTGAACTTTGGGGAGCAGGATACGACGATTAACCCAGGACTAGCAACGGAATGGGAACCAAGTGAAGACGGTTTAACGTATACGTTCAAATTACGCGAAGGCGTCAAATTCCATGATGGAACTGACTTCAATGCTGATGCGGTCGTTAAAAACTTCGAGCGATGGGCAAATGGTGATGCAGAAAAATTCCCATATTACAGCTCAATGTTCGGTGGTTTCAAAGGTGATGAAGGACACGTTATTGATTCAGTTACAGCAGACGGTGAAAATACAGTCTTAATTAAATTAACACGTTCACAAGCGCCATTCCTTAAAAATATTGCAATGAGTATGTTTGCAATTGCAAGCCCAACTGCATTTGAATTAGGCGACGATCAATTCGAAAGAAACCCAGTAGGTACAGGTCCATTCAAGTTCGTCGAATGGAAACCAAATGAAACTATCACAATTGAAAAATTCGATGATTATTGGGATGAAGGACTACCAAAACTTAAAAAAATCATCTTCCAGTCATTTCCTGACAACTCTGCACGTTTGAATGCATTGATGGCTGGGGGTATCGATCTTGCAGATGGCATTAATCCATCAGACGGCAAATCAATCGAAGACAATGAAAAACTTCAATTATTTGAACGTCCATCTATGAACGTAGGTTATTTAGGTCTTACAGTAACGCGCCCTCCTTTCGATAAAAAAGAAGTGCGTCAAGCGATTAACTATGCAATTGATAAACAATCAATTATTGATTCATTCTTCGAAGGACGTGCGAATGTCGCAAAAAATCCGATGCCGCCATCCATTTCAGGCTATAACGAAGATGTAGAAGGTTATGAATACAATCCTGAAAAAGCGAAAGAACTTCTGAAATCTGTAGGACTTGAAGACGGTTTCGAGATGGACCTATGGGCAATGCCGGTTCCACGTCCATATATGCCAGATGGTAAAAAAGTTGCTGAAGTCATTCAGAAAAACCTTGCGGATATAGGGATTACTGCGAAAATCGTTTCTCATGAATGGGCAACTTATCTTGACCTTGCAAGTAAAGGGGATGCAGATGCGTTTATGCTCGGCTGGACTGGGGATAACGGGGATGCGGATAACTTCCTATATACCCTTCTCGACAAAGATACTATTGGAAGTAACAATTATACGTATTATGCTAATGATAAACTCCATGACATTCTAATTGCGGCACAAACTGAAGTCGATGAAGAGAAACGAAATGAATTGTACAAAGAAGCACAGCTTATTATTCATGAGGATGCTCCTTGGGTACCACTGGCTCACTCAACTCCACTTCTTGGAGGAGCTAAGAATCTATCAGGTTTCGTTCCACACCCAACTGGGTCAGATTTGCTTTCAAATGTAGAATTCAAGTAAAAAAGTTGTTGTAAATGAATGGAAAGGGAGAGGTCATTTGGATTTCTCCCTTTTTCCTTTCGTTAGATGAATACATAATAGGTGGATAGTAGAGTTGGAGAGGTGAAAACTTATGCTCAGTTACATTGGAAAAAGAATGTTGCAGCTCATTCCTGTCCTGCTTGGGATGACGTTTCTCGTATTTATGATTATTCGTGCAATCCCCGGTAATCCCGCACAGATGATACTTGGACAACAAGCGACCAAAGAGGCAGTCGAAGCGCTGACAGTGAAGCTAGGTCTTGATAACCCTTGGTATATACAGTACTTCAAATACTTGGGGGATCTTTTCAAAGGGGATCTGGGTGAATCTATGAGAACCCGGGCTCCTGTATCAGATGAAATATGGCCTTATTTAGCAGCTACGTTTGAATTGGCACTGTTTGCCATTGTTATTGCGGTTATCATTGGTATCAATGCGGGAATTATCTCGGCGTGGTTCCAAAATTCTTGGTTTGATTATACGGCGATGATTTTGGCACTTGTCGGTGTGTCAATGCCTATCTTTTGGTTGGGGCTTATGGGGCAATGGGTTTTTGCTGTAGAAAATCCATGGTTACCGACTGGAGGGCGAGAGGAAGTACGAGATCCCATCAGTGCCATAACAAATCTTTATGTACTTGATACAATTATCCAAGGACGCTTTGACCAGTTATGGCAAGTTTTCCGTCACCTTATTTTACCTGGACTGGCACTGGCGACAATTCCTATGGCAATTATCGCGCGGATGACGCGTTCAAGTATGCTCGAAGTAATGCGTTCTGATTATATTCGTACCGCTCGTGCAAAAGGGCAGAAAATGTTTTGGGTAGTTTATAAGCATGCGCTTAAGAATGCTATCATTCCAGTCTTAACAATTATTGGACTCCAAATGGGAATGTTACTTGGCGGTGCGATTTTGACAGAGACAATTTTCGCTTGGCCTGGCGTAGGACGTTATATTTACGATGCCATTGGATACCGAGATTATCCTGTCATTCAGTCATCAATTTTAATTGTGGCACTCTTCTTTGTAATGATTAACTTGTTTGTTGACTTGCTCTATAGTCTGATAGATCCGAGGATTAAATATGATTGAGGAAGGGGGAAGCACTTATGTCTGAATTTGTACCTAAAGCTGATGGAATCGCAAAAAATAAAATTGTAAAAACCGCAGGACCTTGGCGTGAAGCTTGGAATGGCTTTAAAAAGAGTAAAGTGGCAGTTGCCGGTATGGGAATTGTTTTATTCTTTATCCTGCTGGCGGGATTCGGTTTTCTAGCGGAACAAGGTTTTCTTGGCTCAAACATTGGACTACAGGGTATTAACGACCAAAACTTATCGGATCGGCTTCTCCCTCCTTCCAGTGAATATTGGCTTGGCACAGATGATTTTGGAAGAGATATTCTTTCTCGAATTATCCACGGTGCCAGGATATCATTATGGGTTGGTTTCTTTTCTGTTATCGGATCGGTAGTTGTAGGAAGTGCACTTGGTATCATAGCAGGATATTACGGCAGATGGGTTGATACGATTATTTCACGTGTATTCGACGTCATGCTGGCATTTCCTTCTATCTTATTGGCCATTGCAATTGTTTCCGTACTTGGCCCGAATCTACAAAATGCGCTTATTGCAATCGCAGTTATTAATGTGCCGAACTTTGGGAGGCTCATACGTTCAAAGGTATTGAGTATAAAAGAAGATGAATATATTACTGCTGCAAAAGGAATTGGAATGAAAGATGCGAGGATTCTGTTTTCCCACATCTTACCGAACTCTATGGCACCTGTAATTGTTCAAGGAACATTGGCGATTGCAACGGCAATCCTTGAAGCAGCAGCACTCGGGTTTTTGGGACTTGGTGCACAAGCGCCGATGCCGGAGTGGGGGAAAATGTTAGCGGATTCAAAAAACTTCCTTCATTCAGCCCCGTGGACAATGATTTTCCCGGGTATCGCAATTATGCTTACCGTACTGGGCTTTAACTTAATGGGTGATGGTTTACGCGATGCACTCGATCCTAAAATGAAGAGCTAAGAAAAAACGTCCTACACTCCGATGATTTCACCGGGGGGGAGGACGTTTTATTAATAGATTTCTTCGCTTAATTTCGTGTTCACTTTGTTATTATGATACTTCTGAAATAGGATAATCAGTTTGTCAAAGTGTTCAAGTTGTTCTTCATAATTAAAGATAGACGATAGGATATGAAGAAGATGATAGGCGGAAAACTCCTCTTCTTCCTTTGTAAGCGCGATTTCCTTTGCGAATATCTCCATTACTTCATGGCGCTGAATATATTCGTCATTTGGACTCATGCTTACAATGTCAGACTTAAGCTTTCCAACGAACTTCAAATGGAGCTGTTCGTGGTAAGTAAGCAAGGAATCCAAACGTTCCTGTACCATCATTCGGAAATGCTCCGGCAAATCAATCAGTTCATTTTCAAACTGATGAAGCCTTTTTAACACATCGTAACTACTCTTTGAAGTAGCAACCATTTGTCTATAAACGACAAGTTTCCTCGCTTTGTTTCTAGTATTCTTTCTGAAGTAGCTACGTTCCTCTTTAAACAGTGTGTAAAGCTGGTCCACTTGGGAAAGGCGTTCCTTCGATTTCGTCAGTGACTTTTTTGTTGCTATGTGATCGGACGCCTGTCTTCCAGCAAGGCGGGTCCAACGAATGATCTCGTCTTGTGCTTGGTGGATGGACTCAAATAATTTTGTTTCATATTTCGGTGGCATGAACAGCAAGTTCACAACGAAAGCAGCAAGAATACCGATAATCATCGTCAAAAATCTGAGCAATGCAAATGACAGGAACTCATCGCCTTTGATTTCCATTATGGCGATCATCACCACAAGCGCCATCGAAATTGATTTTTCAAGACCCAATTTAATCATGATTAAAATAATGATGACTGCGGCAAGTCCTATAAAGACAAGCTGATTACCGAATAACAGAACAAATAAAACCGCAACGACTGCACCTATCACATTACCTTGAATCTGTTCGATAATTGTTAAATAGGATCTATAGATAGAAGGTTGAATGGCAAAAATAGCCGCGATTCCCGCAAATAATGGATGCGGCATTTGTAAAAGCTCTGCTAGGAACAATGCGAACACTATCGCAATGCCCGTTTTAAAAATGCGGGCACCAAGTATCATAGGGTTTTATCCTTTCTAATCAAATACGCCTTGGCGTATTTGCGCCCAGACTTTTACCAAGCCTGCCCGATAAATTCCACTTAAAAGTCTGTGTCATCCGTCGGAGACTGTAACTTCATTTAGCTAGAGTTTTCCCCCTACCAAGTTGTATGCCTATTTTGCAAATTCCTATCACTTTATAATAGTGGAGGGCTTCCGCTAAATGAAGTTAAAGTTGTTTTTCGCTACTTTACCTTAACTATGCGGTGCGGTCAACCGTTTATAGAAGCCGCAAGCTCTTTGAATGAATGATCGACTGCAACAAGTGTATCCATAATATCTTTTTCAGTATGGGCGGTTGTTAAAAACCACGCTTCATACTTCGAAGGTGCAAGATTAATACCATTTTTCAACATCAGTTTAAAGAACTTGGCGAACACATTGCCGTCTGTAGCTTCAGCCTGTTCGTAGTTTTCTACTTTTACGTCTGTGAAGAATAGCGTAAGGGCTCCCCCAAGACGGTTTGTCGTTAATGTAATTCCGTGCTCTTTTGCAGATTTCACAATTCCCTCTTCAAGGATAGCGCCTAGACGGTCCATTTCTTCATAAATACCAGGCGTTTGAAGAACTTCAAGAAGAGCAATTCCTGCTAACATCGAAGCTGGATTCCCTGCCATTGTCCCTGCTTGATAAGCAGGTCCTAGTGGAGCGACTTGTTCCATAATCTCTTTTTTTCCACCGTAACCGCCAATTGGTAAGCCGCCGCCAATTATTTTTCCGAATGCAGTAAGATCTGGTGTTAATCCGAGCAAATCCTGTGCGCCTCCGTAGTGAAAACGGAATGCAGTAATTACTTCATCATAAACAATCAAAGCGCCTTTTTCGGCTGCGATATCGTGGACGAGTGGAAGGAACCCTTCTTTTGGTTCAACAATGCCGAAGTTCCCAACGATAGGCTCGACTAGAATACATGCAATTTGATCGCCCCATTTTTCCATTGCTTCTATATAAGCATCAGGATCGTTAAATGGAATCGTAATCACTTCTTTAGCAATCGATTCTGGTACACCTGCTGAATCGGGGGTACCTAATGTTGCGGGGCCGGAACCTGCTGCAACAAGTACAAGATCCGAATGACCATGGTAGCAGCCCGCGAATTTCATGATTTTTGTTCGCCCTGTATAGGCACGGGAAACTCGAATTGTCGTCATGACAGCTTCTGTCCCAGAGTTTACAAAGCGTACTTTATCCATTCTAGGCATTGCTTCCTTCAACATTTTTGCAAACTTCACTTCATGTCGAGTAGGTGTCCCGTATAACAGACCTGTTTGCGCTGCTTTAACGATTGCTTCAGTGATATGTGGATGGGCATGCCCCGTAATGATTGGTCCATATGCAGCAAGATAGTCGATATATTTATTGCCGTCAACATCCCAGAAGTAAGCACCTTCTGCGCGTTCCATTACCGTAGGAGCACCGCCGCCAACTGCATGGTATCCGCGTGATGGACTATTTACCCCTCCTACGATATGCTCGCAAGCTTCATTATAGATTAACTCCGAATTCGTTCTTATCATTTCAATTCCCCCGTTCAATTCATTACCCTCTCTATTCTAAACAAAATGAAGCAGATAGCCAAAGAATTTGAAACTAAAGGACGCATTCTGTACGATTAAGGAAAGAATATATTGGAGGAATGGAAAATGACGACACTTGAAGGTATGCAGGCACCGGAGTTTACATTGCCAAATGAGAACGATGAAATGATTTCATTAAAAGACTACGCGGGTGAAAAGTATGTTGTTCTTTATTTTTATCCGAAAGATTCAACGCCTGGATGCACGACACAAGCTTGCGATTTCCGCGATGCGTATGAAGACTTCAGCAAGTTGAATGCAGTAGTTCTTGGGGTGAGCCCGGACGGCGCAGCGTCACATGAGAAATTCATAGGAAAACACGGATTGCCATTTTCCCTTCTTGTTGATGAAGAACACACAGTTGCAGAAAAATATGCTGTTTGGAAGTTGAAGAAGATGTTCGGTAAGGAGTATATGGGTATTGAGCGTTCGACATTTTTGATTGATCCAACGGGGACGGTCGTTAAGGAATGGCGAAAAGTGAAAGTGAAAGGGCATATAGAAGAAGCGCTTGCGACACTAGAGCAACTAACGAAGCCTTGAGAGGGGAATGAGTAATGGAAGTACTATTTACATTTGATATGAAGAAACATCAAGAACAGGGGCTAGTTACAAAGTTCCCTGAAGTGACATTTCATTTCAATAAAAAGCCGGCAGACATAGAAATCCAAACAGCATCAATTATCGTGACATATGGCGGTGATGTAGACGCTGCACTACTCGACAAAGCGAAAGCGTTGAAATGGATTATGGTTGCGTCGGCGGGCGTTGAAAAAATGCCGCTTGCTGAAATAGCTGAGCGCAACATCATCATGTCAAATGTGCGTGGTATTCATAAAACACCGATGGCGGAATCCGTTCTCGCACATATATTATCATTGCAGCGGTCATTACCGCTTATTGACGAAAGGCAACGATCAAATGAATGGAATCGGAAAGTAGGTTCCATTGAATTAAAGGGGTCGACCGCACTTATTTTAGGACCTGGCGCAATTGGTTCTGAAATAGGGCGCTTACTTCAAGCGTTTGGTGTTACGACAATTGGTTGTAACAGATCGGGTAGGGCATGTGAATCGATGGACGAGACTATAAAGTTTGAAGCTTTACTAGATAGAGTGGGTGAAGCAGACTTTATTATTTCTGTTTTACCAAGCACGCCAGAAACAAAAGGGTTACTAACTGAAGGGTATTTCAAGGCCATGAAGGATAACGCGGTTTTCATGAACTTCGGTCGAGGAGACCTGTTTGCTGAACCAATCCTGATAGCTGCATTGAAAAGTAATGAAATCAGGCATGCGGTGCTCGATGTATTTGAAGTAGAGCCGCTACCTGCTGATAATGAACTATGGTCACTTGGAAATTGTACGGTATCACCACATGTTTCAAGTCTTTCCGGGAAGTATGTTGAAAGGGCCCTCGTTATTTTCGAAGAAAACCTGGGCAAGTGGCAACAGGGCAAGCGAGATCTGCTGAACTTGATTGACATGGATCTTGGCTACTAAATTGGAACTATATGAATAGACAAAACTGATGCGGTTCGAACAGCGATTTAGTTGACATATGCACCCTGTTTTAAGTACACTAATGATAATAATTATAAAGTGAGAATCTTTATGGATAGAGGTGCATAGCGATGTCAGAAGTTAGATTGAAAGGCGCGCTGGACACATTGAAAAAAAGTGGTGTCAGAATTACGCCGCAAAGACATGCGATTTTAGAGTATCTTATCTCTTCTGAGTCACATCCAACGGCCGATGATATATATAAAGCACTCGAAGGTGATTTTCCTAACATGAGCGTTGCAACAGTATATAATAATCTTCGTGTGTTCCGAAATGCGGGACTCATTAAGGAACTTACGTATGGAGATGCTTCAAGCCGTTTTGATTTTGTGACTCACGATCACTATCATATCATCTGTGACGAATGCGGAACGATTGTTGATTTTCATCATCCAGGACTAGAAGAGGTTGAGCGCTTAGCTGCTCATGTAACAGGATTCAAAGTGAATTCACACCGTCTAGAAGTATATGGTACATGTCCGTCATGTGTTTCAGGCGTAGCGAATACTAAATAAAAAAAGCGTCCGATACTCCTTCCAGTGAAGGTTGTATCGGACGCTTTTTTTATTCCTTCGAATTCTCTTTTACTGCAGTAGTTTTGCTCTTCGTTCTATTATAAGATTCGTCAAACTCTTTACCTTCTAATGAAGGGTCAAGTGTGAGTGGTTCTCGGCAATGCCCGCACATGTCGACGCGTCCGAGCATTTTCGTATGTTTGCCACAACTAGGACAGACGATTTGAGTGGCTCGCGTGGATAGAGATCCAATCCAAGCATAAACAATCGTACTGCTTAGGATGGCAAGAACGCCAAGAAACATGAATATGAGCATAACAATCTCGTATTTCCTGAAGAAAATCCCGATATACATAATGACGACCCCGGCAAATACTAAAGCAAGGGCGAATGACCGGATCCTATTTATCTTATTTTTATAGGGTTTCATCCAACGTACCTCCTTGATATATCCTCAATTACTATATCATATATTTTGTTTTCTACGTTATTTAACCTTCTTAATAAAGGATATCCTAGCCTCTTCGTCGAAAGGAAATGGCAGGGAGGTGTGTTAGTGGAACAAGTATTAAGACCAATTTATCAGGAGCGGGCAAGTTTTCCGGAGACACTTGGTGTCATTCTTGTAGAAAAGAGAGGGAAAGAGGATCCGATTACAGATACATTCGATGCAATCCTCCTCATCATTACCGCCGACGATGAAATCCCTGTCTTTACGAAACATTACACAGACGGAAATGAGAAAGCTGCAATGCATATAATTAGTGAGAAGCAATTGCGGAAGTGGTTAGTTCTTGGTTCAAAGCGGAAAGTTGTAGATTGGTTATATTACGGAAAGGTCTACTTCGATCGAAATGAGTTCGTTGAAAGACTTAGAATGGAATTGCAGGAGTATCCTTTTGGTGGACGGGATATAAAAATGGGCCTAGAGTTTTCGAAACTTGTAAGAGGATATATGGAAGGTAAAAAGTTTTTTGAAGAAGAAAACTACATGGATGCTTATCATCACGTAGTTAAATCTCTTCATCATCTTGCGAGGCTTGCGGTTATTGAAAACGGATTAATTCCAGAAGTGATGGTATGGTCCCAGGTGAAAAAGGTCGACCCGGCAATTTATAAACTATATGAAGAACTGATTATGAGTGATGAGCCTTTAGAAAAAAGATTAGAACTATTGTTTCTTGCGAGTGAATTTTTCATTCATAATCGGACAGCTGATGGTGCGCGTCATATTAGAGACGTCATGGCGACTCAAGAGCTATGGACGATTCAGGAATTACATGAACACGAAGAGATCAGCATGTATTCAATTGACCTTGAAGTGTTTATTGAATTTCTGATTGATAAAGGATTCATTCTCGTGGTTCAGAGTGATTCGAAAAATGAATTGATCTTCCACAGGGACTATAGAGTAGTATGACTGGCAACAGGGTAATAGGGCGATTTAAATTCGTCCTATTAATCTAGTTGACAAAAGAGTGTGGAGCATGTTATTATAATTCTTGTCGCTTGGGAGGCAAAGCAAATAGCCGCTTGAGAGATGAAATAAAAGTTGGGAAAAGAAATTGAAATTAGTTGTTGACACAAAATGCACGAAATGTTATGATATAAAAGTTGTCACCGAAACAACGACAACGAATAAGTGAGGAACGAAACATAACTCCTCTCCAAATGAACCTTGAAAACTGAACAGCAAAACATCAATGAAATACAGCGAGAGTGCTAACGCACTTGAGCAAAACGTTTCCAATTAAACTAACTTCGGTTGGTTGAAAAGAAACACACACAAGAATCTTCGGATTCAAGTCAGCAAGAAATGAGCTATTCATTTTCTTCTATTATGGAGAGTTTGATCCTGGCTCAGGACGAACGCTGGCGGCATGCCTAATACATGCAAGTCGAG